>DASTGR010000458.1:0-4542 GCA_035718885.1 Pseudolabrys sp. | reverse complement strand
CAATTTGCGGATCACCGGCACGATCTCGCGAATCTCGGTCGGGTTGAGGCCCGCGAGAACCTCATCGAGCAACAGAAGCTTCGGCTCGGTCGCCAGCGCGCGGGCAAGCTCGAGCCGCTTGCGTCCGGCGACGGTGAGCGTTTCCGCCGGCCGGTCGAGCATGCCGGACAGGCCAACCTCGCGGCCGACGACGTCGGCGGCCGCAAGAGCGTCTGCACGCGCGCGATGGCGCAGATGCGCGCCGACGACGATGTTCTCGCGGACGGTGAGGCCGGCAAAGGGCTGAACGATCTGGAACGTGCGCGCAATGCCGAGCCGGGCGCGCTCGTGCGTCGGCAATTTGGTGATGCCGCTGCCGGCGTAGCGTATCTCCCCCTCATTCGGCGCAACGAACCCGGAGATCAGAGCAAACAACGTCGTCTTGCCGGCGCCGTTCGGCCCGATCAGGCCGGTGATGCGGCCGGCCTCGGCGGCGATCGACACGCCGTTGACGGCAAGGAGGCCGCCAAACCGGCGAGTCAGATTCGAGACGGCAAGAAGCGGCTCAGCCATGCGCCACCTCCCGCGTCCCGCGCGCGAAGCGACGGCGCGCACCAGCGACGAAGCCGATAAGGCCGCGCGGCGCAAAGGCGATGACCAGCACCAGCACACAGCCATAGACGATCAAGTTGAGACCCGGCGCATCGCCCGCGACATACGTGGCCGCCTCGCCGAGCGCCTTCACCACCAGCGCGCCCACGAGTGGCCCGAACACCGTGCCGGCGCCGCCAATGATCGGCGTCAGCAGCGCCTCGATCGACATCCGCGTGCCGAAGGCGATGCTGGAATCGATAAAGAGGAAATACTGCGCGTAGAAGCACCCGGCGGCGGCGGTTATCGCCGCCGAGATGGTCATGGCGCCGAGTTTCACCCTGAAGGCATCGACGCCGAGCGCGCGCGCCGCATCCTCGTTCTCACGCACGGCGATCAGCCAGGCGCCGAAGCGCGAGTTCTCGATTACTCGCGCAATGACGAGCGACACCGCAAGCAGCGCCAGGATGACCCAGTAGAACACGGCGCGGCTTTCGAACTGGAGCGCCGAAGCGTGCAGGTCGAGCTTGATAAGCGTGCCGACACCGGCGCCGGTGATCGGCGCGACGCTGGCGATGATGCGCAGCACCTCGGCAAAGGCGAGCGTCACCAGTGCAAAGTACGAGCCGCGCAGGCCTGCGCGGAACGTCAGCGCGCCGATGACCGCGCCGACCAGCGCGCCGGCGGCGATCCCGGCGGCAAATCCCGGCCAGGCATTGACGCCGTAGCGCACTTGCAGGACCGCCGTGATATAGGCGCCGGTGCCGAAAAACGCGGCGTGGCCAAACGAATATTGCCCGCCATAGCCACCAAGGATGTTCCACCCCTGCCCGGCCAGCGCCGTCAAAAGCGTGATGACGAGGAAGTTGAGCGCCGTGTTGGAATGGACGACGAGCGGCACCGCCGCCAGCACGGCGACCACGATGGCGATGGCGCCAAGCCCCTTCATGCCTTGGCTCCGAACAGGCCGGTCGGCCGCACCAGCAGCACGGCGATGAAGACGAGAAAGATGCCGATCTGGCCGAGCGACTCGCCGAGGAAGAGGCCGGACAGGCTCTCGACGACACCGACGATGAGGCCGCCGATCAAGGCGCCGGGCACGGAGCCCATGCCGCCGAGCACGACGATGGTGAAGGCGACGAGCACGAAGGCCTCGCCGACGGTCGGGTTGACGTAGAAGGTCGGCATCAGGAGGCACGCGGCGACGGCGACGCAGGCCGTGCCGAGACCGAACGTCATCGCATAGATGTGCGCAACGTCGATGCCAGACAGTTCCGCACCGAGCTTCTCCTTGGCCACCGCGCGGATCGCCTTGCCCGTATCGGTCAGGTTCATCACTGCCCATAGCGCGAGCGCGACGACGAACACGGCGGCGAAGCCGATCACGCGCGGGATGGCGAGGAAGGTGAAGCCCACGTCGATGGTCTGGAAGGCGTAAGGCAGATCGATCGTGCGCGTGTCGGCGCGGAAGGCGTAGAGCAGCACGTTCTCGATGACGATGGCCACGCCCAGCGTGACGAGCAGCATATTGCGATCGTCGCCATGCGAGGCCGGGCCGATGACGAAGCGCTGGAGACCGTAGCCGAGCACGAAGAACAAGGGCGCGATCAGGAGGGCGGCGACATAAGGATCGAGCCCGAGCAGGCGGAAGGCGAAGAAAGCCGCAAACATGGCGGCGCTCAGCAGCGCGCCGTGCGCAAAATTGATAATGTGCAGCACGCCGTAGATGAGCGTCAGCCCGAGCGCCACCAGGGCATACACCGCCCCGGTCATCAGACCGTTGAGGATGGCGGGAATGAGGATGACGGGTGAGAACACGCGCGACTCTGAGAAAGGCTCGATGCAGGCGGCGCGCCATGCGCCGCCTGCATCAGGTTCGGTTCGAAAGCCGGCGTCAGGCCGGCATCGGGAAGACGGGCTTTGCCTGCGCGAACTTCTCCGGCAGGATCACCTTGATGTCGTTGTCGAGCACCTGCGTATTGGCAGGCGCCGCGCCCTCGTTCTGGCCGTTGACGAATTTGGTCGGGCCGTAGGGCATGACGTGTCCGGCGAAGGTCGACGCCGCCAGCGCGTCGGTGAGCTTGGCGCGGTCAGCGGCGCCGGCATGCGTCAGCGCGTCGGCAGTGAGCAGGACGGCCGAATAGTTGAGATAGACCTCATAGGTGAAAAACTGGCCCTTTGCCTCGACCTTCTTCTTCAGGTCGAGCGCCTTCGGGTTCTTCGGGTCGAACCAGTGATTGCAGTCCATGATGTATTTGGCGGCCTCCGGGAATTCCTTGACGAATTTGTAGGATGACGCCGCGCCGCCGAGCACCGAATAGATGCCCTTCGGCTTGACGTGCTGCTGCTGCATGGTGCGGGCGAGCAGCACGTACTCATTGTAGTAGTTCGCCGGGATCACGAGATCCGGGTTCTGCGCCTTGATCTTGAGCACGACGTTGTTGAAGTCGCGCGTCGGCGTCGGATGCGCGATGGTCTCGAGGATCTGGAAGCCGTGCGTGGGAAGCTGCGCGTTGAGGAGC
Source organism: Pseudolabrys sp. (assembly GCA_035718885.1). Lineage (GTDB taxonomy): Bacteria > Pseudomonadota > Alphaproteobacteria > Rhizobiales > Xanthobacteraceae > Pseudolabrys. The sequence continues at coordinate 1,450 of DASTGR010000458.1, read as the reverse complement.
TTTGCCAGGCCAGAGCCGAACAGCGAATCCTCATGCACGATCATGACGGTCTTGGCCGGCTTGCCGGCCGCGTCGTTCATCGCGACAAGGTTGGCGATGGCGGTCTTGGCGATGACGCCGAAGCCGGGGCCGAAGCGGAACGTGTTCTTCAGGCCGCGCTGCACGATCGAGTCGGCGACGCCGACGTCCACGATATAAGGCAGATTGTAGCGCGCCGTCGCTTGGCTGAGCGCGAGGCAGATGGCGCTGGCATAGCCGCCGACGATGCCGACGACACCGGCCGAATTCATCTTCTCGACTTCGGCGGTACCGCCCTCGGGCGTCGACAGCGCGTCGCCGAGCATCGCATCGATCTTGCCGAGACCCTTGATCCCGCCTGCGGCGTTGATCTCGTCGACCGCCATCATCGCACCGAGGCGGCCTTGCGTGCCCGAATAGGACAACGCGCCCGAAACCGGGTGCAGGATGCCGAGCTTCACGCCGGCGCCCTGCGCCCGCAGGATGCCCGGCATTGCGATCGTGCCCGCGGCCGCGGCAGTCGTTGCAAGAAACTGACGGCGGCTGAACGGTAGCGTCTTGATCGTCATGTCACTCCCCTTTTCTTTGATAGTTTGGATGCAATCCGTTTCGTCGAACGTTTCCGGTCGGCACGCCTCGCCGTCGACCGGCGCGGCGCGGCCATCACAGGTGACCAGCCTTTGGCTTCCTCCGAGCCCGAGCGGACGAGGTCGAATTCGAGCGCGTAGCGGTCGGGCCGATAAAGCGCGTGCAGATGCTCGACGCCGCGGCCGTCCTGGTCGAGGACGACGCGGACGAGCTCGACCAGCGGCGATCCAGGCGGCACGTCGAGCGTCGCCGCGACCTCGGCGGACGCCGACGACGCGCTGATCCGCTGGCGCGCGCGCTCGGCCTTGACGCCTGCGCGCTCGAGAAGCTCGAGCAGCGGCCGCGAGGCCAATTCCTGTTTGGTGAAAGTTACGGACACGCTCTCCGGCACATGCGTGGTCAGGTAGGAGAACGGCACGCCGTCGATCGCGCGCACGCGCACCGACCGTTGCAGAAGCGCGTCGGGGGCAACCCCGAGCGCGCGCGCGACCGCGCCGTCGGCCGGCACGTAGTCGAAGGCGACCAGCCGGACGGCGGTGCGACGGCCCATATCGGCGAGATTGGCGAGCACGCCGGTGATGTCGGCGGTCATCGGCGCCGGCGGCTGGTAGATGACGCGGGTGCCGGCGCTGCGGCGGCGTTCGATAAGGTTCTCGCGCGCAAGCTCGCCGAGCGCGCGCCGCACCGTGACGCGCGAGACGCCGTGCGTCTCCGCCAGCGCATGCTCCGTCGGCAGCCGCACGCCAAAACCGGCCGCGCCGCTCAGGATGCTGTCGCGCAGCACGAGGTAGACCTGCTTGGCCTTTGCCTCGCCGAGCCAGTCGCGCAAGGCTGCCTCCCGCAA
>DASTGR010000457.1:0-4577 GCA_035718885.1 Pseudolabrys sp. | reverse complement strand
CGAGCCGGTCACCGGCGCGGCGGCGCAGGAGATCAGGGACGTTCTCGGCCGCCGGCTCGGCGCGACCCTCGTCGAGTCGTCCGATCCGCTGTGGACGCCCGATCCGGCGTGCGAACGGATGACGGTCGATCACCGCATGGCGCTGGCGCGGCTCATTCCGGTATTCATGCCGGACATTCTCTACCGTCTCGACGCCAGCGGTCAGCCGCTGTTCAAGGAGTTCGCCGCCGCGATCACGCCGACGGAGTTCGAGCCCGGCAAGGTGTTCGGTTCGGGCACGATGCGGCCGATCGATTACATGCTGGCCATGTCGGAAGGTCGCATCGCGCCGCCGAAGAATCTCGATCTTGCGACGGTGCAGCACCAGGCGGCGCTGACGGCGTTCCGATTCCATATCAATCAGTACCTGTCGCGCCGCGCTGCGGACTGGAAGGAGAAAGGATTTACCGAGACGCTCGCCGACTTTACCGCGCTCAATGCGCGCTCGAAGTTCTGGGGCGACGATCAGCGCGTCAGCTTCCTCGACTGGGACGACGTGACCGATCTGCGCAGCCCGCTGGGCCAACGCCAGGCGACGGCGGACCGCATGATGCTGCGCGAGCTCCTGCGCCGCGCCGACATGATGGTGATCTACGAGAATAAGCTCGACGCGCTGGTGCGGCTGCACACGCCGTTCCCGCCCGGCAAGATCGGCGGCGCGAGCCAGGGCTTCCGCAACAATCTCACTTGGGAATCCTTGAGCGGCCCGAACGCGGGCCTGACCGAAGTGCTGATCCCGGCCGGTTTCGTCACGACCGTTTACGATCCGGTCTATCGGCTGAGCGAGGACGGGACTCTCTATCGGCACGTGCCGTCCGACACCCCGACGATGCTTCCTGCGCCGGGCCTGCCGTTCTCGCTGGTGTTCCGCGCCGAGCCCGGCAAGGAGGATGTGCTGTTGCACATTGCCTCGGCTTACGAAGCCGCCTCGAAGCGGCGCGTTCCACCGCCGGCGTTTCCGCCTTTGTGAGGTCGACGCAGGGCGCCCGCGCGCGGCCTCTCGCCGCATGAGTCCATCCTTGCCGCACCTCGAATCGCCTATAAATCGGCGGGGCCGCGCGGCCCTTCGGCTGCGCGCCCGAACGGGGTGACCGACCCATGTCCATGACCGCCGACGAACCGCGCGTGCCGCCCGATGCGCCGGCGCTGCGCCCTTTGCCGCAGCTCATCTTCTCCTCGCGCTGGCTGCAATTGCCGCTCTATCTCGGCCTCATCGTCGCGCAGGGCGTCTATGTCGTCCTGTTCCTCAAGGAGCTGTGGCACCTCGTCGAGGGCGCCATCAAATACACCGAGCAGGAGATGATGCTGATCGTGCTCGGCCTCATCGACGTGGTCATGATCTCGAATCTCCTGATCATGGTGATCGTCGGCGGTTACGAGACCTTCGTGTCGCGGCTCGAGCTCGAGCGCCATCCCGATCAGCCGGAGTGGCTGTCTCACGTCAATGCGAGCGTGCTGAAGATCAAGCTGGCAATGGCGATCATCGGCATCTCGTCGATCCATCTCCTGCGCACGTTCATTTATGCCGGCTCGCTCGGCAAGCCGGACGTGCCGTTCACCGAGGCCGGCGTGATGTGGCAGACCATCATCCATGGCCTGTTCATCCTCTCGGCGATCGGCATCGCCTATGTCGAGAAGCTGAGTGCGTCGGCCTACAGCCGCAACGGCCACTGACGCGCGACGCCGGCCGGCATTTCGGCCGACCGGCGTCGAGGCGTCGTGCGTATCGCGGATTTACTGGATTTGCGGGATCTTCGCGCCGGCGATCAGGTTTTTGTAGAAGGCGACGTCCTTCTCGATGCGCGCCTTCGCCTCGGCCGGCCCCGATACGACATTCAGGTAACCGAGCTCGACCAGCTTCTTCTTCACGTCGTCGCGGGCGAGCACGGCCTGCGCCGCCTTGCTCATGCGATCGACGACCGCTTGCGGCGTCCCATGCGGCGCGAGAAAGAAGTGCTCGGTGTTGAGGTCGATGTCCGGGTAGCCGAGCTCCTTGAAGGTCGGCACGTCGGGCAGGGTCGGCCAGCGCGCCGCTGTCGTCAGCGCGATGCCCTTCATCGTGCCCCCCTTGATCTGCGACTGTGCGCCGGGCAGTGCGGTCGAGAGCACGTCGACATTGCCGCCCATCAGCGCCTGCGTCGCCGGCCCGCCGCCATTGTAGGGAATGTTGGTGAGCGTGATGCCGAGCTTGAGCTTGAACAGCTCCATGGTGAGTTGCGGCGTTGTGCCGTTGCCTGGGCTCGAATAATTCAGCTTCTGCGGATTGGCCTTGGCGATCTTGATCGCGTCGGCGAGCGAGTTGATGCCGCTTTTCGCCGGGTTCACCGCGAACACGTTCGGCGCGACCGGCAACAGGGCCATCGGCTCGAAATCGGTATCGAACTTGTACGGCACGTTCTTGTACAGTCCGGGATTGACGACGAAGGCGCTGCTGGTGATCAGGAACGTGCTGCCGTCTGGCTTGGCGCGCGCGACATCGACCGTGCCGATATTGCTGCCGGCGCCGGCATGGTTCTCGACGATGATGGTCTGCTTGAGCTCGTCCTGGAGCGGGCCCTGGAGCACGCGCGCCAGCACGTCGGATGAGCCAGCCGGGGCGAAGGGCACGATGATGCGAATGGTGCTGCCTTGCGCCAGCGCGCCCGTTGCCGACACTGCGAGGTAAGCGATCGCCGCGGCGGCTGCACGAATCCAGTGACGTCTCATGTTGTTCTCCGTTGCAGCGACGCAAGTCGCTGAATTTGACGTTCTGAAATTTACTTGCCGCCCCCGACAGTAGGGAACACGGTGCCGCTGACCGGCACAAGTGGGCTTCCTCTCGCCGGTCGGGGCGCCGCGCCGAGACAATTTGCCAACGCCATGCGTGGCCTTAGGCTGGTCGCGATTCGAACAAGATGGCTTGGCACAGGTCCGGCATGGCAAAGACGCAACTCGTCCTCGCGTTCGTTTCGCTCTTCCTGCTCGCGCTGCCGGGACATGCGCGTGCGGACGCGGCCTTCGGCCACTGGCTGGCCGAGCAATGGCCGGCCGCGCAACAACTTGGCGTGTCGCGCGCGACTTTCGATAAGGCGGTCGCCGGTCTCGAGCCCGATCTGTCGCTTCCCGATCTCGCCATTCCGGGCCGGCCTGAGAAGGCGCCGCAACAGCCCGAATTCGTGCAGACGCCGGCGCAATATCTGCGCGAGACGTCGTTCCAGCGGCTTGCCGCGCGCGGCAAGCAACTCGCCGCCCAGTACCACGACACACTCGTCCGCATCAGCCGCGACTTCGGCGTGCCGGGCAATGTCGTGCTGGCGATCTGGGCGCGCGAGACCGACTATGGCAGCTACAAGCTGCCGCATGACGCGCTCCAGGTGCTGGCGACGCAGGCCTATACGGGAAAGCGGAAGGACTTCTTCCGCAACGAGTTCCTGCACGCGCTGAAGATGCTCCAGGACGGCGTCCCGCGCGGCGACATGCGCTCATCCTGGGGCGGCGCGATGGGGCTCACCCAGTTCCTGCCGTCGGAATTCTACAAATATGCCGTCGACTTCGACCATGACGGCCGCGCCGACATCTTCCACTCGGTGCCCGACGCGCTCGCCTCGGCCGCCAAGCAGCTCGCCGGCAAAGGCTGGGTCACCGGCGTGCATTGGGCCTATGAGGTCAAGGCGCCGGGCAATGCCGATTGCACCATGGGCGTGCCCGAGGTGACGGCGAGCATCGGCGAGTGGGAGAAACGCGGCTTCGTGCCGCTCGGCGCGCGGCGTCCCGGCGCGCGAGAACTCGCGACGGCCGCCTCGCTGTTGCAGCCGGAGGGCGCCTACGGGCCGGCCTTCCTCGCCACCAAGAACTACTTCGTGCTCAAGGACTACAATTATTCGGACCTCTACGTGCTGTTCGTCGGCCACCTCTCCGACCGCATCGGCGGTGCCGGGCCGTTCGTCACCCCGTGGAGCAAGAACGCGCAATTGAAGACGCGCGAAGTCGAGACCATGCAGCAGCGGCTGACCGCGCTCGGGCTCTATCGCGACAAGCTCGACGGCAAGGCCGGCATGCTGACGCGCGCCGCGCTCGGCGCCTACCAGAAGAAGAACGGGCTCAAGGTCGACTGCTGGCCGACGGCGGCCGTGCTCGCGCACATGCGCAAATAGACCGCGCAAAAAGAAAACGCCCGGCGCGAGGCCGGGCGTTCTGCATTTCTGTCTTGGCTCCGCTCAGTCGCAGACGTCCTCACGTGTCCAGCGGTAGCCGACGCCGTCGATGAAGACGCGGCGGCGCACCGTATGGCAGACGGGCTCGACGTCGGCCGGTTCTACGTAATAGGCCGGCGGCGGGGGCGGTTCGACATAGACCGGTGCCGGCTCGACATAGCGCGGCTGGCTGTTGGCGATGGCGCCGCCAATGATGGCGCCGGCGGCAAGGCCACCGACGACGCCGGCGGCAACACCACAGCCGTTGCACCGCGCCTCCGCGGCATTGGGAACCGCGGCGGCCAGGAAGGCGGCCGCGGCAAGTGCGATCATTGTGCTCTTCATGATGTGTCCTCACGGCCCTGT
>DASTGR010000456.1:0-5915 GCA_035718885.1 Pseudolabrys sp. | reverse complement strand
GCGCTGGATCCACAGCGCGCGGAAGGTGCGCTTGCGGCGCTTGCGGTCGCGGAAGGCGTACTGGTTCGCCTTCTCCACCGCCTGCTTGGCGATGCGGATCGTGTTCTTGCGGCGGCCGTAATAGCCCTTGGCGGCCTTGAGAACTTTCTTGTGCTTGGCGTGCGAGGTAACGCCACGTTTGACGCGGGCCATGGTGAGGCTCCTTCAGCTAGTCGAAAAGCAAACGGGATAAAGCGACGAAATCCGGATCAGCCGTTCGGCATCCAGTATTTCTTGATGTTGTCGCCGTCGGTCTTGAACAGCACGTTGGTGCCGCGATGCTCGCGGATCGTCTTGGTCGTCCGCTTGATCATGCCGTGACGTTTGCCCGACTGCTGGTACTTCACCTTGCCGGACGCGGTGATCTTGAAGCGCTTTTTGGCGCCCGATTTGGTCTTCAGCTTGGGCATTTGGCTCTCCTGACGGCGCGCTTGCGGACGGGCCGCAACGGCCGAAAAATGCCTTCAACCACAAAGGTTTAGGCGGGTGCTCGGGATTGAGCGGGGTTCGTCGCCACGGCAGCCCTATGTAGCCGGGCGACGAGCGGGCGGGGTTATGGCAGAGGCGGGCGCAGTTTTCAACAGGCGCGGCGTGGGGGCCACAAGCACTGCGGGCTCCCTCTCCCCTTTGGGGAGAGGGCCGGGGTGAGGGGGTTCTTGACCAAAAAGGCGCTGTAACCCCTCACCCGGATCGCGTTCCGCGATCCGACCTCTCCTAACCGAACTCGGGTTCACCCGAGTTCGGCATCTGGAATGGCCGAAGTCGGATATATCCGACTTCGACTGGGAGAGGTGAAGGAAGCCGCTCAGCGCGGCGCCAGCACCATGACCATCTGGCGGCCTTCGAAACGCGGCTCGGACTCGACCTTGGCCATCTCGCCAATGTCGCCCTTCACCCGGTTCAGGAGCTGGTAGCCGAGTTCCTGGTGGGCCATCTCGCGGCCGCGGAAGCGCAGGGTGATCTTGACCTTGTCGCCTTCCTCGAAGAACCGCTTCATCGAGCGCATCTTCACGTCATAGTCGTGATCGTCGATCATCGGCCGGAGCTTGATCTCCTTGATCTCGACGACATGTTGTTTCTTGCGGGCCTCGGCCGCCTTCTTCTGCGCCTGGTACTTGTATTTGCCGTAGTCCAGGAGCTTGGCGACGGGGGGCGCGGAATTCGGGGCGATCTCGACGAGATCCAGCCCCGCGGCCTGCGCCATTTCGAGCGCAGTCTGGATTGGTGTCGGGCCGTGGTTGTGCCCGGTGGCATCGATCAGCTGAACCTCGCGGACGCGGATCTCCTCGTTGATGCGCGGGCCGTCCTTTTGAACGGGCAGCGCGGACTTCATCGGACGACGAATGGCTGGTGTCTCCTCTGCTGTTGCGACGAAAGCCGGGGCATCTCGGCCCCGGGACAAGAGATTGGTAGAAACCGCGAATAAGTCAACGCGGTTCCTGCCTTAAGGACCCCGAAAACCTCGATTTATCGATCAAATTGTAACTTGGGTGCGACATTCGGGCCGCAGGCTCAGGCCGCGGCTCGGGCGCCGGCGGCGGCCGGCCGGCCGGTGGCGTCCTCGTACAGGCGCAGAGTCTGTTCCGCGACGACGTCGGCGTTGAAGTGGCCGAGCACCCAGTCGCGGCCGCGCGCGCCCATGGCGGCCCGCATCGGCGCGGGGATCGAGAACAGCCGCAGCAGGGTGGCGGCGAGCCGGCTGTCGTCCCCGGCGGGGAATCGCAACCCTGAAATGCGGCTTTCCGGCACTCCCGGCGCCGTCAGCACGACGTCGGCACCGGCGGCGAGGTCCGAGACGATCATCGGCCGGCCCATCGCCTGCGCCTCCAGGATCGCGCGCTGCACGCCCTCCGGCTGGATTGCCGCCGAGACCACGACCGAGGCGGCGGCATAGGCGGCCGGCATGTCGTGCACCGGCGCGGCCATGCGGATCACGTCCATGGTGCCGGTCGACAGAACGAGATCCCAGAGCTCGCCGGTGTAGTGAGTGCGGCCGCGGTCCTCGCCGACGAAGACGCAGAGGAAATCCTTCAAGCCGCTTTTCTTGAGTCGCTCGACGGCCTTGACCACGACGTGGTGGCCCTTGCGGCGCAGGATGCGCCCGACGACCAGGATGACCTTGGTCTCGCCGGTCACGCCCCAGGCGTGACGAACGGCGTCGATGCGCGCTTGCGTCATGCGCTCAGGATCGAACCGCTCGAGGTCGACGCTGCACGGCACGACGCTGATCCTGTCCCACGCCGTGCCGTAGCGGTCGTTGACGAGCTGGGCGAGCTGCTCGCTGACCGCGACGACACGGTCGCCGCGCGCCATGACGCCGTTATAGAGGTGCTTGAACAGATTCTGGTCGCGGAACCCCTTGTACCAGCTGGTCAGGAACGGCAGCCGCGTCAGGCGCGCCGCGACCAACGCGCTCCAGGCGCCGGAGCGGCCGAGTGCATGGATGGCATCGCAGCGCTTCTCGCGCGCCAGCCGCCGCAGCGCGAACACGTTGCGCAGGATGCGGACCGGATTGGCGGTGGCGACATTGAGCGGGACGAACTCGGCGCCCGCGGCGTTGATATCGGCAACCAGACGGCCTGCGTTCGACACGACGATCGCGTGATGGCCGGCGTGTTTGAGGATTCGCGTGAGCTCCACCGCACCGGCGTCCGCCGCGCCGGCTTCGAGCGCGGGCGCCACGATCAGCACGCGCATCGGATCGTGCGAGTGCTCATGCGGAGCTTGCCGTACGCCGCTCGAAGCAGACACCATCGACAAATCGCAACCTCGGAACGGGCGCCTTCGAACGAAGCGGCGCAACGGAAACGGAGCCCTGGTCTCGGGGGCCTTATGGCAGACGGAAGTCAACTGTCGCGTGATAGAAGCGACGTATAGACCCCGCGGATCGCTTCGGCAACGCTCTGCGGCGAGAACATGAACTCGGCGAACTGGCGGGCCCGTGCGCCCAACGCCTCTGCCGCCGTAGGGTTGCTGGCGAGCGCGGTTGAAACCGCGCCGGCGAGTTCGCCCGGCTGGCCAGGCCGCACCACCCATCCCGTGCGCAGGTCCTCGCGCATGCGCGGCGGCGCCAGCACCATTTCCGGCAGCATGCCGACGGCGGTCGTCACGACCGGACGGCCCACCGCCTGCGCCTCGGCGACGAGCCGGCCTGTCAGCGGCGTGTGCAGCGCCGGCACCACCACGACATCCGCGACCGCCATCGCCGCGGGCATGTCCGCAATATGACCGACGAAACGGCAGAGCGTGTCGATCGCATGGACGCGCGCGCGCCTGCGCACGCTCGCCGCGTAGCGCATGTGCAGCCGGTCTTCGCCGGCGAAGACGAAGGCGACGTCGCGGCGGCCGCGCGCCACGATCAGGCGGGCCGCATCGATCGCGCTCATCTGCCCGTTATGCGCCGCCATGCGGCCGGCGACGAGCACGACGCGCATCTCCGGCAAGAGGCCCCAGACGCGGCGCAGCGCGGCGATGCGCTCGCCTGAAATTGCAGCGGGACTGAAGGTCGCGGTGTCGACGGCGCGCGGAATGACGGTGATGCGCTCGGGCGCGATCCGGTAGCGCTCGAGCATGGCCCGCGACACGTAGCTCGACGGCGCGATGACGCGGTCGCCGCGCGCGAGCGAGGCGTTGAGCATGGGCAGCGGCCAGCGGCCGGACGGCATGCGGTCGGGGAACGAGGTGACCAGGAACACCGGTTGGCGGTGCACGGCCTGGAGCGCGCTCCAGGCTGCGCCCGCGCTCTGGGCATGCACGATGTCGATGCGCTCGGCGGCGACGAGATGCGCGAGCCGACCGGCGTTCCTGCGTATGCGCAGCGGGTTCCAGGTGTCGTTGGCGAGCGGCAGCCACTCGCCGCCGAAAGCGCGCAACTCGCCGACCAGCGGCCCGCCGTCGCCGGCGACAATGGCGCGGGCGCCGGACTGCATCAGGGCCAGCGCGATCTCGACGGCGGCATGCCCGGCGGGATCGTCGGACAGGGCAGGCACGATCTGGAGAATGGTCGCCCCGGCCAGCGAGCGCGGCTTGGCGCGGTTGGGCTGGACCACCATCACGCCGAGCCCCTTGCGCGCAAGGCCTCGATGCGGCGAGAAGGAGCCATCGTGTTCCTCGCTGAAACGGCCTCAAGCATGAGCGAAGCCCGTCTCACATCCCTGATCATCGAATCGCCTGCACCTGCTCGCACAATCGCCGTGCGCGTGCGCGCGGGCAAGAGCCCCGGCCTCGTATGGCTGGGTGGCTTCAAGTCCGACATGAAAGGCACCAAGGCCGAGGCGCTCGACCGCTGGGCCGCGGAGGAGGGCCGCGCCTGCCTGCGCTTCGACTATTCCGGCCACGGCGAATCGAGCGGCGATTTCCGCGACGGCACAATCGGCCGCTGGCTCGAGGAGAGCCTCGCCGTGTATCGAGAGTTCGCCAAGGGGCCGCAGGTGCTGATCGGCTCGTCCATGGGCGGCTGGATCGCGCTCTTGTTGGCGGCACGACTGCGCGAACTGAAAGGCCTCGCGCCGCTGGCCGGCATGGTGCTGATCGCGCCGGCTGTCGACTTCACCGAGGAGCTGATGTGGAAGCAGTTCTCGGCGGCCATCAAACGCGACATCTTGGAAAAGGGCGAGTGGATCCGCCCGTCGGACTACGATGCCGGCGGCTATCCGATCACGCGCGCACTGATCGAGGACGGGCGCAAGCATCTGATGCTCGGCGGGCTGATCGAGCCGGGCTGCCCGGTGCACATCCTCCAGGGCGTGCAGGACCCCGATGTGCCGTGGCAGCACGCACAGGAACTGGTGACGCGCCTGTCGCGCGACGATGTGGTGCTGACGCTGATCAAGGACGGCGATCACCGCCTGTCGCGGCCGGAGGATTTGGAGCGGCTGATCGCGGCGGTGAAGGAGTTTTGATTCTTTGTCGTCACCGGGCTTGTCCCGGTGACCCCGCTTAGGATGGCACGGTCATCTGACTTGATCGTCTGCTTCACATACTCAAGCTGCAAATAAGCGGATATCTGCGGACCAGCGCGATGGGCCAATAGCGGACTAAAGCGACGCTCGATGCGTCATCCAATAATCCATTTGCCAGGGTTCGTAGCCCAGCAACTCACCGAGCTGCCTTTCGCGATCGTCTGACCATGCACCGGATTCGTTCAGAAGCGTGATCATCGCGTCAATTCGCCACTCGTGGGCCGGCAAGGCATAGAACAGCCTCCGATATGTCATCTGTGGAAGATCGGGGGCGGGTTCAAATATTTCGCGTCGTGCAAATCGGCCTCAAGCAACATACCTATCAAATAGTCGCCAATATCGGATGCAGATGTCGGGTTCATCACCGACGACATCCATAAAATACGCTAGAGGCTTTAAGCCTTTGAGCATTAGGCCGAGTTCCCTGTTTGTGTGTACTAGGTAGGGAAGTCGGTTCAGTCGGTGGGATCGCATATTGATGATCTTGCGTGCAGAGCGTTAATTTCTGCTGAGGGTCACAACCGGCAAATCGCGGATCGAGCATAAGAGTTTGCTGCGCCTCCAGAAGCAGACATTTGTAAATTATAGGGTGCCCGCCTAAGCGGGATGGCCGGGACAGGCCCGGCCATGACAATCATGAAATTGCGGCTCCCCACTCCTCATTGACCGACTCGCTACTGTCTTCGCGGCGCAGCTTCTCAAACTCCTCCAGCGACAACAGCCGGCTCAGCGCCCACACCGCGGCGCCGCGCACCAGCGGCGATGGGTCGTCGAGCAATCGGCGCGCTTCCGGCGCCAGCGACGCATCTTGCGAGTTGCCGATGGCGATGAGCACGTTGCGCAGGAAGCGGTCGCGGCCGGTGCGCTTGACCGGGCTCTTCGAAAACAGCGCGCGGAATTGCGCGTCGTCGAGCC
>DASTGR010000455.1:0-6233 GCA_035718885.1 Pseudolabrys sp. | reverse complement strand
ATCACCATTGCGTCGTCCGCGCCATCGAGGATCGCGAAGGCGCGCGGGCCGAGGCGCTCATGCGGGAGCATGCGCGTCTCGCCCACCGCAATCTCCAGCTTGCGCTCGGAAACCAGGGCACGCGCGGTCTCGTGCCGGGCGCGGTCCTGATCCGCCGGACAAGCGCCGCCGGGCTTTATTGACGACACAGTTACAAACAGACGCGGGAGTGAAATCCATGCAACGTACCAAGCCGCCGTTCCGTGCCGACCATGTCGGCAGTTTCCTGCGCCCGCAGGCGATCAAGGAGGCGCGCATCAAGCGCGAGAAGGGCGAGATCGGCGCCGATCAACTGCGCGAGGTCGAGAATCGCGAGATCGAGAAGGTCATCCGGAAGCAGGAAGAAATCGGCCTGAAGCTCGCGACCGACGGCGAATATCGCCGCTCGTGGTGGCACTACGATTTCTTCGGCATGCTCGATGGCGTCGAGATCATCGAGGGCAATGTCGGCATCCAGTTCCAAGGCGTGCTGACCAAGCCGCACGTTATCCACATCAAGAACAAGATCGGGTTCTCCAACCACCCGATGCTCGAGCATTTCAAGTTCCTCAAGGCGCACACCAAGGTGACGCCGAAGATGACAATCCCGTCTCCGGCGGTGATGCACTTCCGGCTCGAGCCGAACGCGGTCGACAAGAGCGCATACGCCAGCCGCGACGATATCTTCGACGATCTCGCGGTCGCCTATCAGAAGGCGGTCAAGGCGTTCTACGACGCGGGCTGCCGCTATCTTCAGTTCGACGACACCGCCTGGGCCTATCTCTGCTCTCAGGACGAGTTGAAGAAGGCGCGCGAGCGCGGCCTCGACGTCGATCATCTCCAGGAGAGCTACACGCGCTGCATCAACAAGGCGTTGGAAGCCAAGCCCGCCGACATGACCATCACCACGCATGTCTGCCGCGGCAACTTCCGCTCGACGTTCATCTCGTCGGGCGGCTACGAGCCGGTGGCGCATTCGCTGCTCGCCAAGTGCAACTATGACGGCTACTTCCTCGAATACGACACCGATCGCGCCGGGGGCTTCGAACCCCTGCGCTTCCTGCCCAAGGGCAACAAGATCGTCGTGCTCGGCCTCGTCACCTCGAAGACCGGCACGCTGGAGAAGAAGGACGACATCAAGCGCCGCATCGACGAGGCGACGAAATTCGTCGCACTCGACCAGCTCTGTCTGTCGCCGCAGTGCGGCTTTGCCTCGACCGAGGAAGGAAACACGCTCGCCGAGGAAGAGCAGTGGGCGAAGCTGCGCATGATCATCGAACTGTCGCAGGAGGTTTGGGGCAAATAAGCTTCCCCGCGATGTCATCACCGGGCCGGGCCGGAGGCGCGAGTCCCGGTGATCTCGCTTAGAAGGGCAGTGCGCTCCTGAGCGGGATGGCCGGGACAAGCCCGGCCATGACGGAAAAGAGACGCGATCAGACGACGCCATTCAGTAGGGAGTTGAATGTCCATGTCCCAACGCACCACGCCGCCGTTCCGCGCCGACCATGTCGGCAGCCTGCTGCGCCCGGCCGCGCTCAAGGATGCGCGCGCGAAATTCGCCAAGGGCGAGATCGACGCAGCCGCGCTGAAAGGGGTCGAGGACCGCGAGATCGAGCGGGTGGTCCGCAAGCAGGAAGAGATCGGGCTCAAGCTCGCGACCGACGGAGAGTTTCGCCGCTCATGGTGGCATTTCGATTTCTTCTGGGGTCTCAAGGGCGTCGAGAAGATCAGCGCGCCGCCGATCAAATTTCACGGCGTCGACACCAAGGCCGAGGCGCTCAAGGTGACCGGCAAGGTCGACTTCGCTGGCCATCCGCAGATCGAGCACTTCAAGTATCTCAAGAGCGTCTGCAAGGTGACGCCGAAAATGTGCATCCCGGCGCCCTCGACGTTCCATTTTCGCCAGGGTCGCGCCATGGTGAGCAAGGACGCGTATCCCGGCTACGACGAATACTTCGCCGATGTCGCCGCCGCCTGGCGCAAGGCGATCCGCGCGTTCTACGACGCCGGCTGCCGTTACCTCCAGCTTGACGACACCGCCTGGGCCATGATCTGCGATCCGAAGGAGCGCGAGGGCTCGAAGGCCCGCGGCGACGATCCCGACTCGCTGCCGGCGATCTACGCCCGTGTGACCAACGAGGCGCTGCGCGACAAGCCCGCGGACATGGCGGTCACCATGCATTCGTGCCGCGGCAATTTCCGCTCCACCTTCATCGCCTCCGGCGGCTACGAGTTCGTCGCTGAGCAACTGCTCGCCAAGACCAACCTCGACGGCTATTTCCTGGAATATGACTCCGACCGCGCCGGTGGCTTTGAGCCGCTGCGATACTTTCCGAAGGGCAACAAGCAACTCGTGCTCGGCCTCGTCACCTCCAAGAGCGGCGTGCTCGAAAAGAAGGACGATATCAGGCGCCGTATCGACGAAGCGACAAAATACGTCGCGCTCGATCAGCTCTGCCTCTCGCCGCAATGCGGATTCGCTTCGACCGAGGAGGGCAACGTGCTCGCCGAGGAGGAGCAGTGGGCGAAGCTGCGCATGATCGTCGAGCTGTCGAACGAGGTGTGGGGGCACTGAGCGAAACAATAAGCTGTCATCACCGGGCCGCCGCGCAGCGGCGTGACCCGGTGATCCCGCTTAGAAGGGCAAGAGCCGCGCGTCCCTAAGCGGGATGGCCGGGACAAGCCCGGCCATGACGAGAAGATCATCGGAACAACATTTATGGCCCCACGCACGACCCCACCTTTTCGCGCCGACCATGTCGGCAGTCTGCTGCGCACGGCCGCGCTGAAGCAGGCGCGCGCCGATCGGGCGCGCAATGCGATCTCGGCCGAATGCCTCAAGGAGATCGAAGATCAGGAGATCGTCGCGCTGATCGGCAAACAGGAGGCGGTCGGGCTGAAGTCGATCACGGACGGCGAATTCCGCCGGAAGTCATGGCAGACCGACTTCCTCGCGGGGCTGCCCGGGATCGAGATCGTGCCGCACCAGCGCGAGATCAACTTCCAGGGCGGCGTGCAGCCGGCGCAGGTGATGTCGAAGGTGACGCGCAAGCTCGGCGATTTCGATGGTCACCCGATGATCGAGCATTTCAAGTTCGTTGCCGCGCACTCGAAGCAGACGCCGAAGATGACGATCCCGTCGCCGTCCGCGCTGCATTTCCGCAACGGCCGCCTCGCCGTGCCCGAGTCCGTCTATCCGGACATGGAAGACTTCTATCGCGATTTCGGCATGACCTACCGCAAGGCGGTGCGCGCCTTCGCCGATGCCGGCTGCCGGTATATCCAGCTCGACGAGGTCAATCTCACCTATCTGTGCGACGCGACGCTGGTCGAAAAGGTCAAGACGCGCGGTGACGATCCGGCCGCGCTGCTCAAGGGCTACGCCGACATGATCAACGCCGCGGTGTCCGACATTCCGTCGGACATGACGATCACCATGCATTTGTGCCGCGGCAATTTCCGTTCGACCTTCGTCGCGTCGGGCGGTTACGAGCCCGTGGCGGAGACGATGTTCAACGGCATCAACGTGCACGGCTATTTCATGGAGTTCGACAGCGCCCGCGCCGGCGGCTTCGAGCCTTTGCGCTTCGTGCCCAAGGGAAAGATTGTCGTGCTCGGCCTCGTCACCTCGAAGAGTGGCACGCTGGAAAGCAAGGACGAGCTCAAGCGCCGCATCGACGAGGCGTCGAAATACGTGCCGCTCGACCAGCTCTGCCTGTCGCCGCAATGTGGATTCGCCTCGACCGAGGAGGGCAATGTGCTCGCCGAGGACGAGCAGTGGGCAAAGCTGCGGATGATCGTGGAGTTGGCTGAAGAGGTTTGGGGGTGATGTCGTCCCCGCGAAAGCGGGGACCCATATAACGTGCCGTTTCGATAGACTGCGGAGTATGGGTCCCGGGTCTCGCTTCGCTCGCCCGGGACGACAAGAACAATTCATCGGAGACACTTAGATGCAACGCACCGAGCCGCCATTTCGCGCCGACCATGTCGGCAGCCTGCTGCGTCCGGCGGCGCTGAAGGAAGCCCGCACGAAATTCGCCAAGGGCGAGATCGACGCCGCGGCGTTGAAGGCTGTCGAGGATCGCGAGATCGAGCGCGTCATCAAAAAGCAGGAGGAATGCGGCCTCCAGTCGGTCACGGACGGCGAATTCCGCCGCTCGTGGTGGCATCTCGATTTTCTGTGGGGCCTCGACGGCATCGAGAAGCACGTCATGGACACCGGTGTGGCCTTCGCCGCCGTCACCACGCGCAACGAGGGCACCAAGGTCACCGGCAAGATCGGCTCGCGTCATCATCCGATGATCGAGCATTTCGAGTTCGTCGCCGCCCATACAAAGCGCACGCCGAAGATCACCATTCCGGCGCCGTCGGCCCTATGGGGCCGGCCGATGAAGACGCCGGTCGACCCGAAGACCTACCCGACGCTCGATGCGATGTTCGCGGATCTCGGGCAGGCTTACAGGAAGGCGGTGCGCGATTTCGCCAATGCCGGCTCCCGCTATTTGCAGCTCGACGAGGTGTTCATCGCCATGCTGTGCGACGACAAGTATCGCGCGCAAATGACGGCGCGCGGTGACGATCCCGACAAGCTCGGTGAGCTCTACGGCGACCTCATCAACGCGGCGATGTCGGACATTCCTCACGACATGCGCATCACCATGCATATGTGCCGTGGCAATTACAAAAGCACCTACATGGGAGCCGGCGGCTACGAAAAGGTGCAGGAGATTCTGTTCGGCAAGATCAAGGTTCACGGCTTCTTCATGGAGTACGACACCGAGCGCGCCGGCGGTTTCGAGCCGCTGCGGTTCGTGCCGAAGGACCGGCAGGTCGTGCTCGGGCTGGTGACGACCAAGACCGGTGAACTTGAATCGAAGGACGAGCTCAAGCGCCGCATCGATCAGGCGGCGAAGTTCATCCCGCTCGAGCAGCTGTGCCTGTCGCCGCAATGCGGTTTCGCTTCGACGGAAGAGGGCAACACGCTCACCGAGGAACAGCAGTGGGCGAAGCTGAGGATGATCGTCGAGGTGGCGAAAGAAGTGTGGGGGTGAGAGTTTGTCGTCCCCGCGAAGGCGATGTTGTTTTCCTCGTCATGGCCGGGCTTGTCCCGGCCATCCCGCTTAGGATGGCACTTCCATGCCTCACTAAGCGGGGCCACCGGGACGAGCCCGGTGGCGACAGAATGAGCTATTTCCTCTCCACGTACGTCACCTGCACATACCGCGACGCATCGACGACGCGCTTGCGCAGCTTGGTCGGATCCGCCGCCGGCGGGCCGGGCGTGTAGGTGACCTGGAGCTTGTCCTTCGCCTGCCATTCGACCGTCGGCACATCGGCCGCCTTGGCCGGTGTCGCGCACGGCGACCAATAGACCTGGTAACCCTTCTCGCTCTCGGCGAAGTCGTTCGGATAGATCGCGAGATAGACCGAGACGCTCGTGTAGCAGAACGGCGCGTCGCCGCCCTGGCTCAGCCACACCACGACCGCCTTGTATCGGCCATCCGGCGCGGCGACCGCGGTGACTGTCTTCTCGACCGGGTCGACCGTGCGGCTGACATAGATCGACGCCGCTGCGGCGAGCACGACTCCGGCCGCGAAGACGATGATGACGTGCTTGGATTTCACGCGGGGCAACTTCTTCTCGTCATGGCCGGGCTTATCCCGGCCATCCCGATGAGGAGAGCACGGTATCTCCCTGATCGGGGTCACCGGGACAAGAGGGCGTTTACGCCCGTCTTCGACGGGCTATGCCCGGTGACGACAATGCACTCCTACTCCGCCGCCGTCCTCGCGCCCGCGCCCCAGCGGTTCTCGATGTAATCGATCACCATCTGCTTGAACTCCGCAGACAGGCCGGCGCCGCGCAAGGTCGCGGCCTTCTTGCCGTCGATGAAGACCGGCGCGGTCGGCGTCTCGCCGGTGCCGGGCAGCGAAATGCCGATGTCGGCGTGCTTGGATTCACCCGGGCCATTGACGATGCAGCCCATTACCGCGACGTTGAGCGTCTCGACGCCGGGATACTGCGTCTTCCATTTCGGCATGGAGTCGCGGATGAAGCTCTGAATGTCCTGCGCGAGCTCCTGGAACGTGGTCGAGGTGGTGCGGCCGCAGCCGGGGCAGGCCGCGACCAGCGGCACAAAGGTGCGCAGGCCCATGGTTTGCAACAGTTCCTGGCCGACCTGCACTTCGCGCGTACGGTCGCCGCCGGGCTCCGG
>DASTGR010000454.1:0-2801 GCA_035718885.1 Pseudolabrys sp. | reverse complement strand
TTCAGCCTTGATGCCGTAGTGGCTGACGTATCCGTCGATCATCGCCAGGTATTCGTCCTGGCTGCACCGGTGGAAGCCGAGCCACAGACCGAAGCGGTCGGACAGCGAGACCTTCTCTTCGACGGCCTCGCCGGGATTGATGCCGGTCGAGCGTTCGTTCTCGATCATGTCGCGCGACAAGAGATGCCGCCGGTTCGACGTCGCGTAGAAAATGACATTCTCAGGTCGGCCCTCGATGCCGCCTTCGAGCACCGCCTTGAGCGACTTGTAGCTTGTGTCGTCGGCGTCGAACGAGAGGTCGTCGCAGAAAAGGATGAAGCGGTAGTCGGAGGCCCGCGTCACCGCCATCAGCTCCGGCAGGCTCTCAATGTCCTCGCGATGGATCTCGACCAGCTTCAAGGGGCCGCGCTCGCTCTTGCGCGCGAACTCGGCGTTGACGGCCGCGTGCGACGCCTTCACGAGCGACGACTTGCCCATGCCGCGCGCGCCCCACAGGAGCGCATTGTTGGCCGGCAGGCCGCGGGCAAAGCGCTCGGTGTTCTCGACCAGCGTATCTCGAACCCGGTCGACGCCCTTGAGCAGCGACATCTCGACGCGGTTGACGCGCGGCACCGGCACGAGCCGTCCGTCCGGATGCCAGATGAATGCGTCAGCGGCGTCGAGGTCGGCCCCGGCCTTGGCCGTCGGCGCGAGGCGCTCCAGCGCCACGGCAATGCGTTCGAGCACGTCCGGCGCGAGGGCGCCGGCGCTCGTTCCGGAGCCAGATTTCGCGGACGTCTTTCGGGATGTCGTTTTGGGCTTCTTGGGCTTGGCCATGGGACTATCGTCTGTGGTCGGATCGCGAGGCTGCTCTTAGCGGGGCAGGGGTGGCCCGGCAAGCCGCCCGCCGCCAAGAGCCTCGAAATGGCCGGTTTTCAGCGGCCCACGCGACGTTGCAATTGGGCGGGCGGCGGTTATAGTCCGCGCGAATTTACCGCGCCGGCGAGAGGCTTTACGCCGTCTTGGCCTGAGGCTGGCGGTCGCAAGGAACGAGGATTTTTACGATGCAAGGGCTGTTTGGCGGAGCGGGCGGCGAGGGTGGCATGCTGGTGCAGCTGCTGCCGTTCGCGCTGATCTTCGTCATCATGTATTTCCTGATCCTGCGCCCGCAGCAGAAGCGGGTGAAGTCGCATCAGGAACTGGTCAAGGCCGTGCGGCGCGGCGATACCGTCATTACCAATGGCGGCCTCATCGGCAAGGTCACCAAGGTCGTCGACGACGAGCAGATCGAGATCGAGGTTGCCGACGGGGTGCGCATCCGGCAGGTGCGCTCGATGATTACGGATGTCCGCGCCAAGGGCGAGCCGGTCAAGGACGACGCTTCGGCCGGCTGATCCGCCGGAAGCGCTTCGCATCAGCTTCTGAAGTCAGGACGTCATGCTGTATTTTACGCGGTGGAAGGCGGCGGCGATCATCCTTACGGCGCTCGTCGTCTGCCTGTGCGCGGTTCCGAATTTCCTGCCCACGTCGATGGTGGACGCCTGGCCGAAATGGGCGCAGCGCCACGTCGTTCTCGGTCTCGACCTGCAAGGCGGATCGCACATCCTCCTCGAGGTCGATACCAAGACCGTCCGCAAGGACATGCTCGAGGCGCTGCGCGACGACGTCCGCCGCGTGCTGCGTGACGCGCGCATCGGCTATACCGGCCTCGTCGTGCGCGGCAACAGCGTCGAGGTGCGCATCCGTGAAGGCGGCAATGCGGGCCAGGCGCGCGAAAAGCTCGCCACCCTGTCGCAGCCGCTCGGCGGCATCATGAGCGCGACCGGCCAGCGCAACATCGACATCACCAATGACGGCAACCTCTACCGCCTGACGCTCAGCGAGCCGGCGATCGTCGATCGCGTACGCCAGTCGGTCGACCAGTCGATCCAGATCATCGAGCGCCGCGTCAACGAGCTCGGCACCGTCGAGCCGCTGATCCAGCGCGAAGGCTCCGACCGCATTCTCGTGCAGGTGCCCGGCTTGCAGGATCCGACCCGCCTCAAGCAGCTCCTCGGCAAGACCGCCAAGCTCGATTTCCGCATGGTCGACACCAATGTGTCGCCCGAGCAGGCGCAGCAGGGCTCGCTGCCGCCGGAGGACGAGCTTCTATCCGGGACCGGCAAGGATGCCGGCCAGAAATACGTCATCGAGAAGCGCGTGCTGGTGTCGGGCGGCGACCTGACCGACGCGCAGCCGGGCTTCGACCCGCGCACCTCCGAGCCGGTGGTCTCCTTCCGCTTCAACACATCCGGCGCCCGCAAGTTTGCCGAGGCGACGCAAGCGAATGTCGGCAAGCCCTTCGCCATCGTGCTGGACAATGAGGTGATCTCGGCGCCGGTGATCCGCGAACCGATCATCGGCGGCTCCGGGCAGATTTCGGGCAACTTCACCGTCCAGAGCGCCAACGACCTCGCCATCCTGCTGCGCGCCGGCGCGCTGCCGGCGCCGCTCACCATCATCGAGGAGCGCACGGTCGGCCCGGGCCTTGGCGCCGACTCGATCGCCCGCGGCAAGCTCTCGTCTTATGTGGGCGCGGCGATGGTCATTCTGTTCATGCTCGCGACCTACGGCCTGTTCGGCCTGTTCGCCAACATCGCGGTCGCGATCAACGTCGCGATGATCTTCGGCGTGCTGTCGCTGCTCAACGCTACGCTGACGCTGCCCGGCATTGCCGGCATCGTGCTCACCGTGGGCATCGCGGTCGACAGTAACGTGCTGATCTACGAGCGCATCCGCGAGGAGGTGAGGGGCGGGCGGTCGCCGATCAACGCGATCGACGC
>DASTGR010000453.1:0-4469 GCA_035718885.1 Pseudolabrys sp. | reverse complement strand
GCAGCCTACGTCTGGTCGCACGATATCGGCCGCGCGCTGCGTGCGGCGCACGCGATTGAATCGGGCTGGGTGCAGGTCAATCAGGGCCTCGGCCAAAGCGCCGGCCATACCTATGGCGGCTACAAGGAGAGCGGCATCGGCCGCGAGTTCTCGCTCGAGGGCATGCTGGACAGCTATACCCAGCGAAAGAATGTCACGGTGAATTTAACGCACTAGCCGCGACGAATCCCGAGAGACAGGAACCGCTTGCCGCAACTGGCGTTCGCTCCGTGTGAAAGCACACGGAGCGGTTCCATGGCGCCAAAAACAATGCCTGCGCAAAAGCAGGACACCCAGCCCGGCCGCGAGCGCCATATGGCGCCGAAGCCGGACTACGAGCCGAAATATCCCGGCGTCGGCAAGCTCAAGGGCAAGGTGGCGCTGATCAGCGGCGGCGACAGCGGCATCGGCCGCGCCGTTGCGGTCGCCATGGCGCGCGAAGGCGCGCGCATCGCCATCGTCTATTTGAACGAGCACAAGGACGCGAACGCCACGCGCGACCTCGTCGTGCGCGAGGGCAGCGAGGCGATCATCCTTGCCGGCGACGTCGGCGACGAGGACTTCTGCGAGGCGGCAGTCGAGGCGACGGTGGAGCAATTCGGCCGCCTCGACATCCTCGTCAACAACGCGGCCGAGCAGCACGAGACGGACGACGTGCGCAATATCGACGCCGTGCAGATCGAGCGCACGTTCCGCACCAACATCTTCTCGATGTTCTTCATGACCAAGCACGCGCTGCGCCACATGCCCAAGGGTGGGACGGTCATCAACACGACCTCGATCACCGCCTATCAGGGCCACAAGACACTGATCGACTATTCCGCCACGAAAGGCGCCATCGTCACGCTGACGCGCTCTCTGTCGGAGGCGCTGGCCAACGACGGCATACGCGTCAACGCCGTCGCGCCGGGCCCGATCTGGACGCCGCTCATTCCGGCCTCGTTCGAGCCGGAGCGTGTCGCGCATCACGGCGCCAGCGTACCGATGCAGCGGCCCGGCCAGCCGAACGAGGTTGCGCCCTGCTACGTGTTCCTGGCGAGCGAGGACGCGTCCTACATCAGCGGCCAGGTCCTGCATCCGAACGGCGGCGACGTCGTCGGTTCCTGACGGAACCGGCCGCCGCGGCGTGGCGTTAGCCTCGACATTTGCGAGGGAGGATTTGGCCATGGCCGGGAAGAAGCAGACCCGCGCGCCGGCGCGGACGGACGCAGCCGACGCGATGCCGTCAGACGATCGCCGCGCAGATCCGCAGGCGACGCGTCCGGACAATCTTCCGGAAGTCGAATCCGGACGGATGGCGGAGGACCCGGTCGGCGGCGGGATGACGCCGAAGATCGACGGCGGCAACGATCAGCATCCGATCCACGACGAGGATCAGGAAGACCGCATGCCAAGCGATTACGAACGCGAGATCGACCGTATCGATGCCGCAACACGTTCAGACCGCTGACGCGCGCAGTGCCGGCCGCTATTCTGGCGGCAGGAGCGCGCAGTTGGACGAGCACATCATCAGACATGTCGCGGTGCGGGGCCGCGTGCAGGGCGTCGGCTACCGGGCCTTCGTCGAGCGCGAGGCGCTCGCCGCCGGCCTCGAAGGCTGGGTGCGCAATTGCCACGACGGCTCGGTCGAAGCTGTCTTCATGGGGCCGCCGGATGTCGTCGGGAAGATGATCGCGACCTGCCGCCGCGGCCCTTACGCCGCGCGCGTCGACGCGCTCGACGACCGCCCCGCCGATCAAAACGAGATGCGCCCGCGCCGCACCGGCGAGCGCTTTTCCGTGCTGCCGACAGCCTAACGCTTCGCGGCGACGCCGCGGAAGGTCGCGGCGAGCGTGCGCAAGGCCGCGCGCGCGCGCGGATCGCTGACGCGCGAATGCAGCACCACAGTCGAGCGGCCGAGGTCCGGCAGGCCGAGCGCCGGGCCGATGTCGAGCGTCCCGGAGGGCGCCACGCGCGCGGCAAGGGGAGCAATCGCCAGTCCCGCGGTGACCGCCGCGGCGACAGCGGCGACGCCGCCGCCGGTAAAGGCTTCGATCCAGGGGATGCCGGCCTTGTCCAGAAAGCGGATCGATTGCGCCCGTACGCTGCACGGCGCCGCCAGCATGGCGAGTTTCACCTTGTCGCCGGGGCGATGGCGGAAATCGGGCGCGGCGAACCAGCCGAACGTGTCCTCGACCAGCGGCTCGCCGCCGCGGCGGCCCTTGTCGCGGCGGATCACGGCCGCGTCGAGTTCGCCCGCCTCGAAGGCGTCGGCGATGTGGCCCGACATGCCGACCCGCACGTCGAGATGCAGCCCGGCATCGGCAGCGCCGACCCTGGCGATCAGCGGTGCGAGGTCGAGCCCGGCGGCATGATCCGAAAATCCAATCGTCAGCCGCCGCTCCGGCGGTTCGCCGCCGGCAAGCGCGCGATCATGGGCGGCGAGCAGGTCGCGCGCGCGGGCGAGAAAGGCGACGCCGTCGCCGGTGAGCTTGACGGAGCGCGGCGTGCGCTCGACCAGCTGCACGCCGAGCCGGGTTTCGAGCCGTTTGAGCTTGAGGCTCACGGCCGACTGCGTCGTGCCCTCGGCCTGCGCGGCGCGAGTAAAGCTCGACAGATCGGCGACCAGCGCGAAGGCACGCACGGCGTCGATGTCGAGGGAGGGGGCATGATTTTGCATCGTTATCATTGATATCATTAGTCATTGGATTTCGCAATGGCTGGGGAGGGGCTAGGTTCGCCTCAACCGAAATGGAGGCTCCCCCATGCCGCTGATCACCGTCACCGTCTCCACCCCGCACCAGAAGGTGCTCGACAAAACCGCGATCGCCGCCGAGGTGGCGCGCCTGTCGACCACGATCCTGCGCAAGGACCCGAAGGTCACCGCCGTCATCGTCTCGCGCGTGCCGTCCGACGACTGGTTCTGCGGCGGCAAGTCGCTGACCGAGGCGTGGCTGGCGAGCTTCTGGCTCGACATACACGTCACCGACGGCACCAACACCAAGGACGAGAAGGCGGCCTTCGTCGCCGCCGCGTTCCAGGCGATGGAGCGGCTGCTCGGGCCCTTGCATGAGGAAAGCTATGTGCACGTCCACGACGTGCGGGGCGACGCCTATGGCTATGGCGGGCTGACGCAGGAGCGGCGCTATATCGCGGCTCAGCTCGCGGCGCCGGTCGCGGCCGCCGCAGCCTGAACGCGCACGGTCGGGCCGAACAATTCCTCGAAGGCGGCCCGCATCGCGCTATCGACCTCGGCCATCGTCACGACGCGGCCGAGGTCGGCGAGGCTCGTCACGCCGTAGCGGTTCTCGTGCACGCCGCAGGGCACGATGCCGGAAAAGTGCGAGAGGTCCGGCTCGACGTTGAGCGACACGCCGTGCAGCGTCACCCAGTGGCGGACGCGAATGCCGAGCGCGGCGATCTTGTCCTCGTAGCCTTCGCCCTTGTCCGGCCGCCTGACCCAGACGCCGACGCGGTCCTCGCGCCGCTCGCCGCGGACGTTGAAGGCGGCGAGCGTGCGGATCAGCCATTCCTCGAGCGTCGCCACGAAGCGGCGCACGTCCGGGCCGCGGCGCTTGAGGTCGAGCATGGCGTAGGCCACGCGCTGGCCGGGGCCGTGATAGGTCATCTGGCCGCCGCGCCCGGCCTCGAACACCGGAAAGCGCGCCTCGAGCACGTCGGCGCGGTCGGCGCTGGTGCCGGCGGTGTAGAGCGGCGGGTGTTCGAGGAGCCAGACCAGCTCAGGCGCAGCGCCGGCGGCGATCTGCTCGACGCGCGCATCCATGACCGCGAGCGCCTCTGCATAGGCGACCGGCCGGTCGGCGATCAACCATTGTACCGGCTCGGAGCCTCCCGCAGCGGGCAGGCCGACTGTGAGATCGTCGCGGACGTTAACCACTCGTTCACCATGCCGTGGTGACCTGCACATAGGCGCAAATCAGGCGCGTCGCCAGCAAACGGGAAGCATACGTGGCCACAATCGACAAGGTCGCCGTCGACATCACGGTCGTGCTCGGCACCACCTCCATGCCGATCCACCAGGTGCTGCGGCTCGGCCGCGGCGCCATCCTCGAGCTGGACTCCTCGGAAGACGATCCGGTCCAGATCCTGGCCAACAACCTGCCGGTGGCGAACGGAACCGTGGTGGTCAACGGCAACCGGATCGCGGTCGAGGTCGGCCAGCTCCTGCCGCGCCCGGCCGACATGCGCTGAGGCGCCGCTGCGGCGTTTGCCCCTAATCGCTTGATCGGCGTAGGGGATTCTCCGGCGCTTTTTCGTGGGGTGAGGGCTTTCGGGCCTTGTCCGGCGGAGGCCTATTTGTTACACGAGCGCCGTCTTTGCGGGACACCTCTTGGGTGTCCTCCTCCCCATGCGGTCGTGGCGGAATTGGTAGACGCACTGCCTTGAGGTGGCAGCGGGGCAACCCGTGGAGGTTCGAGTCCTCTCGACCG
>DASTGR010000452.1:0-2272 GCA_035718885.1 Pseudolabrys sp. | reverse complement strand
GCCAGCACCAGCGGCACGAGCTTGCCGTCCGGCGACGGCACCACCATGACGAGGCGCGGACAGCCGGCGACCTTGGCCGGCACGGCGTTCATGAGAACGGACGACGGATAGGCCGCTGTGCCGCCGGGCACGTAGAGGCCGGCCGCCTCGACCGCGGTCCAGCGCGAGCCGAGTTCGACGCCGAGGGCGTCGGTGAAGAGGTCGTCCTTAGGCAGTTGCCGGCGGTGATAGGCCTCGATCCGGTCGCGCGCGAGCTTGAGCGCGGCCAGCGCCTGCGGGTCGCACGCCCTCTCGGCTGCATCGATCTCGGCCGCGCTGACGCGCAGGCCCATTTTGGTCAAATCGATGCGGTCGAACTTGCGCGTGTAGTCGATCAGCGCGGCGTCACCCCGGCTCGCAACATCGCCGATGATGGCGCGCACGGTGGCCTCGACGTCCGGCGACGCCTCGCGCTTCACGTCCAGAAAGGCGTGAAATCGGCCGGCGAAATCGGGAGCTTGAGCGTCGAGGCGAAGCGGCATGAACGGGGTTCCCGCCGGGACCGCCCGGCCTTCGGCACGTGAATGAGGGAAGCGCCGTCCAGCGTCAACCCTCGCGGCCAAAGCCGCCGAAAAACAAAAGGCTCCGCCGAAGCGGAGCCTTGCAGCCTCGATTCGAAGTCGAGAGCGATATCAGCCCTTTTTCTTGGCCTTCTTCTTCATCTTCGACATCTTCTTCGGCGCGCTGTAGTCGCACGGCGCGACGCAGACGCCGGACATCTTGGCGTTGCAGCTCAGGACGTTATCGGTGCAGACCGCAGCCTTGTTCCAGGTCGCGCAGAGGCAACCCACTTCCGCTTTGGCGGGAGAGCCGCTCAGCAAGCCGCCGGCGAGGAGCAGCGCCGCCGCAATGACAAACTTCCGCATGGAGTACCCCCTGTTGGTGAACCGTGGGACTACGCCATTACTCCCTGCCGCTGGCAAGGTTGCGGGACCGGTTCTGGCCGATTTCCGGAACTATTTTTACGGCGTCAGCCCGTCGAAGGGCGGCTCGGCGCCGCCTCGGCCGGGACGCCTGGCTCGGCGTCCAGATGCATCGGGCAACAGGCGGTGGTCCAGGCGGGCCCGAGGTCGGCGAGTTCGGCTTCCAGGCACTCGACTTCGAGCCGGAGCGCCGCGTCGCCCGAGAAGGTCAGGGTGACCACGCCCGAGGGGGCATCGGTGGGCGAGAATTCGACGGCGAGCAGATTGAGCACCGCGTCCTTGCCGGCGGGATCGACCTGCCGGCACTTGCACGAGAGCACCCGTTCGAAACGCAGCGCGGCACGGCGGCGGCGGTAGGCCGGATGCTCGGACTGGGCGCTTTCCCAGTCGAAGCGGTTGAGCGCCAGGACCAGGCGCTTTTCCTGCGGGCGCCACATGACGTCGGAGACCTTGAGCACCGCGTCCTGCAAATGCGCCGAAATGACCGCAAGGTCCTCGTCATCGAGGACGACGAATTTGAGTTCATTCATGGCCGTCGCGCTCCCATTGCAGAGTAATTAGGAAGCGGTTTCGAGGGCGCAAGGTGCCCAATCAGCCGGGAAAGGCCGGCTCCAGTCCGGCCGCCGTCCAGCGGGCCCGGGTGGCCGATGCGGTGAGCGCGCGCAGGAAGGCTTCGGCGATGGCGGGGTTCGCCGCCTTGGTGTGGACCGCGGCGGTGTAGCCGTTGGTGTTGTGCAGATCGCCCGGCAGCGGGCCGAGCACCGTCAGCCCCTTCACCGGCAGCGCCTCACTGATAAAGGTGGTGCCGATCTCCGCGCGGCCGTCGGCGACGATCTGCGAGACGTCGAAACCGCCCTTGCCGAGCACGGCCTTGGCGTTGACCTCGGCGGCGAGCCCGAGCTTCTCCAAGAGCGCCGCGAACATGATGCCGCCGGTGCCGCCGGCCTTCGGATCGGTGTAGGCGACGCTGCGGGCCTTGCGCAGCGCCTGCTTGAAGGCCTCGGGCGTGGAGATGTCCGGCTTAGGCGAGCCCTCGCGCACGATGACGCCGGTGACGGTGCGGCCGAGATCGGTGACGGTCGCCGGCACGACGAGGCCGAGCTTGGCGAGCTCGGCGATCGCGGATTGCGACACGACGACGAGGTCGGCCACCTCGCCGCCCTTGACGCGCTCGCGCAGCGCGCCGGCCGTGCCGAAATTGTAGTCGATCGTGTTGCCGCTCTCGCGCTCGAACTCGGCGCCGAGCGCGGCGACCATGGTCTTCACCGCGCCGGCGCTCATGACCTTGATGGTGGGCATGCGTTTCCCCG
>DASTGR010000451.1:0-13271 GCA_035718885.1 Pseudolabrys sp. | reverse complement strand
CTTCCTCGATCTCCTCGCGCTCGCCGACGGCCAGATCGGACGGAATGCAGCCGTCGACAGTGTTGAGCAAAAAGACCTTCGTCCATTCCTGTCCCTTGGCCGAATGGATGGTCGAGAGGATCAGGTAGTCCTCGTCGAGCAGCGGCGGGCCGGCTTCGTCGCTGGTGGCGTCCGGCGGGTCGAGCTTCATCTCGGTGAGGAAGCGTTCGCGGCTCTGGTAGCTGGCGGCGATCTGCGTCAGTTGCGCGAGATCGGCTTCGCGTAAAGTCGCGTCGTCATAGGCGCGCGCGAGATGCGGCGCGTACCAGCGGCAGATCGTCTCCAGCTCTGACGGCCAGCCGGCGTCGCCGCGGCGCACGCTCTCGATCGTGTCGGCGAAATCCGGCCAGGCTTGCGCTGCCGCGGCCGGCGCGTTGAAGTCGCGGAGCTCTCCCTCCGCCAAATGGTCGAGGACGCGCGCCGCTGTCGCCGGCCTGATGCCGGGCAGCAATTGCAGCACGCGGAAGCCGGCGACGCGGTCGCGCGGGTTCTGCGCCCAGTGCAGCACGGCGAGCACGTCCTTGACGTGCGCGGCTTCGAGGAACTTCAGGCCGCCGAACTTCACGAAGGGGATGTTACGCCGCGTCAGCTCGACCTCGAGCGCGCCGGAATGACTCGACGTGCGGAACAGCACCGCCTGCGCTTTCAGCGGAATGCCGGACTCGCGGTTCTCCAGGATAGTGTCGACGATGTATCCGACCTGGGCGACGTCGTCCGCGACATTGACGACCCGCGGCTTGTCGGCCGCTTCGCGGTGCGACCACAGGTTCTTCGAGTAGCGTTCGGCGGCAAGCGAGATCACCGCGTTCGAGGCGGCGAGAATGGGCTGTGTCGACCGATAGTTCTGCTCCAGCGTGACGACGGTCGCCTTCGGCCGGAAGTGGCCCGGGAAATCGAGAATGTTGCGCACCGTCGCGGCGCGGAACGAGTAGATCGACTGCGCGTCGTCGCCGACCACGGTGAGGCCGCGGCCGTCGGGCTTGAGCCCGAGCAGGATGCGCGCCTGGAGCCGGTTGGTGTCCTGATATTCGTCGACCAGTACGTGGTCGAAGCGTTCGCCGACGTGATCCGCGATTGCCCGCTCGGCCATCATCATGGCCCAGCACAGGAGCAGGTCGTCATAGTCGAGCACGTTCTGCCGCTGCTTGGCCTCGACGTAAGCCGCGAAGAGCGCCCGCAACTCCTCGTGCCACTCCGCGCACCACGGGAAGAAGAAATTGAGGATGTCGGCGAGCTCGGCTTCCGAATTGACGACGCGCGAATAGATGGCGAGGCACGTGCCCTTGAGCGGAAAGCGCTTCTCGAGCTTCGAGAAGCCGAGCTCGTGCCGCACCAGGTTCATCAGGTCGGCGGAATCCTCACGGTCGTGGATCGAGAAGTTCGGCTCGAAGCCGATCTGGGCTGCGTATTCGCGCAGGAGCCGCGCGCCGATGGCGTGGAAGGTCCCGGCCCAGGTCAGCGCCTCGGCCATGGTGCGCGCCTTCGGGCCGAGGACCGCCGCGCCGGTGCGTTCGACGCGCCGGCGCATTTCGAGGGCCGCGCGCCGCGAAAAGGTCAGCAGCAGGATGCGCCGCGGATCGGCGCCCGTCGCGATCAGATGCGCGACGCGGTGCGCGAGCGTGTTGGTCTTGCCGGAGCCGGCGCCGGCGATGATCAGCAGCGGCGGATAGCCGTCGTCCACGCCGTGCTCGACGGCGCGGCGCTGGTCGGGATTGAGCTCGGCGGCGAGGTTCGTGGTCATGGGCTTGGGCGAATCAGGATCGCTCCAGCATAGCCCGCTTTAAGGACGGGAAGCGGCGGCGCGGATCCCGGCCGCCGGAACCGTTACACGTCGACGCTCGCCGACAGCGCGTTGTCCTGGATGAACTGGCGGCGCGGCTCGACGAGATCGCCCATCAGCTGGTCGAACAGCATGTTGGCTTCGTCGACTTCCTTCACCCGCACTTGCAGCAGGGAGCGGGCGTTGGTGTCGAGCGTCGTCTCCCAGAGCTGCTCCGGGTTCATCTCGCCCAGGCCTTTGTATCGCTGCATGGCGATACCCTTGCGGCCGGCGGCGGTCAGCGCCTCGAATAGGCCGACGGGGCCGTAGATGGCGATCGTCTCCTCCTTGCGGCGGAGCATGGCGGGCGGCGTCGGGCGCGGGAACACAGCCTGGAGCATGGGCGCGAACTCATCGAGCTTGCGCGCGTCGGCGGAACCGAGCAGCGCCTGGTCGATGATCGCGGCGTCCTTGACGCCGCGCACCGTGCGTTCGAAATGGAAGCCTTCCTCGTCGTAGCGGCCGACCCAGCCGCGCTCGGTGTCGTCTTCGAGCGCGTCGAGCCGCTTGGCGATGTAGGCGGCAGCCGCCGCGCCGGTTTCCGGATTCTGGGCGACCGTGGGGTTGAGCACGCCGGCGATCGCAGCCTGCTCGATGACCTTGCGGTTATAGCGGCTGTGCAGGCCGGACAGGATGTTGCGGATGGCGCGCGCGTTCTCGACCAGCGTGCGCAGGTCGGCGCCGGCGCGCTCTTCGCCTGAGGCGAGCCGCAGCACCGCGTCCTCGAGGCCGGCCGAGATCAGGTAGTCCTCGAGAGCGCGCTCGTCCTTGAGGTACTGCTCGGATTTGCCGCGATTGACCTTGTAGAGCGGCGGCTGCGCAATGAAGACGTGGCCGCGTTTGATCAATTCTTCCATCTGCCGGAAAAAGAACGTCAAAAGCAGCGTGCGGATGTGGGAGCCGTCCACGTCCGCGTCCGTCATGATGATGATCTTGTGATAGCGCAGCTTGTCCGGGTTGAACTCGTCGCGTCCGATGCCGGTGCCGAGCGCGGTGATCAGGGTGCCGATTTCCTGGCTCGACAGCATCTTGTCGAAACGCGCGCGTTCGACGTTGAGGATCTTGCCGCGCAGCGGCAGCACCGCCTGGAATTCGCGGTTGCGGCCCTGCTTGGCGGAGCCGCCGGCCGAGTCACCCTCGACGATGAACAGTTCGGACTTGGCCGGGTCGCGCTCCTGGCAGTCGGCGAGCTTGCCCGGCAGCGACGAGACGTCGAGCGCGCCCTTGCGGCGCGTCAATTCGCGGGCCTTGCGCGCCGCTTCACGCGCGGCGGCTGCCTCGACCACCTTGCCGACGATGACGCGCGCCTCTGACGGATGAATCTCGAACCAGTCCGAGAGCGTCTGGTTGACGACGTTCTCGACCACCGGCCGCACTTCCGACGAGACCAGCTTGTCCTTGGTCTGCGACGAGAACTTCGGGTCCGGCACCTTGACCGACAGAACGGCGGTCAGGCCCTCGCGGCAATCGTCGCCGGTGAGCGCGACCTTCTCCTTCTTCGAGGAGCCCTGCGTTTCGGCGTATTGCGTAATCTGGCGCGTCAGCGCGCCGCGGAAGCCGGCGAGATGCGTGCCGCCGTCGCGCTGCGGGATGTTGTTGGTGAAGCAGAGCACGCTCTCGTGGTAGCCGTCGTTCCACCACATCGCGCACTCGACGGTGATGCCGTCGCGCTCCGCCTTCAGCATGATCGGCTGCGGAATGAGCGCGGTCTTGCTGCGGTCGAGGTATTTCACGAAGGCTTCGACGCCGCCCTCGTAGCGCATCTCCTCGCGCTTCTCGACCGCGTGACGCTTGTCTGAGAGCACGATGGTGACGCCGGAATTGAGGAAGGCGAGTTCGCGCAGGCGATGCTCGAGCGTGGCGAAATCGAACTCGACCATGGTGAAGGTCTTGGGGCTCGGCAGGAAGCTCACTTCCGTGCCGCGCTTGCCGTTCGACGGGCCGACTTCCTTCAGCGGCGCGACCGTGACGCCGTCGCGAAACTCGATGAAGTGCTCCTTGCCGTCGCGCCAGATCGTCAGCTTGAGCCAGGTCGAGAGGGCGTTGACGACTGAGACGCCGACGCCGTGCAGGCCGCCGGAGACCTTGTAGGAGTTCTGGTCGAATTTGCCGCCGGCGTGGAGCTGGGTCATCACCACTTCGGGCGTCGACACGCCTTCCGAGTGCATGCCGGTCGGGATGCCGCGGCCATTGTCGAGAACCGTGCACGAGCCGTCGGGATTGAGCGTAACGTCGACCTGCGTGGCATGGCCGGCCAGCGCCTCGTCGATCGCATTGTCGACCGCTTCGTACACCATGTGGTGCAGACCGGAGCCGTCGTCGGTGTCGCCGATGTACATGCCCGGGCGCTTGCGCACGGCATCGAGGCCCTTGAGGACCTTGATCGACTCCTCGCCATAGTCGGATTCGGATTGAAGATTACGGGCCGGTTCAGCCATCGGCGGAAGCTCTCGAAAAGCCGGGAAAAATGAGTCGCGCGGGCGAATTTGTGTGACACGATTTTCGGGGCGCGTACAGCGCAAAGTCGCTGGCGCTAATATGTTGATGGTACAAGGCTTTTTCAAGGTTTCCGGAGGCTTTGCGAGGGTGCTTTTTAGAGCCCCGGAAAAGCGCTTCCGCGCGCCAATTTCGTTCCCGCCGCGACGGCAGATTGGCGGTCCGGACGACCGCTCCGCCGGGTCGTCGGCGCTGTAAACCACGGCGCGTGATTTGAAATGGCGCACGGGCGCAATGCGTCCGTGTCGCTTGCACATGACGCGCGATTGGCCTCTAAGCAGAAGCGTCATGCTCGCCCGCTCCGAAATGCTCCGCATGCGCTTCAAGGGCCGGCCGCTCGAGGTTCCCCACCGCCTTCGAGCGATCGTCCGCGCGCGGGAATCGAGCATCATCGTCCTGGCTGCCGGCATCGGCCTCGTCGCCGGCCTCGTGGTTGCGGCGATGAGCGAAGCGGTCGGGCTCATGCATCTCGTCTTCTTCGGCCTCGACCCCGGCGAGCGGCTCTCGGCGCGGGCCTGGATCAATCCGCTCTACGCCTTCCTGACGCCCTGCCTCGGCGGCCTCGTCTTCGGCCTGGTCTCGGCCTACATCACCCGAAGGCGCGGCACCGAGGTCGACCCGATCGAGGCCAATGCGCTGCATGGCGGCCGAATGTCGCTGCGCGGCAGCTTGATCGTGGCGGCGCAGACCGTCTGGTCGAGCGGTATCGGCGCCTCGGTCGGGCTCGAGGCGGGGTACACCCAGCTCGCCTCAGGCATCGCCTCCGTGGTCGGGCAGGCCTTCCGGCTCCGCCGCGGCGACATGCGCGTGCTGGTCGGCTGCGGCGCGGCCGCGGCCATTGCCGGTGCCTTCGGCGCTCCGCTCGCGGGCGCCTTTTATGCCTTCGAGCTGGTGATCGGCACCTACTCGATCTCGAGCCTTGCGCCGGTCGGAATTGCCGCGCTGGTCGGCTACCTGACCGCCCGCACCTTCGCGCCGCTCACGCTCGGCATCGAGGCGAATGCCGTCGCCGATGTCGCCGTGCACGACGTCGTCATCGCCGCGGGGGTCGGCCTGCTCGCCTCCATGGTCGGCATCACCGTGATGCGTGGCGTCGCCGCCTGCGAACGCGCCTTCGCGCGGCTGGCCGTCGCGCCGGAATGGCGGCCGATGATCGGCGGATCGATCGTCGGGCTGCTCGCGATCATCACGCCCCAGGTCATGTCGTCAGGTCATGGCGCACTGCACCTCACCGGCATTTTCAAGCTGCCGGTCGCCATGATCGCGCTGATCTTCGTCCTGAAGATCCTCGCATCCATCGTGTCGCTCGGTTCTGGCTTCCGCGGCGGTCTGTTCTTCGCCTCGCTGCTGCTCGGCGCGCTGGGCGGGCAATTGTTCGCGACGGCCTTTTCGGCAGTCGTGCCCGGCGTGCACATCGACCCGGACGCCTACGCCATTATCGGCCTGTCGGCGCTGTCGGTGTCGGTGATCGGCGGGCCGTTGACGATGACCTTCATCGCGCTGGAGACAACCGGCGACCTCTGGCTGACCACGGCAGTGCTGATCGCGGCCATCATCTCCATGCAGGTGACGCGCGAGTTCTTCGGCTACACCTTCGCCACCTGGCGCTTCCATCTGCGCGGCGAGACGATCCGCAGCGCCGCCGACATCGGCTGGATCCGCGATCTCGCGGTCGGTCAGATGATGCGTGCCGACGTCCGCACGACGCCGGCCGAGGGCACGATCTCGGACTTCCGCGCCGCCTTCCCGCTTGGCTCGACCAGCCAGGCGATCGCCGTCGACGAGGACGGCCGCTATGCCGGCATGGTGCTGGTCGCCGAAGCGCATGCCGCCGATATCACTGCGAGCGACGACGTGCGCACGCTACTGCATCACGTCGATCACATGCTGCTGCCCCAGATGACGGTGCAGGAAGCAGTTTCGGCCTTCGACCGGTTCGAATCGGAAGCGCTGGCGGTCGTCGATTCAGTCGAGCGCCGGCAGGTCATCGGGCTGTTGAGCGAAGCGCACGCGCTTCGCCGCTATTCGGAAGCCTCCGAGCGGCAGCGCCGCGAACTGCTCGGCGAAGTTTAGCGATCCGGAACCCGGTCAATCCTGGGACGATTCGCAGAGCTCGTGCGCCTCGAGCTCCATGCGCCGGACGTGCCGAAAAGACGGCTCGTACTCGGGAACCGGGCGGCTGAATGCCGACAGCGCCGCCGTCAACAATTCGACACGATCGAGATCGGCGCGCAACGCGCCCATGGCGCGGTCGAGCTCGCGCTGCATGCGGTCGGTTGCGGTGTCCGTTCCCATCATTGGCCTCGTGGTTCCTCGTTCAGCACCATGCGCGGTTTCGTCACAGATTTGAAAAACGGTACTGCGCGGCAATGGTTCCTGTGTCGCCGAACGCAACGAGCATGGGCGCCGGTCGAAATGATCAAGGCTGCACGAGTTCCACGGCGCCGGGCCTGATCATGAAAATTTGAGCGCGGGTCACGATGTCGCCAAATGCTGCGGGATCGGCGCCGGTCATCCAAACTTGCGCTCCCAATGTCGCGAGCGCGTCATAGAGGGCGGCGCGGCGTCCCGGATCGAGATGTGCCACGACCTCGTCGAGCAGCAAGAGTGGCGCAAATCCGGTCATGTCCTTGATCAGGCGCGCATGCGCGAGCACGAGCCGGATCAACAGTGCCTTCTGCTCGCCGGTCGAGCAGTTCGAGGCAGGCATGTTCTTGCCGATATGCGTCACCGCGAGGTCCGAGCGATGCGGTCCCTCGAGCGTGCGCCCCGCGGCCGCGTCGCGCGCGCGGTTCTCCTTGAGCAGGGCGCGGTAGCGATCCTCGACCTCGACGGCGCTGTGCGTGGGCAGGAGTTCTTCCATCCAGCCCTCGAGCGCGATGCGCGCGAACGGAAATTCCGGCGCATCGCCGTGCGCCTGCTCGAGCGCGAAGGACAACCGCGCCACGGTCTCCGTCCGCGCTGCGGCGACCGCGACGGCGACTTCGGCCGTCTCGTGCTCGATGGCGTCGAGCCAGTGCGCGTCGCTGCGCGTATCCTCGAGCAGGCGGTTGCGCGAGCGCAGGGACCGTTCGAGGGCGGATACGCGGCTTGCATGCTGTGCGTCGACCGCGAGCACGAGGCGGTCGAGGAAACGGCGGCGCTCGGAGGCGGGGCCGTTGAACAAGGGGTCCATGGCCGGCGTCAGCCACACAATGCGGAGGTGATCGGAAAACGCGGTCGCGGACGATACCGGCTCGCGGTCGACGCGATAACGCCGCACCGGCGACGTCTCTTCGTCCACCGGCGGATCGATCCCGGTGCCGAGCATACCCAGGCCCAGCATGCCTTCGATTTCCGCCGAAATGGCCCAGCTGCCGTCGCCCTCGGCGAAGGCGAGTTCTTCCATCGTGGCGCGGCGCAGTCCCCGGCCCGGCGCGAACAAAGACACCGCCTCGATCAGGTTCGTCTTACCAGCGCCGTTGGCGCCGGTCAGCACGACCGGCCCGGCGCGGTCGAGCGTCACCTGCGCGGCGTGATAGCTGCGGAAGTTCGTCAGCGACAGGCGGCGGATGAAGGCGGCGGTCATCGGTCTCGTGGGTCAGAGGGTGAGCCGCATATAGACACGATTGTACCCGTCTTCGACCAGCCGATGCGTCTCGACAAAGCCGAGGTGCGCGTAGAACGCGAGGTTCTCCGACATCGCGGCGTTCGTATAGAGTGACAGCGCCGGCAGTCCCAGGCGTCGCGCCTCGGCCATGGCGTACCGCATCAGTTGCGCCCCGAGACCCTTACCCTGACAGGCCGGATCGACGGCGATGTTCTCGATGAAAAAACTGTCGCCATAGGCGCGGCCGATCAGATAGCCGAGGATGGTTTGCCCTCGCACGATCACCGCGGCATCGCCATCGGCGACGGCCGCGGCATAATCGGCCGACATCGGCGCCGGTTCGCGCCCCATGCGCGGGATGTATTTCGCGTAGGCCGCGCGCGCGATTTGCGCGAGCCGCGCCACATCCGCCAATTGCGCTGGCCGGATGACGACGCCGCTCACGATCTCACGCCTGCGCATCGGCCGCGAACGTCGCGGCGATGGCGTCGACGATCTGGTCGGGCGTGTGCTCGATGGTCATGACGATCGAGCCTTCGCTGGCGGCCGGCTCCTCCAGCGCGGCGAACTGGCTGTCGAGCAGTTTCGGCGGCATGAAGTGGCCGGCGCGGCCGGCCAACCGCTGCGCGATCAGGTCCTGACTGCCCTTGAGAAACACGAAAGCGACGTCCTCATGTCCGTCGGCGAGGATTTTCCGGTAGGATCGCTTGAGAGCCGAGCAGGTGACGACGACCTTGCGTCCGCTCTTGCGCGCGGCATCGATCGCGTCGGCGATGGCCACGAGCCATGGACGGCGATCGTCGTCGTCGAGCGGCACGCCGCGGCTCATCTTCTCGACATTGGCCGCCGGGTGGAACGTGTCTCCCTCGAGGAAGTCCCGGTCGAGCTTGCGCGCGAGCCGCACGCCGATCGTGCTCTTGCCGCAGCCGGAGACGCCCATCAGGACGATCGCGGTATTCTTCCTCATCGTCTTCATCGTCACGCCTTGCCCTTCGGCTCGGTGTGGCCGCCAAAGCCGCGGCGCATCGCGGAGATGAGCTTGTCGGCATAGTTCGGTTGCCTGCGCGAGCGGAAACGCGCGTTGAGCGCGGTGGTCAGCGCCATTGCCGGGATCGCGCGTTCGAGCGCCGTCTGCACGGTCCACCGCCCCTCGCCGGTGTCGGGGACGATGCCCGAGAAATCGGCGAGCGCGGCGTCCTCTCCGAGCGCCTTGGCGATCACATCGAGAAGCTGCGACGAGACGATGCTGCCGTGCCGCCAAACTTCGGCGATCGCCGCGGTGTCGAGGGCGAAGCGCTCGTCGGCCGGCAACGCCTCGGAGTCGGTCTCCTCCAGGAGTTGGAAACCCTCGGCATAAGCCTGCATCAGTGCGTATTCGATGCCGTTGTGCACCATCTTGACGAAGTGCCCGGCGCCGTTCGGCCCGACATGCAGCCAGCCCTGCGGCGCCGTCGGCGCGGCTTCGCCGCCGCCGGGCGAGAGCGCGGCGAAGACGGGGGCAAGCCGCGTCACGGCTGCGGTGTCGCCGCCGATCATCAGGCAGTATCCTCTTTCACGGCCGAGAATGCCGCCCGAGGTGCCGACGTCGATGTGATGGATGCCGCGCGTCTGCAACGCCTTGGCCCGGCGCAGATCGTCGCGCCAGAACGTATTGCCACCGTCGATGATCGTGTCGCCCGGCGAGAGAAGCTCGCCGAGGCGAGTGATCGTCCCGTCCGTGGCCTCGCCCGCGGGCAGCATGACCCAGACTGCGCGTGGCGCGGCGAGGTGCTTGACGAGGTCGGCGAGATCGCTCCCAGCAACGGCTCCGTCGCGGGCCAGCGCGCTTGCCGCCGACGCATCCTGGTCGAAGGCGACGACCTGGTGGCCGCTTCGCATCAGGCGCAGCGCGAGATTGGCGCCCATGCGGCCGAGGCCGATCATACCGATCTGCATGGACGCGCTCCTGCCGGTGGTCGCGAAGATGAGTGCGCGGCTAGACGCGCATCGGCATCAGGACGTAGAGGGCGCCCTTGGCGTCCTTGTCCTGGATCAGGGTCGGTGAACCCGGATCGGCGAGTTTAAGGACCGCGACCTCGCCCTCGATCTGCGCCGCAATGTCGAGCAGGTAGCGCGAGTTGAAGCCGATATCGAGCGCGTCGGCATCGTAATCGACTTCGAGTTCCTCGGTGGCGCTGCCGGAGTCCGGGTTGGTCACCGACAGGGTCAGCTTGCCCGCGGAAATGGACAGCTTGACCGCGCGGCCGCGCTCGCTCGACACGGTCGAGACGCGGTCGACCGCAGCCTCGAAGTCCTTCTTGTCGACGACGAGACTCTTGTCGTTGTTGGCCGGGATGACGCGTCCATAATCGGGGAAGGTTCCGTCGATCAGCTTGGACGTCAGAACCACGTTGCCGATCGTGAAGCGGATCTTGCCGGCGGAGAGTTCGATGCCGACCTCGCCTTCGCCGGTCTCGATCAGCCGCTGCACTTCGCCGACCGTCTTGCGTGGGATGATGATGCCCGGCATGCCGGCCGCGCCGTCCGGCAGCGGCAGTTCGCATTGGGCGAGGCGGTGGCCGTCCGTCGCGACCGCGCGCAACGTCGCCGCCTTGGCCGAGCCGGCGGTGTGGAGGTAGATGCCATTGAGGTAGTAGCGGGTCTCTTCCGTCGAGATCGCGAACTGCGTCTTGTCGACCAGGCGCTTGAAGTCACCGGCCGGCAGCTTGAACGAATGCGTCATCTCGCCGGCGGCGAGATCGGGGAAATCGCTTTCCGGCAGGGTTTGCAGCGTGAAGCGCGAACGACCCGCGCGCAGCGTCACCACGGCGCGTTCGCCGGAGCCTTCGAGCACGATCTGGGAGCCGTCCGGCAGCTTGCGCACGATGTCGTAGAACATGTGCGCCGGCACGGTGGTGGCGCCGCCGGGCGAGACGTCGGCCGCGGTCGTGTCGATGACCTCGAGATCGAGGTCGGTGGCTTTCAGGCTGAGGCTGCCCTTGTCGGCCTTGATCAGGACGTTGGCGAGGATCGGGATCGTGTTTCGCCGCTCGACCACGCGATGCACGTGGCCCAGCGACTTCAGCAATTCTGCGCGTTCGACAGTCACCTTCATGGAAAGACCCGCTTCGGCGTAAGAAAAAGCCCGGAATCCGGGCGTCGCCGTGCCCGGCCTGGCGCGGAATGCGGGGCCGGGGGCCAAAGGTGACAAGCCGGGCCGGATTGCGCAAGGGCGGGATTTTGCTCCCCGCTGCTATCCCCAGGGCGTCCACAGGGGGCTTTGCCCCGGACGCGCCCGCAGCGCGAAGCGGTGCGGCGCAGATCCGGGGCCGCCTGAGATCGTGACGGTCCCGGGTCTGCAGCGCGTCATTCCATGACGCGCTGCGCCCGGGACAAGGGCCTCTACTCCTGCAATTGCCGCTTCAGGCCCTCGATCTCCTCGGCGAGCGCGACATCGGCGCCGACAAGGCCCTCGATCTTGCGCACCGCGTGCAGGACCGTGGTGTGGTCGCGGCCGCCGAAGCGCCGGCCGATCTCGGGAAGCGAGCGCAGCGTCAGCGTCTTGGCGAGATACATCGCCACCTGGCGCGGCCGCACCACATTGGCGGTACGGCGCGAGGACAGGAGGTCGGAGCGGCTGACATTGTACTGCCGAGCCACGACGCGCTGGATGTCCTCGATCTTGACGCGTTTGGGCTCCTGCGGCCGGATCAGGTCGCGGACTTCACGCTCGGCCATCTCCAGCGTCACGGCGTGGCCGGTCAGCTTGCTGTGCGCGAGCAGGCGGTTGAGCGCGCCTTCGAGGTCGCGGCCATTATGCGTGACGGTCTTGGCGATGTAGGACAGCACCGGCTGCGGCACGTCGAAGGTCGGATGGTGCGCGCGTGCGGCGTGCACGCGGGACTTCAGGATCTCGAAGCGCAGTTCCTCGCCCAGCCCGCCCATCTCGACCACGAGGCCGCCGCTCAGCCGCGAACGCACGCGGTCCTCGAAGGTTTCGAGATCGGACGGTGGACGGTCGGAGGCGATCACCACCTGCCGGCCGGCGTCGATCAGCGCATTGAGGGTGTGGCAGAACTCCGCCTGCGTCGACTTGCCTTGCAGGAACTGGACGTCGTCGATCACCAGGACGCCGATGCCGCGCAGGGCTTCCTTGAAGGCGATCGCCGTCTGCGTCCGGATCGCCGAGACGAAGCCGTACATGAACTTCTCGGCGGTGAGATAGAGCACCTTGCGCTCGCCGGTGGCGTTGCCGGCCCAGGTGATCGACTGCAACAGGTGAGTTTTGCCGAGGCCGACGCCGGCGTGGATGTAGAGCGGGTTGAACATCACCGGGTCTGTGCGTTTGGCGCTCGCCACCTGCTTGGCGGCGGCATGCGCGAGCGTGTTCGAGCGGCCGATGACGAAACTGTCGAAGGTGAGCCGCGGGTCGAGCGGCGAGCCGCCGAGCGCCTCGTGGCCGGCGGCATCGGCCGGCAGCAGCGGCCGCGCATGGCCGTTCATGCGGCCGGCGTCGATGTGGCCGTTCACGACCGGCGCGGTCTCGCGCGGCTTGACCGCTACGTTGGAGCGCAGCACGGCCGAGCGGACGGTCAGTTCGATGCGGGCGACGTTGGTGTCGTGCGCCTGCCAGCAGGCCAGCACGCGTTCGGCGTAATGCGACTGGATCCAGCTCTTGAGGAACCGGGTCGGCACCGACAGCCGCACCGTCTTGTCTTCGAGGCCCTCGAGGTCCATGCGCGCGAACCAGCTCGAATACACGTCGTCACCGACGTCAGCGCGGAGCCGCTCTTTGACCCGGGACCAGCTATCCTGATCGGCGTTCGCCATTGTCTTTTCGCTCTACTCAAAAACGGGTTGAAACGAAGGGTTGCTTGGCAATAGCGGACAGCCGCTCACGCGCCGGACGAGACGCAACACGACCAACTCGATGATGTCGTTGGAAGAGAAAGTCCTAAACGGTGGACCCGCGCTCTACGACACCCGCTTGCTTGCCGGGAGTGGTGTCAGCCCGCGTGTCGTGACGCGGGTTCTGCCGGGCGGCCAAGCCGCCGCGGCGCTGAGGACGTCGAAAGACATGACCCAGAAGAGACAGCGCTCGGAACGCTCAGAACAGGCGAACCGCACCATGCGAGATCGGCGCTCGCCGCCGATCGTCTCCCGGTCATCATCATGTCGACCCCCTCTAAATCTTCGGCCACGTGGCCCTTCAGTCCGGTTCGTGTTCCTGATCCGCTTGCCGTTTCGGCATCCGACACGTCGGCGACTTCTACTGTCGCGCCGTGCGGCGTCTTGGCATTCGACGCAGCCGGTATGGGCGTCAGCGAAATCGTTCGGCGTCGTCACATG
>DASTGR010000450.1:0-10995 GCA_035718885.1 Pseudolabrys sp. | reverse complement strand
CATCACCGGATACATCAGGTGCAGCTCGGTCGGCTTGCCGGACACGCCGACCGGGAAGTAGGCGTGGTCCATGTCCGCCGCGATCTGCTTGGCGCTGTTCTGCGCCGCGACGTAGATCGAGATGCCGTTGTTGGTCCAGTGAATGTCGCCGGCCAGAAACGCCTTGTTGTTGGAGGCGTCGTTCCAAGCCGCGACGCCGGAGATCATGTTGCCGTAGAGCGCCTTGGCGTATTCCAGCGACTTGGCGGTCTCGGGCGAGTTGATGATCACCTTGTCGTTCTTGTCGACGGTTTCGCCGCCGTTCGACCACAGGCACCAGTGCGCCCAGCTGTTGGCGTCGCCCGACGCATGGCCGAGAGCGAAGCCGCCCGGCGTGCCCTGCGCCTTCATCGCCTTGGTGTATTCGAGGAAAGCGTCGAGCTTGTCCGGGAACTTCGAGAAACCGGCCTTCTTCGAGGCCTCGACGCGGTAATTCATCAGCGCGCCGGAATAGCAGATCGGAACGCAGATCCACTTGCTGCCGCTATGGCCGTACTTGACCGCGCTGTCGACCCAGCCACCGTACTTCTTGCCGAGATATTCGGCGACGTCGGTGACGTCGACGCACTTCTGCGGAAACAGGTGCGGCAGCGAATAGAGACCCCAGAACAGGTCCGGGCCGGTGCCGGTGTTGGCGGCGACCGAGGCCTTCGGCTGCACGTCCTCATAGGACTCGCGCGAAATCTCGACCGGAACGCCCGTCGCCTTGGTGAAGGCGGCGATCAGCTTGACGAAAGCGTCGTCTTCCGACTGCACGAAATACTTCCAGCGCAACATGGAGAGCTTGGCGCCCTTCTCCGGCTTCCACTGCGCGTTCTGCGCCCAGGCCTTGGCCCAGTCGAGAAGCGCGGGACCGGTGAGCGCACCGGCAGCAACCGCGGCTGTGGCACTGCCCAGCAGGCCGCGGCGGGTAAAGTCAGTCATGGGTTCCTCCGTTCGGTTTTTATGTCTCGGTCAGGCAGTAAGCCGTTGCCCCGAATTGGCGTCGAACAGATGCGCCAGCCGGGGATCGGGTTTGAGCCGGATCTTGTCGCCCGGCTTGAAAGCATGACGCTCACGGAAAGCGGCGACGACCTCCGTGCCACCAATGTGAGCGACGATCTGTGTTTCCGAGCCGGTCGGCTCGACCACGTGGACGGTCGCCTCGGCGCCGTCGTCGGCGATGGTGAAGTGCTCGGGCCGCACACCGTAGACCGCGGGCTGTCCGTCCGAGCCTCTCGGCGCGGCTACAAGCGGCAGACGCGCCCCGCCCGGCCCTTCGAAGCCGACGGCGCCATTGGCGCGGATCGCGCCTTTGAGGAAGTTCATCGACGGCGAGCCGATGAAGCCGGCAACGAAGATGTTGTTCGGCCGGTCGTAGAGATCGAGCGGCGCGCCGATCTGCTC
This sequence comes from Pseudolabrys sp., assembly GCA_035718885.1. Classification (GTDB taxonomy): domain Bacteria; phylum Pseudomonadota; class Alphaproteobacteria; order Rhizobiales; family Xanthobacteraceae; genus Pseudolabrys. The sequence goes on along the minus strand of DASTGR010000450.1, from coordinate 9,570 downwards.
AACGCGGCCGCCATTCATCACCACGATCTTGTCGGCCATGGTCATGGCCTCGATCTGGTCGTGCGTGACGTAGACGGTCGTCGTCTTCAGGCGCTGATGCAGCTCCTTGATCTCGGTGCGCATCTGCACGCGCAGCTTGGCGTCGAGATTTGAGAGCGGCTCGTCGAACAGGAACACTTGCGGATCGCGCACGATGGCACGGCCCATGGCGACGCGCTGACGCTGGCCGCCGGAGAGTTGCCGCGGGAACCGCTCGAGCAGGTTCGACAGGCCGAGGATTTCGGCGGCGCGCTTGACGCGCGCGTCGGTCTCGTCCTGCGCCGCGCCGCGCAGCTTCATGGAGAACGCCATGTTCGCGGCGACGGTCATGTGCGGATAGAGCGCGTAATTCTGAAAGACCATCGCCACATCGCGCGCCTTGGGCGGCAGATTGTTGACGACGCGATCGCCGATGCTGATCTCGCCGGAGGTGATGTTCTCCAGCCCCGCGATCATGCGCAGAAGTGTAGACTTGCCGCAGCCGGACGGACCGACGAGCACGACGAATTCGCCGTCTTCGATGGTGACATTGACGCCGTGAAGCACGGCTGTCGTTCCGAACGACTTGCGCACGTCGTTGACGACGACGGACGCCATGAACCCTCCCTGGGGCTAACGCTTTGACTTCGTTATTCTTATTCGTGCCGAGTCAAAGACCCGACGCGGCGCATTGTAGCGGCGAATTTGCGCAATCATAGGGGTTTCGCGCGAAGAAATTCGCGGCTTTTGCGCGCGGTGCGGTAGCTGGTTGCTTTTGATGCGGCGGGAGGCCGACGCAGGGCCGTTGTCAGAGTTCAAGCGCGAAGGAATTGCAAATCCTGCGCGGCCTAGCAGCCGAGGACCTCGTTCCGTCTCTGCGCCCGCCGGGAAGCAACCGGACCGGATCCGTCCTGGCCGGATGCGATCCATCATAAGACTACAAATTCGAACATACTGGTGCGGACGCCGGGACTCGAACCCGGACGGGATTTCTCCCAACGGATTTTAAGTCCGTTGCGTCTACCATTCCGCCACGTCCGCACGTGGTCTTTGCACACCGCGCGCCCCGCGCGGCGTTCTCGACCCACGCGAGACGTCGAATTCTATTTCGTTAAGACGTGACCCCAGGACGCGTCCCAGTCCTTGCCGTTCGGGTCCGTCACCTTGCCGTCCTTGGCGAAGAACTTGTTCGGCACCTGGAAGATCGCGATCATCAGCCCGCCCTGCGGGCACCAGGCCGAATGCCGACTGCCGGCAGGACGCCAGACGAACTCGCCGGCCTTCACCTCGAGCCCCGCATCCGGGCCGTCCTTGTCGACCAGCTCGCCCTCAAGCATGTAGGTCTGCTCCAGGAGCGCGTGCTCGTGGTCGGGCAGCACCGCGCCGGGCGCCATCTTGAAGAGAAGCGTCGCCTGCCCCGTCTTCGGGTCGAAATAGAGCGGCTTGATCTCGCAGCCTTCGAACTGAAGCTTCTGCCACGGCACCTCGGCAGGCTTCACGTGGCGCGAGCGCAGGTCGGCGGCGGCGGTCTTCATCGCGGCGGCGGCGGTCATTTTGCGGTCTCCTGGGCATTTCCCATCGAGGCGGCGCGATGTTAGCCGCAGACCCGCCGCTTGTCATGCCGCCTGCCGCCGTCAGCGCCTGGGAATTCGGACGATCCGGCAGGATTGTTGGACGGGCGATCATTCCGGCCATCTGTTCCGACGGTTAAGGCGGGCCCCTCGAACGAACAGGGGTGACGAATGTCCGACCAGAAGAGCCTGCTGCTCGCCGCGTGCTTCGTCGCGAGCGCCTGCCTGATCCTCGGCGCGAATGGCGCAAACGCGCGCGGCGGCCACAGCAGCGGCGGCGGGCAGGGCCATCACGACGATCAGAATCGCAAGACCAAGAAGTCCGGCGAGCGCGCGCAGGAGCGCAAGGCCGCCAAGAAGGCGGCCGACAAGGCCGCGGATGAGGCCAAGCCTGCGACGCCGAAGAAGGACGAGACCAAGAACGCCACCATGACCGCCCCGTCCACGCCGGCGTCCACTGCGAAAACGGCCGAGCCGACCGTGCCCGTCCAGGGTCATTCCGGCGCGATCGTGACCAACACCGGCATCGTCGGCCGCGCGTCTGCGGCGCCCGCGGCATCCGCCGTGAGCACGCAGATTCACAACGGCGCCATCGTCACCGGCGGCGGCACTGCGAACGTCACAGCGCCGACCGCGATCGTCCGCGACCACAGAGGCACGACCGCCGTCGCCCCTGTCGCCGCACCAGCGCCGACGGCGAGCTCGTCAAGCGTGATCGTCCGCGATCATCGCGGCGACGGCGCTGGGTACGCAAATCCAAGCCTCGGTCAGGCGGTCAAGGACGGCGCCGGCAATTTCGGCTCGCAGTTGAAAGACGGCTTCATCCGGGGCGGCAAGGAGATTGGCTCGGAAGCGACTTCCGTCGCCTCGCGCGCCGCGTCAGTCGCCAAGAGCGTCTATCACTTCGTCGGCGGATTATTCTAGTCGCCGCCGGCGCGGATCGGCGGCTGGAAGGCAAGCCCCGTGTCCCAGGGAAAATAGATCCAGGTGTCCTGCGACACTTCCGTCACGAAGGTATCAACCAGCGGCCGGCCCATCGGCTTGGCGTAGACCGTTGCAAAATGCGCCGCCGGCAGGATGTCGCGCACCACCCTCGCCGTCTTGCCGGTGTCGACAAGGTCGTCGACGATCAGGACGCCCTTGCCCTCGGCGCGCATTGAAGTGACCTCGGCGGCGACGCCTTTGATCACCTTGATGTCGCCCTGGTTCTTGTAGTCCTGATAGCTCGCAATGCAGATCGTCTCGATCAGGCGCACGTTGAGTTCGCGCGCGACGACCGCCGCCGGCACAAGCCCGCCGCGGGTGATGCACACGAGCGCATCGAACGGCCCAGCCGCGTGCAGCCGCCATGCCAGGGCGCGGCTGTCGCGGTGGAACTGATCCCAGGAGACGGGGAAGATCTTGTCGGGTGACGGAAGCGCCATCGCTCTCTTCTCTTTGATGTCGGTCTTTTACGCCGTTGCCGCGACCTGCGCACGAACCTGCGCCAGCATAGCGCGCACGGCCTCGGCCGCGGCAGCGAGCTTCTGCGCATCGCGCGCACGCACGACGATATTGGTGTTCGGTCCGAGCTTGTCGTCGATGAACGGATAGCTGCCCATGATCGTCTCGGGATGTGCTTTGGCGACCGCGGCGAGCGGCGTGCCGATGTCGCCTTCCTTGGCGTCGGCGCGGATCGTCTCGGACATGAGCTTGGCGCCGGTCTTCAATTTCGGCGCGACCTCGTCGAGCATCGCCTGCATCACGGAGGGGATGCCGGCCATGGTGATGACGTTGCCGGTCCAGAAGCCGGGCGCGCCGGACACCTTGTTGGCGACCAGCGCGGCCCCGCGCGGAATGCGCGCCATGCGCAGGCGCGCCTCGTTGAGCTCGCCGCCAGTCCTGGCGAGCCGCTCTTTGAGGATCGCCACCGCCTCCGGGTGCACGTCGAGCGGCACGCCGAAGGCTTTCGCGACGCAGTCGGCGGTGATGTCGTCATGGGTCGGGCCGATACCGCCGGTCGTGAAGACGTAGGTGTAGGCGCTCCGCAGCGCGTTCAGCGCCGACACGACCGCCGCCTCGTCGTCGGAGACGACGCGCACTTCCTTCAGATCGATGCCGATCGCCGTGCAGTAGTCGGCGATGTAGCCGATGTTTTTGTCCTTGGTGCGCCCGGACAGGATTTCGTCGCCGATGACCAGGACGGCGGCGGTGACGATGTCGGCGCTGGCGCTCATGGGAACCTCGGGGATACGGCGACCGAAGAGGTAGCCCCTCTCCGGGTCCCGCTCAAGGAGCCGCAGCCCGCCTTGGCGCCGGTTGTCCCCACCCCGGGTAGAAGGGAGTCCACGGGGCTCCGCGCCTGCATCGGCCACGGTGCCCCTTTCGCAGCGACCTGGAGCGGGAATGGTCGATCTCCTTGCGCGCCCGGGCGCACGGCAACACGCTGACGCCCGATCGCGGCGCCTGCGGCATACGAACCCATTTCGTATTCTGCACACGGCGAGTCTGGCCTGCATCTTTGCGGGGTGCGGCTCTCGATAGCGGCTCGCCGTTCGTATCAAATGTCGTGGAAATTGCAGAATGTCTTTTCACATAACGGGAACCCTGACCGGCCACGAGAACCTCGCGTTCGGGGTGCTGAATTGCCAATTGCGCGCCGTGAGCACACCGGATTAACCAGCCGTTAAGACCAAGGGGCGAATTCCCCCGCCCGCTTTTGGAATTGGAGGCACGCGCGCCGCCGCGAAAGCCCGTAGCAAGGTTTCATCCCCTATATTCGGCTCGAAAAAGCGAAGTTGCGACTGCACTTAGGGGATGTTCGTGGCGTCGACGACGCGCGCAAAGCGGGCCGAGGAGCGACCCTATAGTCATTGGGATCGCGCGCGGCTGAGCGTGGTGGTGCCGATCGGCGCCATCGTCGCGGTCGCCATCGTCTGCATCGTGGTGGCGGTGCTGTCGTCGGCAAGGCGCGCCGACGAGGTGTCCATCGGTCATGAACAGCAGATGCTCAGCGCCACCTTCGCCCGCTTCGGCGAGCGGCTCCTGCACGACGTCGAGGCCGTCGCCCATTCCGACGCCGCCGCGCACAACATCGCCGACGTCTACGATCCCGACTGGACCCAGCAGAACGTCGGTGCCTGGTTCGAGAGCGTCCCCGACCATGACGCGGTCGTCGTGCTCGATGCCGCCGGCACGCCGCGCTTCGTGCAGGGCCCGAACCGGACCCGGGCCTCGCTGTGGCTCGAGGCCGCCCGGCCCGATCTGGCGACCGTATTCGCGGCACTGCATGGCGACGCCAAAGCCGCCAAGAGCGGCCTCGTCATCGGCACCGCCGACAGCGCCGGCCATGGCATCGTCATGCTGCACCGGCTCAACGGCCGCCCGGCGATCCTCGCGGCGGCGGCGATCGCCCGGCCGCAGGACACGGCCGAGGGCCGGCCCGTGATGATCTCGGCGAAATCCATCGACGCCAACCTGCTCGCCGGTTTCGCCGGCCAGCTCCGCCTCACCAACCTGCGCCTGCTCGATGACGAGCCGCCCGGCGCCGCCGACTTCGTCGAGGCCATCCATGCCGCCGACGGCAGGACGGTCGCGCGGCTTGCCTGGACGCCGAAGCAGCCCGGCTCCGACATCGTCCACAGCGTCGCGCCCTTCATCACCGTCGCGCTCGCGGGCTTCGCCCTGCTCGCCGCCTTCGTGCTGCGCTACATGCGCCGCACCGCCGCAGCGATCGCCGCCGGCGAAACGCGCCTGCGTTTCCTCGCCATGCACGATCCCCTGTGCGGCCTGCCAAACCGCATCTATTTCGGTGAGCGCCTCGAAGCCACCATCGGCGAGGTTCGTGCCGGCGGCGGCAATGCCGCGGTGTTCTGTATCGATCTCGACCACTTCAAGGACGTCAACGACACGCTCGGCCACAACATCGGCGACGAGCTCATCCGCAACGTCACGCTGCGGCTGTCCAACACCTTGCGTGGCGGCGACCTCGTGGCGCGGCTCGGCGGCGACGAATTCGCCGTCATCTCGCAGATCGTCGAGGAGCCGGAACGGGTGCTGGCGCTGGCGAACCGCATCATCAAGGCGATCTGCGCGCCCTACTCCGTCAACGGCCACAACATCGTGATCGGCGCCTCGATCGGCATCGCCGTCATCGAGCGCAATTGCGCGGGCGCCGCCGACATCATGCGCTATGCCGACATGGCGCTCTATCGCGCCAAGAACGAGGGCCGCAATCGCGCCTGCATCTACGACGCCGAGATGGACGCGGCGCTGTCGTCGCGCAAGATCCTGGAGAGCGACCTGCGCGAGGCGATCGCCACGGGCGCCTTGCGCGTCGCCTACCAGCCGATCGTCGACAAGACCGGCGAGAAAATGACCGGTGTCGAGGCGCTCAGCCGCTGGACGCACCCGACGCGCGGCGAGATTCCGCCCTCGGAGTTCATCGCGCTCGCCGAACATTCCGGCTGCATCATCGAACTCGGCGCCTTCATGCTCCGGCAGGCCTGCCTCGACGGCAACGCCTGGCCGCAGCTCACGCTCGCCGTCAACGTGTCGCCGCTTCAGTTCCGCCGTGCCGACTTCGTCGATCAGGTCGAGCGCATACTCGAGGAGACCGGCTTCGATCCGACAAGGCTCGAGCTCGAACTCACCGAGAGCGTGCTGCTCGGCAACGTCGACAGCGCGGAAGCGGCAATGCTGCGGCTGAAGAAGCTCGGTATCCGCATCGCGCTCGACGATTTCGGCACCGGCTATTCGAGCCTGCTCTATCTGCGCCGCTATCCGTTCGACAAGCTCAAGATCGACCGCAGCTTCGTGCACTCGATCGAGAAGGCGGCGGACGCAGCCGCCATCGTCCACGCCGTCGTAGGCCTTGGCCGCGGGCTGGGCATGAAGGTCACCGCAGAGGGCGTGGAGACCGCGGACCAGCACCTGTTCCTGCGTGCCGCCGGAGTGCACTTCATGCAGGGCTACCGCTTCGGTAAGCCGATGTCCGCGCTCGACATCACCGCGCGCCTCGGCGCCCAGGCGGGCGCCGCGCCTGCCCAACCGGCCGCGCTGGCGGGCTGACCCCTTCCAAACGTGCAGACTGCCTCGGCGCGCGCCCCACATGGCGCGTGCCCGGTTTTGTTGCTATTGCGAGGGCCGGCAGAAAATCCACGACGGGGAAAAACGATGACCGCGAAGATCGCATTGGTGACGGGTGCCGGTACCGGCGTCGGCCGCGCCGCGGCGCTGGCTCTGGCGAAAGCAGGTTACGACGTTGCGCTCGTCGGGCGCCGGGCGGAGCCGCTGAACGCGGTCAAGGCCGAGGTCGAGGCGCTCGGGCGGACGGCGCTGCCGGTGACGGCGGACGTGTCCGAGCGCGACTCCATCCTGGCGCTGTTCGCGAAGGTGAAATCGACATTCGGGCGCCTCGACGTGTTGTTCAACAATGCCGGCATGGGCGCGCCGCCGGTGCCGCTCGAGGACCTGCCCTACGAGACCTGGATGAAGGTGGTGCAGACCAACCTCACCGGCATGTTCCTGTGCACGCAGGAAGCCATCAAGATCATGAAGGCGCAGTCGCCGCGCGGCGGCCGCATCATCAACAACGGCTCGATCTCGGCGCACGCGCCGCGGCCGTTCTCGGTCGCCTATACCTCGACCAAGCACGCCGTGACCGGACTGACCAAATCGACCTCGCTCGATACGCGCAAATACGACATCTGCTGTGGCCAGGTCGACATCGGCAACGCCGCGACGCCGATGACGGAGCGCATGGTGCAGGGCGAGGGCGTGCCGCAGCCGAACGGCACCAAGATGGTCGAACCGCGCATGAGCGCCGACAATGTCGGCGCCGCGGTCGCCTATATGGCGAGCCTGCCGCTCGACGCCAACGTGCTGTTCATGACCGTGATGGCGAACACGATGCCCTTCGTCGGCCGCGGCTAGGATCATGGAGCCAGCGGCGGCGCTGGAGCGCTGGCACGATTTCTTCGTGCTGGTCGGCACGGCCGGGGCGACCCTGGTCGCCCTGCTGTTCGTCGCCGTCTCGATCGGCACCGGCTTCCTGACCGAGCAGCGGGCGGCGCCGACGCGCGCCTTCTACAGCCCGGTCGTCCTGCACTTCACCGCCGCGTTCTTTATTGCGGCGGTGGGACTGATCCCCGCGCACAGCGCCGTCCTGTTCGCCGGCGCGGTCGCGGTCGCGGCGCTCATCGGCGGCGGCGCCTCCATCTTTGCGACGGTGCAATTGCTGCGCAACAGCTGGACTTCCTACGTGCAGGATCATCTGGCTTACGGTTTGCTGCCTGCGATCTGCTACGGCGTGTTGCTGATTGCCGCCTACATGATCCTGAAAGAGGCGCCCTACGCCCTTGACCTCGTCGGCGGCACGCTGCTGGTGCTCATGATCGTCAACATCCGGAACGCCTGGGACCTCATGCTGTCGATGGTGCGCCATCAGGCCGAGAAGCGGTGATGCGCCGCCGGCCGTGATTGCCTTGCAGTCTCCCTTCGCGCATCTTGGCCGCGAGGGGCCGGCAAGAGCGCCGGATGAGGGGTTCGGCATGCAGCATCTGCAATCGGCGCTGGGCGTCTTCGCCCTGCTCGCTTTCGCTTATCTGATCAGCGAGAACCGCCGCGCCGTCGACTGGAAAAGCGTCGGGATCGCTTTTGCCGTCACGCTCGCCACCGCCGTGCTGCTGCTCGAAGTGCCGCAGGTCAAGAGCGTGTTCGCGGTCGTCGGCCGCGCCGCCGACGCGATCGGCGCGGCGACGCGCGCCGGCACTTCGCTGGTGTTCGGCTATGTCGGCGGCGGTGCGCTGCCGTTCGACCTGAAGACGCCGGGCGCCGACTTCATCCTCGCCTTCCAGGCGCTGCCGATCGTGCTGGTGATGAGCGTCCTGACCACGCTCCTGTTCCACTGGCGCATCCTGCCGCCGATCGTGCGCGGCTTCTCATGGCTGCTCGAGCGCACGATGGGCATTGGCGGCGCAGTGGGCCTGTCGACCGCCGCCAACATCTTCCTCGGCATGGTCGAGTCGCCATTGTTCATCAAACCGTATCTGGCGCAGCTGACGCGCGGCGAGTTGTTCATGGTGATGACCGGCGGCATGGCCGGCATCGCCGGCACGGTGTTCGTGCTCTACGCCACAATCCTGAAAGCGGTCATCCCCGACGTCGCCGGACACATCCTCGTTGCCTCGATCGTCAGCGCGCCGGGTGCGCTGCTTGTCAGCATGCTCATGGTGCCTGACAAGCCCGGCATGCGCACGGACATGGGCGGCGTCGAGGTCGGCTCAATCGCCGACTCCACCATGGACGCGATCGTGCGCGGCACCGCGGCCGGTCTCGAGCTGCTGCTCAACATTGTCGCCATGCTGATCGTGCTGGTGGCGCTGGTGGCCCTCGCCAATTCCGTCCTCAGCCTGCTGCCGGACGTCGCCGGCGCTCCGATCACGCTGCAACGGCTGCTCGGCCTCGTCATGGCGCCGGTGTGCTGGCTCATGGGCATTCCGTGGAACCAGGCGGTCACCGCCGGCTCGCTGATGGGCATCAAGACCGTGCTCAACGAGTTGATCGCCTATCTCGAACTCGCAAAGCTGCCTGCCGACGCGCTCGATCCGCGTTCGCGGCTGATCCTGCTCTATGCGATGTGCGGCTTCGCCAATTTCGGCTCGCTCGGCATCATGATTGCAGGCCTGACGGTGATGGCGCCGGAGCGCCGCGCCGACATCGTCTCGCTCGGGCCGAAGACGATCGTCTCGGGCACACTCACGACGTGTTTGATGGGCGCCATTGTCGGGGTGTTGAATTGACCGTGCTGCGCGCCCTCGCGGCGCTGCTCGCGCTTTCGCTTACGACGACGGCGGCCGCGGCGCCGGTCAAGATCGTCGCGCTCGGCGACAGCGCCACCGCCGGCTGGCTGGTGGCGAAGACGGACGCCTATCCGGCCGAGCTCGAGCGCAAATTGCGCGCCAAGGGCCTCGATGTCGATGTCAGGAACGCCGGCGTCAGC
>DASTGR010000449.1:0-31185 GCA_035718885.1 Pseudolabrys sp. | reverse complement strand
GGCGCACGTGGCGATCGAGACCATCGAAGACATCCTCGACCACAACGGGATTGACCTCGGCCCTCGCCGAGGGGGTGACCGAATACCCCATCGACATACGGGATAGGGACGGCGTGTTCGCCACAATGGCTGGTTATTTCGGCGACCCGCTCCCCCACCGGCACCATGGTCGGTGTCGGTCGGCTCTCGACACTCAAGGGCACGGGTGGAACTCGCCTTCCGGTCGTCTATCGGGAGTCGCGGTACCCGCAGATACAACCCAAGGCGGTGGTTTGGGGGCACCTCCAGTTGTACCGTTTGTGATCCACCCTGAGTAGGTAGTGTTCCTGTGGAGGAACACCCCGTGGCGGGAAACGCCACATACGCGTTATGTCGGAATAGGTATGTTTATGCCCATGATATTGAGCGAGGCGGGCATGCGGGCAGGCACCCAGACCACGATCCGGCACAAGTTCGAAACCGACAACGGAAACAAGGGGGAAGTCTGGGAGCTGATCCAGACACTCGTGTCCGGCCGGGTTCCAGCGAGCCGCATTCTCGAACTTTTCTACTGGAGCCAGGAGCCGGGCGCTCTCGAGATGCTTCGAAGCTTCCTCGGCCTGTCGGCCCAGGACAGCGCCGCGCTGCTGCGGTTCTTCAAGGAGGCCGAGCCGTCCTCAGTAGCGATCGCGGCCAACGACGCCGGCGAACTCGTCCTCTCGCCCGCCGCCCGGCCGTCGCGCCAGCCGGCCCCACATAATGGCGGCGAGAAGCCGCGACCGGCGCTCAAGCACCACCGCGCCGCCAACTAGGCCGGCTTTCGAAGGGTCACGATCGGTCAATTGGCCGGCCCGCGGCGCATTTGGCGCGGCGGGCCGAAGTCTATTGGTCAGCCCGCCGCGGCGGCGAAGCCCTCGAACATGTTGACCAGCGGCTTGCCCTTGTACAATTCCGACAATTCGTTCGGGTGGATGAAGGAGTCGCTGAACCACGGAAATTGGGCCGGGCTGAAGGAATCGATGATCCAGTCGATCATCTTGCGCACGCGCGGGATGCGTCCGGCATCCGGGTGATAGGAGAGCCAGATGTCGAAAGGCCGCTGCATGCCCTCGATGTCGACCGGCTCGACCCGCGCGCCGATCGCCGAGGCGTAGGTCGGCAGCAGGCCGATCCCTGCGCCCTTGGCGATCGCCCAATAATTGGCGCTGCTGACGTTGGTCCTCATGACCAAAAGATCCTGCTGGCGGATCCCCGGGAACGACGCGTCGAAAATCTCCTTGGCCGCGGTCTGGTCGGAGAATTGCATCACGAGGCGGTGCTTGATTAGTTCCTGATAGCTCGCGGGCTTGCCGTACAATTCGATATAGCTATGGCTCGCGTACCACATGACGTGCAGGCGGCCGATCTTGACCGTCTTTACGTCGAGCATGGTGGGGCGGACGAGCTGGATCGCGACGTCGGCTTCGTGCCGCAGCACGTCAGCGGACCGCATCGCGCAGTGCAGGTCGACGAGGATATTCGGAAACGCCCGCTGAAACTCGACCAAGCGCGGCGCCAGCCAGAACGTTCCAATGCCTTCGGTCACCGAAACGCGGACTTCGCCCGCGATGGTCGGAGCCGCCACCTTGGCGTTGCGCAGGATGTCGAAGCTCGCCGACTCCATTCGCTCCACCGCGTCGACGACCTGCGCGCCCTCGTCGGTCAGCCTCGTGCCGAGCACGTCGCGCGTGAACAGGGTCGCGCCGATCTCACGCTCGAACTCGCTGATCCGGCGCCGCACGGAATTGATAGATTGACCAAGGCGTTCAGCCGCCGCGCGAAAGCTGCCGCAGCGAACGACCTCCAGAAAGATGCGCGCATTGCCCCAGTCGCCGAGGCCGCCGGGATTTGTCGTAGGGCGTTCCGAATCAAGAACACCCCGTTTCGGAACCAGATGCATACGACGCTCCCTCGTCCATTTAAGCTTCGCAAACATGAGTTGAATTTACAACAAAAAAGGTGGCGTATGACGGCGCATGTGCGGGGCAGCCAGACCGGCGAGCCAATTTTACAACCTGCGATATATCCGGCGAAGCATCCTTTGCCGGCGAAGAACATCGAGACCTTCGCCGACGACGTCGTGGTGTTCACGCAGTCCGGAGCCGAACTCGACAGCCTGCTGGCTCGCGCGCGCATCGACCTGCCCGGCCTTGCAGGCGCCGAAGCCGTGCGCCGCGTCATGTCGCACAATCCCGACAGCCTGTGGGCAATTGCCAGGCGTCGCAGCTTTGACGCGGCCGCTCCGGCCGTGGAGGGCTTCGTCGCATTCCTGACTTTGAATGAGGAAGGCCTCAAGCGTCTGGTCGCCGGTACGTTCGATGCCAGCGATCCCGATCCGGCGCTGCTGACGCCGCAGAACAAGACGCCCGCCGCGGTTTATCTTTGGGCGATGTGGGCCAAGGACGGCCTCGTCGCGGGCATCCCGCTCGCCTTCGAAAAGATGTTCACACCGCTCTACAAGACCGCGGACGTCTATGCCCGCGCCGCGACGCACGAAGGCCGCAAGCTGCTCGAGACAATGGGGTTCGAGCCCGGCGTCGAACTCGACAACGTCAAGGCCGCGCACCTGCACGTCCTCAAGCGCGGCGGCGCCGCCAGGCCGAACCTGCCGTCCTACGACCGCTATCAGGGCGATGGCGCGGCCAAGCAGATCTCGGTCACGATGGCGCGGTCGATAGAGGACGTGATGCGCGTCATCACGGTGCGGAGCGCGGTCTACATCTCCGAGCAGGAGTGCCCTTACCTCGAGGAATTCGACGGCAACGATTTCTGCGCCACGCACCTGCTCGGCTACATCGGCAACGAACCGGCTGGCTGCATCCGCATCCGCTACTTTGCCGATTTCGCCAAGATCGAGCGCCTTGCCGTGCGCAAGGAATTCCGCAACACGCGCCTGTCGTTCAATCTCGTGCGTGCCGCGATCGACCTGTGCCGGGTCAAGGGCTATCGCACGCTTTACGGCCACGCGCAGAAACGACTGGTCAAGTTCTGGTCGATGTTCGGCTTCGAGGAGTTCGAAGGCGGCCAGAACCTCGTTTTCTCCGATTTCGACTACGTCGAGATGAAGGCCCCGATCGAGCGACACCCGAGCGCCATCACCATTGGTGTCGATCCGTACGTCATCATCCGTCCCGAAGGCCGCTGGCACCGTCCGGGGATCCTCGAGAACTCGACGAACCGCCCTGTGACGCGCCCGTCGGTCGACACCAAGGAGCCGGCGTGAACACGATCGTCGACTTCCGCAGCTACACGACCGCCCGCGGCGTGCCGACGCTCGTCTTCGTCGACATGCAGAAGGAGTACCTCGCGGCGCCGCGGCTGATGGCGATTCCGGAGATTGCGGAGGCGCTCGGCAATTGCCGCAAGCTGCTCGACCACGCGCGCGAAACCGGTCTGCCCGTTGCCTTCGTGCGCTGGCTCGACCGCTCCGGGCCGTTCTTCAACCAGGCGACTCCGTTCGCCGGCTGGATCGACGGCTTCGAGCCGCAGCGCAATGAAATGATCTTCGACCGCAAGCGGCCGTCCTGTTATTCGAGCGAAGGCTTCGCCCAGTTCATGGATCACGGCGGGAAGGACGTCGTCCTCGCCGGCTTCGCCGGAGAATCGGCCTGCCTCTCGACCATGGTGGACGCCTTCCACCGTGGTCATCACCTGACCTATGTGGCGGATGCGTCCGCAAGCCATCGGCTGGTCGAGATGACCGCCGATGAGGTGCATACCGCAATAACGAGAATTGCCAATCTCTATGGCGACGTGGTCAAGGCCGAGACGTGGATCGGCGCGCGTATCCGATCAGCGGTGAAGGCGGGGTAGGCCGGCATCATGCGCGGTGGGGGGTTGAGTGATGTTCGTTGCGTTGAAGAATTGGCGGGAGCGCCTCAGGCATCGGGGCGGCGCTTCCGGTGACCGTCTCCTTGCCGGGACCGAGCGCGCTCTTGGACACAAGGTCGGCCCGGACGACGTACTGCGGCAATTCCGCGCGGTGGCGCTTTCGCCACCTCTCGCGCCCGGCGATCCGCACGCGCTTGGCGAACTCGGACCCCAATTCGACGGCGCCGAGCCTCTCACCGCCGCTGAGAATCTGTCTATCATGGCATCGGTGGAGCGAGGGGCGTCCCGACAGAAGCGGCGGACCTAATGGCCGCCCGTCGGGATCGGAAGCGGGATTGGCCGGGCGACAACGTCATAAAGTGGCGGCGAGTGCTGTGACGACCTTTGCGGTCGTTCTCGGCAATGCGCTCGAATGGTACGAAGTCGTCGTCTACGGCTATCTCGCCGCCGTCATCGCCCGGTTGTTCTTTCCGGCGATCGATCCCGGCACCTCGCTGCTCCTGACCTTTGCGAGCTTCGGCCTGACCTATCTGAGCCGGCCGTTGGGCGCGCTCATGCTCGGCCTGTATGCCGACAGGTTCGGACGCAAGACCGCATTACAGTTGACGATCTGGTTGATGGTCGGCGCCTCGGCGGTGATCGCGCTCACGCCGACTTACCAGACCATCGGCATTGCCGCGCCGGTCATCGTGGTTGTGGCGCGCCTGGTGCAGGGCTTTTCCGCCGGCGGCGAGTTCGGCACCGCAACCGCGTATCTCGCCGAGCAGGATGCTGCTCGGCGCGGCTATCTGGCGAGCTGGCAGTTCGCCAGCCAGGGACTGACGGCGTTGCTCGCCACCGGCTCCGCCGCTGCGCTCACGACGTTCCTGTCGACGGAAGCCATCGAGGCTTTCGGCTGGCGCCTGCCATTCCTGTTCGGCTTGCTGCTCTATCCGATCGGAATCTACATCCGTGCGCATGTCGCCGAATCCGCCGACTTCAGCGCCGCGCGCGAACGACCGGAGAGGCTGAGTCTCAACGGGCACTGGCGTGCGCTGTCGACCGCCGTCGGCCTCATCGTTGTCGGCACGGTCGCCGTCTACACCATCATATTCCTGCCAAGCTATGCGGTACGTTCGCTGCATCTGCCGGCAAGCACCGGCTTCATCGCCGGAATCGTCACCGGCGTGCTCCAGCTTGCGCTGGTGCCGGTGTTTGGGGCGCTGTCGGACCGCATTGGCCGCACGGCAGCGCCCATGGCGGCCGCGGCCGTGATGCTGCTCGGCTCCTGGCCGGCGTTGACATGGCTGAACGCGGCGCCGTCGTTCGAGCGGCTGTTCTTTTTGCAGGCCCTGCTCGGGCTTGCGATCGCGGCCTATCTCGGGCCGATGCCGGCCCTGCTCGCCGAACTCTTCCCGGTCCGTGCACGGAGTGCCGGCTTGTCCCTGTCCTATGCGATCGGAGTCGCCGTCTTTGGCGGCATAGCTCCGTTCGTTCACGCCTGGCTCATCATCGAGACCGGCGATCCGGCGGCGCCGTCCTTCTACCTCGTTGCTGCGGCCATCGTCAGCCTCGTCGCCCTTCTTGCGGCGCGACGTTTGAAAACACCCACGGGATGACCTCACCCGTATCCGGATCCACGCCAGTCGTCGCGGCCGGCGGTTCGCGCCTCGTCCTCCTTGCGGCCGGAATGTTCGCGATCGGCACCGACGCCTTCGTGATCGCGCCGCTGCTTGCGCGTATCGCTCGCGACCTCGATGTCGGGATCGCAGCGGCGGCGCAACTCATCACCGCATACGCGCTGGCATATGCGCTGTGCAGTCCCTTCATTGCGACGCTGACCGCCCACTGGCGGCGCGAGCGCGCCGTCGTGACGGGTCTGGCGATCTTTGCGGCCGCCAATGTCGCGGCCGCGCTGGCGCCAGGCTTCGCCGCCGTGCTCGCCGCGCGGGCCTTTGCGGGTTTGGGCGCGGCGCTGTTTGCGCCGGCAGCGAGCGCCAGCGCCGCCAGCCTTGCGGTGGACGGACAGCGCGGCCGTGCCTTATCGATCATGATGATCGGCCTGAGCAGCGCGACCGCGCTCGGCTCGCCGCTCGGCACGCTGGTCGGCACCGTGCTGAGCTGGCGCGCCGTATTCCTGCTTGTTGCGGTCGTGGCCGCAGTTCTCGTAGTCGCGATCCTCGCCACGATCCGCATCGGTGTGGAGATGGACGGGGCGTCGGTTGGCCAGCGTTTGCGTCCGCTGCGCGAACCGGGTGTCATCGTCACGCTCCTCGTCACCTTCCTTGTGCTGACCGGGCTTTACATCAGCTATACCTACATCAGCGTCATCTTTGATCGCGCGACCGGCAATGACGGTGCGCGCATGGCGCTGCTCCAGTCGATCTGGGGATTTTCCGGCATCGTCGGCGCAACGCTCGCCGGCCGTCTTACGGACCGCTTCGGCAGCGCCGCGGTGGTGCGCGTGCTGCTGCTGCTGCTGTTGGCCGATTTTGCACTGATGCCGTGGACGGGTGCGTCTGCCACGATGGCGGCGGGCGCCATGCTGGTCTGGGGCGTCTGCGGCTGGGGCTTCGTCGTGCCGCAGCAACACCGCCTTCTCGATAGTGCGCCGCGTTCGGCGTCGATTTTGCTCGCGCTCCATACAATGGCGGTTTATGGCGGCACATCCGCATCCGGGGTGATCGGCGCGCTGGCCTTGCAGATGATCGCGCCGCATCGTCTGCCGCTGGTCGGCGCGGGGCTCATATTGTCGGGACTCGTCGTCGACGAATGTGCACGGCGCCTGCGCTTTGCCGGATTGCGCCGCCTGTAAAAGCAATGAGTTCCCCATCGAACCGGAACCCGCGAAACTTTCATTTTCCGAAAATAATAATGGCTCCAGCGCGCTGCTATTGTTTGTGGGAATTATGAGGAGCGCGCGCGAACAAACCGCGGCGGGGGCGCGTTAGCTGCAAAGCGCAAACATTGCTTGCGAGGCCGCCATGGGTCAGTCGAAGCCATTTGCCCGCAGTATTGTCCTCGTGGTTGAGGACGACGAGGATCAGCGGTCGCTCGCCGCCACCGTGTTCGAGGAGGCAGGCTTCAACGTCATCGAGTGCGCAAGCGCGGAGGCCGGCGCCGCCGTCATCGACGCCAAGCGCGGCGAGATCGCCATGATTTTCACCGACTTGCGGCTGCCAGGACGCATGGATGGGGTCGAGCTGGCGCACATCGCGAAGACGAAGACCCCGACTGTTCCGGTCATCGTCACGTCGGGCGCCTCGGGCGATCGGGTGCGCGATCTGCCGGACAGCACCGAATATATGCAGAAGCCGTGGCGTGCGCTCGACCTGCTGATCCGCGCCGAGCGGGTGCGAGGCGACGACGCCACCGCCTGGCGCGGTGACATCCTCTAACGTTTCGAAGGCGTTAGGTCCGCCCGGCAGCAGGCGCGCGCTCGCGTTGCGCCAGCAGCATGTCGAGCGTGTAGGCGTTCGGGCAGAATTCCTCATAGTGGTCCGCGGCGCCGCCGGTCGCGAGTTCGTGCGCGCATTTGCGCTTGTGCGTGCAGGACACGCACAGCCGCTCTAAATCGCGCATCACCATGGGGTCCCGATCGGACAGTGCGCCGGCATCGACCCCGAGTGCCGCCAGCATGCGGTAGAGCAGACGAGCGCTGTCCGGGCTCTTGTCGGCGAGCGACTTGAGCTCCGCCGGGCTGATCATCAGGTCCTGCGCGATCGCGGCAACATCCTGCGGATCGCATTGCGCCAGTTCGCGACTGGAACCCAGCGTTTCGCGATAGTTCTTCACCCAACGGGCGATCGCCGCGAAAATTGTGTGATGGTCCGTCAAGTCGGTCTGCATGATTCACCTCTGCGCCATAGGCTATGGGGCGGCAGAGCCAGGGCATTGATCCCGCTCAAGTGTCGGCGCTGAATTCGCAACCATGGGCTTTTTTGCGACCACGTATCGATGCGCCGCGACGGCGCGTCACGGGCGGGCAGTGTCGACAACCTCGCACAGCGGCTCGCTCCGGGCCGCTTGCCCGAGTCGGAGAAGGACCTGCAAAGCCTTGGCCTGTGCTAATGAAATGCTGCACGCCCGCCCCCTGTGGTTCGCTTAAATATATCGGACTCCGAACCAATTTCCGTTCGTCGACGCGTGTGCGCCGTTTTCCAGATAGGTAAGCGATGCTGACTTGTTAATTGCTGGCGCGCCGTAACGAGAGCGTTACGATGGTCGCGCCAACAAGAGCAAAAACAGTGGAGGAGGCGTCCCCTGCGTCGCCCCATCCGACTGAAACCCAGAGGGAGAACGCATCATGAGCACTTCGGGACGCGTCACGAGACGCCGTTTCCTCCAGACTACCGGCCTCGGCATTGCCGCCGCGCCGGTCTTTTCGCCGTTCGTGGCGAACGAGGCCTTCGCCGCCGACAAGGCGCTGTCGATAGTACAATGGGCGCATTTCGTGCCCGAATACGACACGTGGTTCGATAATTTCGCCAAGGAGTGGGGCAAGAAGAACAACGTCGCGGTCACCGTCGACCACATCCCCGTGCAGAACGTGCCAGCCCGTGCGGCCGCCGAGGCTTCGGCGCAATCGGGCCATGACCTGTTCGGCTTCAACGGCGCCGGTGGCGCGCACCTCTACCGTAAATTCTTCATCGACGTCGCCGACCTCGTGAAGGAGACCGAGAAGAAGTACGGCAAGGTATCCACGATCGGCACGCAGCTCGGCTACAACGCCGATGACGGCACCTGGTCAGCATTCCCGGACTTCTACATCAACTTCCCCGGCATGTATCAGAAGAGCCTGTGGGCGGAAGTTGGCGTGGTCCCTGACACTTGGGACAACCTGCGGATCGGCGGCGCTAAGCTGAAGGCGAAAGGCCACCCCGTCGGCATCTCGCTCGGTCACAGCAACGACCCAAGCACGACCTGGCGCGGCCTCTTGTGGAGCTTTGGCGCCGGCGAGCAGGACAAGGCCGGCAAGAAGATCACGCTCAACAGCAAGGAAACGGTCGCGGCGGTCAAATACGTCGCCGCGCTCTACAAGGAAGCGATGACGCCGGAAGTTCTGTCGTGGAACGACTCCAGCAACAACCAGTATCTCGCCTCCGGCGTCGGGTCGTACATTATCAACCCGATCTCGGCCTATCGCACGACTCAGAAGTCCAACAAGAAGCTGGCCGACGACATCTACGTCATCGAGCCGCCGAAGGGTCCGGCGGGCATGATGATGGGCGCGGCGTCCGAGTTCTACGGTATCTGGAAATTCGCCAAGAACAAGGACGCGGCGAAGGCGTTCCTGCGCCACTATTCGGCGAACTGGCCGGAAGCCTTCAAGGCGAGCGAGGGCTACAACAACCCGTGCTTCGCCGGCCTTGTGCCGAAGCCGATGCCGATCCTGGCGAACGACGAAACGTCGACGCCGAAGGACAAGCTGAAGATCCTTCAGGACTCGGACAAGTGGTCCGCCATCCCGGGCTATCCGGGACCGGCCACGCCGGCGATGGACGAGATCTACTATCAGTTCATCATCAACGACATGATGGCGAAGACCGCGACCGGCCAGATGAGCGCCGAGGATTCGGTCAAGTGGGCCACGCAGCAGTGCGAAGGCATCATGAAGAAGTGGGCTGGCAAGGCCTGATCGAGCACGCCCGGACCGCGCGTAGCTGCGCGCGGTCCGGGTTCGCCGGCGTTGTGGGACGCGGGCTCAAGAGGGGCAACCTGAAACAACGTGCCGCCGGCCAATCGGCGGGCAGAGCCTTTTGCTCTGGAGACTGGGAGGTTCAATGGCTGCGGTATTGACCCGGGACATCGTCAAGAAATTCGGCGAGGTTCCAGCCGTCAACGGCATTTCGCTCACGATTCCCGACGGCGAATTCATGGTTTTGCTCGGCCCCTCGGGCTGCGGCAAGACGACTTACTTGCGCATCATCTGCGGACTTGAGCAGCAGACCAGCGGCGACCTGCTGATCGGCGGCAACATCGTCAACGAGCTGCCGCCGCGCGCCCGAGGGGTCGCGATGATGTTCCAGAGCTATGGGCTCTATCCGCACTACACGGTGCGCAACAATATCGCCTTCCCGCTCAAGACCCAGCGCGTGCCGCGCGAGGAGATCGACAAGAAGGTCGAATGGGCTTCGCAATTGCTCGGCATCAAGCGCCTGCTCGACCGCAAGCCGCGCGAACTGTCCGGCGGCGAGCGCCAGCGCGTTGCGCTCGCCCGCGCACTGGTGCGCGAGCCGACCGCGCTGCTGCTCGACGAGCCGCTGTCGAACCTCGACGCCAAGCTGCGCGCCTCGGCGCGCCTTGAGATCAAGGCGTTCCAGCAGCGGGTCGGCCTGACCACGATCTACGTGACCCACGATCAGGTCGAGGCGATGGGCATGGGCGACCGCATCGCCGTCATCGACGGCGGGCGCGTGCGCCAGGTCGGAACGCCGACCGAGATCTACGACGATCCGGCCGACCGGTTCGTCGCCACCTTCGTCGGCACACCGCCGATGAATATCCTCGACCAGAACGGCGGCGCCGTCGGCTTCCGGCCGGAGAATTTCCTGCCGAAGGACATGATGGAGGATCAGAATTTTGCCGAGTTCAAATTCCGGGTCGACCGCTCCGAATATCTCGGCTCGGAACGCATCGTTTACGGCGTGGTCGAAGGCTTCGATCCGAAGCAGATCGTGACGGCCAAGCTGCCGCCCGCGCACGTCGCCGAAGCCAGCATCCGCCCCGGCGAGTGGCATCCCTTCGCCGTGCGTAATGGCGCGATGCGCTATTTCGACAAGGACGGCAACCGCACCAGCCGGCATTAGGACGGATATTCGACCATGGTTGCAATCGCAGATTCAGTCCCGAAACCGATCTCGCGCTTCCGGTTCATATTGGACCGCCGCGACGTCCTCGGCGCGATCTTCGTCGCGCCGGCAATCCTGTACGTGCTGCTGCTTGTCGGCGTGCCGTTTCTGATGGCGATCTATTACTCAGTCAGCAGCTACACGATCTACAATCCGGAATGGAACTTCGTCGGGCTGTCGAACTTCGTCGACATCCTCGAAAATCCGAGTTTCCGGGACACGTTGTGGAACACCTTCGTCTTCACGTTTGGGTCGCAGATCCTCGGTCTTGTGCTCGGCAAGTTCGGCGCACTGCTGCTGCTGCGCCCGTTTCCCGGGCGCAAGATCGTACGCGCGCTCATCATATTACCCTGGGCGGTTCCGGTCGCGCTCGCCACGGTCGCCTGGCAGTGGATGTTCGATAGTCTCTACAGCGTCATCAACTGGACGATGATCGCGGCCGGGTTCATCGACCGCGCGGACGCGCCGAACTGGCTCGGCAATCCGCATCTCGCCATGCTGTCGATCATCGTCGTCAATGCTTGGCGGTTTTTCCCGTTCGCCATCGTCATCTTCCTGGCCGGCATCACCGCGGTGCCGCAGGACGTGATAGACGCGGCGACCGTCGATGGCGCCGGCTTCTGGCGGCGCAACTACCAGATCATCATGCCGATGATTCTGCCGATCGTGGCCATCGGCCTCGTCTTCGGCATCGTGTTCACTTTCACGGATTTGTCGATCGTCTTCCTGATGACGAACGGCGGACCCGTCGGGGCGACATCGGTGCTCGGCTTCGCCGGATTCCAGACTGGCATCGTATCCGGCGACGTGTCCCACGGCGCCGCCATCTCGCTGTTCATGCTGCCGGTGCTGCTCGTCATCGTCGTGGTGATGCTGCGCTTCATTCGGCGCCGGGAGATCTGACATGGCGCGCACAACAGCCAAGACCGTCGTTCAGGAGACGTCGTTCTACACGGCGGTCATCTTCTTCTTCCTGCTCGCCGCATTCCCGTTCTACTGGATGCTGATCACGTCGTTCAAAACGAACGGCGACCTCTACAACGTCAGCAACATCCCGTTCTGGTTCAACGATCCGCCGACGCTCGAACATTTCCGCTATCTGTTCGAGAAGACGCTGTTCACGACCTGGCTCCTGAACTCGCTGATCATCGGCGTGGTTGTGACCTTGATCACTCTGGTCACTGCGTTGCCGGCCGCCTACAGCCTGGCGCGCATGACCGGGCGCAACGGCGAGGCGCTCGGTATCGGCATCTTCCTCACTTATCTGGTGCCGCCGACACTGCTGTTCCTGCCGCTGTCGCGCGTGATTGCGATGCTCGGGTTGCAGAATTCGATGTGGGCGTTGGTGCTCGTCTACCCGACTTTCACGATTCCCTTTTGCACCTGGCTTTTGATGGGCTTCTTCAAGTCCATGCCGCGCGAGATCGAGGAGGCCGCGATCGTCGACGGCTGTAGCCTGTTCGGCGCCTTCATGAAGATGGCGATCCCGCTCTCCGTGCCGGGCATCCTGACGACCGTGATCTTCACGTTCACGCTGACGTTGCAGGAGTTCGTCTACGCGCTGACCTTCGTCTCGGCGTCGGACCAGAAACCGATCACGCTCGGGGTCGCCACCGACCTGATCCGTGGCGACGTGTTCTACTGGGGCGAGATCATGGCCGGCGCGCTGATCGCCTCGATCCCCGTGGCGATCGCATACAATCTGTTCCTCGATCGTTTCATTTCGGGGATCACCGGCGGCGCGGTGAAATAGGCCGCGCGGTCCATTGTGCTTGGCGCGGCGGAGGCCCGGCGGGCCTCCGATCGCGCGGAAAGCGCTTTCAGCCGTGCTGAAGGAATTCGTCCAGCGTCTGTGATGACGGCAGCGCCATCCCCGACTGCGGGATGCGGCTGACGACCGATACGCCGAGCTGCTTCAGCTTGACCGCCATCTCGACCGCTTTGACGATCACCGTCACACCGTTGACGATCGGAGCGCCGTCGACATTGGCGTTCGATTCCTGGCCATACAGCATCATGGTGATGCCGCCGGTCGGAACGATGACGTCGGCGCCGTCGTCGATGAGCCGGCGTGCCTCGCGTTCGAAGCTCGACCAAAGCGCCGCCTTTTTCTCAGGCGCAGCAAACGCCTCCATGTAGTCGCTGATATTGGCGTTCATCGCGCGGACGCCGGCGACGCGCTGTTGCAGGCCGTAGCGGTAGATCTGGTCGTTGTGGATCGGAATGAAGGCGGGGTGGATCGTGATCAGGCCGAGCTTACGGCCCATGGTGCAAGCGTGCAGAAGCGTCGTCTCGCCGAGCCCGAGGACCGGGATGTTGACCGAGGCCCGCGCCTCGAAAAGCCCGACGTCCTGGAAGTGGTTCATGTAGAACGCGGCATAGCCTTCGCGCTCGGCCGTGATCGCGCCGCGCATGACCGCGCGGGCGACCCGAGCCTCGGAGAGGGCGTGCACCGTCGTCACCGACGGCGTCATGGTCTTGAACTCGATCTCGAAACCCGGATCGGTGCAGGCCTTCACGTGCGGCAGCAGCTTTGCGAGGTAGTTGCGGTGGCCGACCTGGTCGGTCGCGCCCTGCGCCCAGATGCGATGTGTCTTGGCGGAGTCCAATGAGCGCTCCTGGCTGATTATTTCAGACGCTTTGCGGCTTCGTCGAGAAGGCTCAGGTCGGAGTACTTGGCGACGTCGGTGTCCTTGTCGGTCAGGCCGAGCTCCTTCACGAGCGCGACGTTGCGCTGGAGCGCCACGAGGTCCGGCCGCATGCCTGCCGCGTGATGATAGTCCTTGTTGGTGAAAACCCAGCCGAGGCGCTCCGGCGGCTGCTTGGTCACGCGCGACGCGATCGCGATGACCTCCGCATGGTTCTTCGGGTCGAGGAACCAGGTGGTGATGCGCAGCGTGTCTTCCATGAAATCGACCATGGCGGCGCGGTTCTTGTCGATGAAGGATTTCCGCGCGGTCCAGAACAGGAGCTGCGTCACGCCCATGACGTCGCTGTTGAGAAACAGCGGCTTGGCGATCTTGCGCAGCTCCGGATCGAACGAGAACGGCACCACCAGCGGCACCATATCGGCCTTCTTGTCGGCGAGGATCGCGCGCATAGACGGCAGCGGCGCCTCGATCTGCACGAAGTCGCGGTTGACCTCGAGCCCCTTGGTGCGCAGCATCTTGCGCATCGCGATATCGACGGCCCCGCCGGCGGCGTTGATCGCCATCACGCGCCCCTTCATGTCCTCGATGCGCTGCACGGGCCCGTCCTTGAGCACCATGTATTCCTGCGAGTAATAGCCCGGAATGCCGTCCTGCAATTCGTCGGCGATGACCCGCAGGTCGGAGAGGCCGGCATTGTGGATGGCGATGGGCAATGTCGTGTAGGCGAGGTTGGCGACCTCGAGCTCGTTGTTGGCGAGCGCCGTGATCTGCTGCGGCGTGCCGGAGTAGCGGACCGGCTCGAGCACGTAACTCGTGCCCATGTGCCGGGCGAGGTCCTTCTTCTCCATGAGCAACGAGGCCCAGTTGGAGAGCGGCGCGATCCAGGAGACGCGGATCTTGACAGGCTCGGCGCGTGACGCGCCCTGCGCCAGGAGCATAATTGCCGCACAAAATGCGATCGAGCAGGTTCTGGCGAGCCGCATGTCCCCCTCCACGTGTTATCCCTTGACGGATGTCACGATAGCGGTCCTCGCCGACCGGTAGCAACAGCGCACCGCGCGGCCCGGTTTCGATGTTGCGAAAGTTCTAGGCGATGAAGTTGGAGGCCCGGCCTGGAATCGAACCAGGCTGGAAGACCGTGCATGGCTTCTGCGTCGCCACTCCGCCACCGGGCCAACGCCGTCTTAACGCAGGCAGGCTTGACGAAAAGTTGAACGGGCAGGCGCTGTGAGTTCCTGTGGCGCGCGCGGTTAACGGCCGGTTAGCGGCCGCGCCAGGAACGTCATGCGTTGCTGGTTGTGGCCGATATTGCGCGGCGCGCGCGCCGGTTCGTAGCCTGCCGCGCGCAGTTTCTTCAGCATGTCGGCTTCCTCGTAGTGCGAGAGGCCGACTTTGCTTTTGATCTTGAAGTAGTCGGACACGACGATGCGGATCAGCCCGCCGACCGCCGCCCAGAAGAATCCATTCTCGGCGCCGAAGCGGAGCAGCGCCAGCGCAGCCATCGGCGCGGCAAGCCGCGGCTTGATGATGTCGCCGAGCACGAAGGTGCCGGTCGGCTTGAGCAGGCGGCGGAACGTCGCCATGAGATTGTCGAGCTCGGCGCTACTCAGATACTGTGCCACCGAATGCAGCACGATCATGTCGTATGAGCCGACCGGCTGCGCCGCGGCCTGCTCCGGCGTCATCACAGAGATCTTGGCATTGCCGGCGTTGCGCTCGGCCAGCGCGGCGCGCACGTTCGGCGCGGCCTCGACCATGGTCAGGTGCGCG
The DNA here is from genome assembly GCA_035718885.1 of Pseudolabrys sp. Lineage (GTDB taxonomy): Bacteria > Pseudomonadota > Alphaproteobacteria > Rhizobiales > Xanthobacteraceae > Pseudolabrys. The sequence goes on along the minus strand of DASTGR010000449.1, from coordinate 16,085 downwards.
CAGGCGTCGGCCAGGATGGTCGCCGAGTTGGCCTCGCCACAGCCATAGTCCATCACGCGCGCGTCGGGCGAGGGCACGAGCTTGGCGATGTCGGTCGCGATGGTGCGGTAGTGCACGTCGCGGTGCCGCGCATTCACGTAGATCACGGAATGCTTGAAGTCGTAGAAGCTGATCCAGTCCATCAGCGGGTCCACAGATCGGTCAGGCCGCCGCTCGGGCCGAGCACGGGATCGCTCTTCGGCAGCGGCACGCGCGGGATCGTCTGCAAGGCCTTATCACGTTCGGTGGGATTGTCACCGCGACAGAGATTGTACTCGCCCTCCGGCGGGTAGCCGCCGATGACGAGGAAATCGTCGCTTGCCGCGAGCTTCTGATGGCCGGTTCCCGCTGGCAGCACGGCGACGTCACCGGCCTTCAGCTCGAACGCCTGGCCCTGGTGCCCGCCGAGCTGAATGCGGCCGCGGCCGCGGGCGATGCCGAGAGCCTCGTGAATGGCCGCGTGATAATGCACGAACGGGAAGACGCCGTTCCGCCACATGTCGCGGCCCCAGCCGTTCGAGCGAAACAGCGCCTCAATCGCCGCGGCCGGATCGCGGCTGTGCTTCAAGTCGATCGCGCTCGCGTAGACGACGACCGGCAGCGCGTTGTTCGGCACCGCGCCGTCGTCTGCGAATTGAAAGGTGAGGGGTTCGGCCATTTTAGTTCTTGTCATTGCCGGATAAAGCCCGGCCATGACGGAAAGAATTACGCGCTCTTCTTCTGCTTCTTCTGTCGCATCATCTCGACGAAGCGCGTGAACAGATAGTGGCTGTCGCGCGGGCCGGGTGACGCTTCCGGGTGGTACTGCACCGAGAACACCGGCTTGTCCTTCAAGGCGATGCCGCAATTCGAGCCGTCGAACAGCGAGAAGTGCGTCTGCTCGACGTTCTTCGGCAACGTATCCTTGTCGAGCGCGAAGCCGTGGTTCATCGAGGTGATCTCGACCTTGCCGGTGGTCACGTCCTTTACGGGGTGGTTCGCGCCGTGATGGCCCTGATGCATCTTCTGCGTCTTGCCGCCCATGGCGATGCCGAGCATCTGATGGCCGAGACAGATGCCGAATGTCGGCGTGCCGCTCTTCACCACTTGCTGGATCACCGGCACCGCGTATTTGCCGGTCTCGGCCGGGTCGCCCGGTCCGTTCGACAGGAAAACGCCATCGGGCTTCAGCGCCATGATGTCGTCCGCCGGCGTCGTCGCTGGGACGACCGTTACCTTGCAGCCGGCGCCGGCGAGCAGACGCAGGATGTTGCGCTTGATGCCGTAGTCGATGGCGACGACGTGGAATTCAGGATTCTCGACGCGGCCGTAGCCTTTGCCCCAGACCCACTCGGTCTCGTCCCAGGTGAAACGCTGGCCGCTCGTCACCTGCGGCACGAGGTCCATCCCGACGAGGCCAGGCCACTCGCGCGCTTCCTTCTTGAGCGCGTCGAGATCGAACTTGCCATCGGGCGCGTGCGCGATCACGGCGTTGGGCATGCCCTTCTCGCGGATCAGTGCGGTCAGCGCCCGCGTGTCGACGCCGGCGAGGCCGACGATGCCGCGGGCCTTCAGCCACTCGTCGAGGCCGCGCGTGGCGCGGTAGTTCGACGGCGAGGTGATGTTGGTGTGGAGGATTACGCCGCAGGCGCCCGGGCGGGCCGCCATGTTGACGCTCTCGATGTCCTCCTCGTTGGTCCCGACATTGCCGATGTGGGGGAACGTGAAGGTGATGATCTGCCCGGCATAGGAGGGGTCGGTGAGGATCTCCTCATAGCCGGTCATGGCGGTGTTGAAGCACACCTCGCCGACCGAATGGCCGGTCGCGCCGAGGCCGAAACCCTCGAGCACCGTTCCGTCGGCCAGCACCAAAACTGCCGTGGCTTTGGGTTCCGCCCAAGCCCCGGCCGGGTTTCCTTGTGTCTGGGTCATGGGCTCTTAATTGCGTATCATGGTGCCCATAGCAAGGCCCGGAAACCGGCACGCACAGCGCTTTCGGCGGTATTCCGGGGCGGGGCGGCGACAGGGAGCAAGTCATGGCGCGAGCACGGGAAAACTACCGCGAGGACGTAGCCGGACGGGCCAATGTCGAGGACACCCCCGAACTCGACGCCTATTACAACGACCTCGAACGCTTCGACGCCGCCGCGCTGTGGACCGTCGCCAACAAGATCGAGCCCTGGCAGCCGAAATCCACCTCGGTCCCGGTGCTCTGGCGCTATGCCGACCTGCGCAGCCACGTCCTGCGCTCGCTCGAGCTCGTGGCGCCGGAAAAGGCCGGGCGCCGCGTCATCTATCTCAATAATCCCGGTCGCAAGGACGTCGCCGCCGCCGTCGGCTGGCTCTATTCCGGCCTCCAGGTGATGAAGGCCGGCGAGGTCGCCTCGGCGCACCAGCATTCGGCCTCGGCCCTTCGGTTCATCATGGAAGGCAAGGGCGCCTACACCGTCGTCGACGGCCACAAGATGACGTTGGGGGAAAATGACTTCGTGCTGACGCCGAACGGCTCCTGGCACGAGCACGGCGTCGACGCGTCCGGCACCGACTGCATCTGGCAGGACGGCCTCGACATCCCGCTGGTCAATGCGCTGGAGGCGAACTTCTACGCCGTGCATCCGGACCTGAAGCAGGCCGTCACGTACGCCGTCGACGACGCCTCGATGACCTGGGGCGCGCCGGGCCTCCAGCCGGCGGGCTCTGACTGGCGCAAGGCCTATTCGCCGCTCCTCAAATACGAATGGGAGCCGACCTACGAGGCGCTGTCGAAATACGCCAACGCGACCGACGGCTCGCCCTTCGACGGCGTGCTGATGAACTACATCAATCCGCAGACCGGCGGGCCGGTGATGCAGACGATCGGCGCCGCGATGCAGATGCTGCGTCCCGGCGAGAAGACGCGCGCGCACCGCCACACCGGCTCAACGGTCTATCAGGTGGCCAAGGGCGCCGGTTATTCGATCATCGACGGCAAGCGCTTCGACTGGAAGAAGCGCGACATCTTCTGCGTGCCGGCCTGGGCCTTCCACGAGCACGGCAACGCCTCGAGCTCGGAAGACGCCTGTCTATTCTCTTTTAACGACCTGCCGGTCATGAAGGCGCTCGGGCTTTACCGCGAGGACGCTTTCGGCGAAAACGCCGGCCATCAGCCGGTGAACTGAAGGGACAACACGCTCATGCTGCGCGACGACATCAACAAGGCCCTGACCGAGGCCATGAAGGCCAAGAACGAGCGGGCGGTCTCGACGCTGCGCATGGTCAATTCGACGCTCAAGAACGCCGACATCGAGGCGCGCACCACTGGCAAGCCGCTCGACGACGCGGCCGTGCTGTCGATCCTGCAGAAGATGATCAAGCAGCGGCAGGAATCGGTTGAGCTTTATCAAAAAGGCGGCCGCGCCGATCTGGTCAAACAGGAGCAGGAGGAGATCGCCATCATCTCCGCCTATCTGCCGCAGCAGATGTCCGAAGCCGAGATGAAGGCCGCGATCGACGCCGCCGTCGCCGAGACCGGCGCCGCCGGCATGAAGGACATGGGCAAGGTCATCGGCGTGCTGCGCGGCAAGTACGCCGGGCAGATGGACTTCGGTAAGGCGAGCGCGCTGGTGAAGGCCAAGCTCGCCGGATAGTGCCGCAGGGGCGGCAGGGACGGACACTCCGCCATGCCAACGCCGCCCGCCGTCGCCCCATCGAACGAATTCTGGACCCGCGGCGCCGACGCGCTGCTCTCGGAGCTCAACGTGACGGCGGCGGGCCTTTCGTCCGACGTCGCTGTCGCGCGGCTCGCCCGCGAAGGCCGCAACGTCGTCGCCGAGGCGCCGCGCCGGCGTATCCTCGCCAGAATCGGCAAGCGCCTCACCGATCCGCTGATAGCCATTCTCATCGTCGCGGCGGTCGTCTCGGCCGCCGTTGGCGATCTCGCCAGTGGCGGCATCATCCTCGTCATCCTCACCGCCTCGATCGCGCTCGAGGTGAGTCAGGAGCACGGCGCACAGAAGGCGGTCGACGCGCTCAAGCATTCGGTCGCCGTGCGGGCCACGGTGAGGCGCGGCGGCGAAATTAAGGAGACGCCGGTTGAAGACATCGTGCCCGGCGACATCGTCGCGCTCGCCGCCGGCGATCTGGTTCCGGCCGATGGGCTCGTGCTCGCGGCGGAAGGCGCGCAGGCCGACGAGTCGCTGCTCACGGGCGAAGCCTTCCCCGTCGACAAGCGAGCGGGCTCTTGCGCCGCCACAGCGCCGGCGGAAGCGTTCAACGCACTGTTCGGCGGCACGGCGCTGGTGCGCGGCACGGCCTCGATGCTGGTCGTCGCCACCGGTCCCGACACGCGCTTCGGCGGCATCGCGGCGGCACTCGCTTCGGCCGAGACGCCCGGCAGTCTCGAACGCGGCCTAAATGCGTTCAGCGGGCTCGTCTTGCGCCTGACCGGTTTCCTCGTCCTGTTCGTGCTGTTCGCGCATCTCGTTGCCGCGCGTCCGGTGATCGAATCCTTCCTGTTCGCGGTGGCACTCGCCGTTGGCATGACACCGGAATTGCTGCCGATGGTCATGACAGTCACGCTGTCACGAGGAGCGGTGCGGTTGGCCGCGCGCAAAGTGGTGGTGAAGCGTCTCGCCGCCATTCACGACCTCGGCGCCATGACCGTGCTGTGCACCGACAAGACTGGGACGCTGACGCAGGCGAAGATCGCGCTCGTCGATACGCCGGCCGCCGACGGCAAGGACAGCGTGCGCGTGCGCGAACTCGCCGCCGTCAACAGCGGCTTCGAGCAGAAGCTCAAGAGCCCGCTCGACGACGCCATCCTCGCCGCCTCGCGCGACGTGAGGCTTGCCGACTGGCATTACCTTGCCGACGTACCGTTCGACTTCGACCGCCGGCGCGTCTCGGTGCTGGCGGAGAAGTCGGGGGAACGCCTGCTCATCGTCAAGGGCGCGCCGGAGGACATCCTCGCGCTGTCGGTGTCCGTCGAAACGCCGCACGGCGTCGTGCCGCTCGACGCAACGAGGCGCGACGCGATCGAACGGCTCCAACACGACAAGGCGTCCCAGGGACTGCGCTGCATCGCCGTTGCAACCCGCGCCATGCCCGGCACGACGAAGGCCGGAGTCGGCGACGAAAAGGACCTCATCTTCGCTGGCCTCTGCGTATTCGCTGATCCGCCGAAGGAGACGGCCGCCGCAGCCATCAAGCGGCTCGAGAACGCCGGCGTACGCGTCAAGATCATCTCGGGCGATGCCGCGGCGAGTGTGCAGCATCTCGTCGCCACGCTGAATATCCCGACGCGCGGACTCCTCACCGGCGCCGAGATCGCCGAACTGAGCGACACCGCGCTGGCCGTGAAGGCGAACCATGTCGACGTGTTCGCGCGCGTCTCACCTGATCAGAAGACGCGCATCATCCACGCGCTGCAAGCCTGCGGCCACACCGTCGGCTTCATCGGCGACGGCATCAACGACGCTCCCGCGCTACATGCCGCCGAAGTGGGCCTGGCCGTCGACACGGCGACCGAGGTCGCGCGCGCCGCCGCCGACATGATCATGCTCGAGGCTGACCTCGGCGTCGTCGCGTCCGGTCTCGAGGAGGGCCGGCGGACGTACGCGAACATCATGAAGTACCTGCGCATGGGCACTTCGTCGAATTTCGGCAACATGCTGTCCATGGCCTTCGCCTCCCTGTTCATCCCGTTTCTGCCGCTGACGCCGATCCAGGTACTGCTCAACAATTTGATTTACGACCTTTCCGAAATCGGCATTCCGTACGACCGCGTCGAGCGCGCCGACGTGCGGCGGCCGCACGGCTTCGAGATGTCGGAGCTATTGCGCTTCACGCTGATCATGGGGCCGTTGTCGTCGGTGTTCGATATTGCCGCTTTCCTCATCCTGCTGAAGGCGTTCCACGCCGCGCCGGAGGCGTTCCGTACCGCCTGGTTCGTCGAATCGATGGCGACGCAGATCCTCGTCATCTTCCTCATCCGCACCGCCCATTCGGTATGGAAAAGCCGGCCGCACAAGGTGCTGGTCGTCACCTCGCTCGGCGCGCTGGCGGCGGCAATGATCCTGGCGCTGACGCCGCTCGGTGCGCCGCTTGGTTTCGTGCCGCTGCCGCCGGCCATGTTCGCAGCGATGGGTGTGCTCGTCGCCGGCTATCTCGTCTGTTCGGAGTTCGCGAAGCACGCCGCCATGGCGCACCGGCGCCGGCGCATCGGCCTGCCTCATCGTTGAGCGGGCGGCCGCCACCGCGCCCGAGGCTCGCCGCGCTTGACCGCATCGATAAGTCCGACCGCCTCCAGCGCCGCCACTTCCCGTTCCAATGCGATGAGCGCCCGCGTTAGTGGCGCGGCCCGCCTCGAGTGTCTGGCGAGACCGTGCTCGGTCTTTTCCCACGCGTAGGGCGCGACGATCAATTGATGGAGCGCGCGCCATGCCGCCCATGACAGAAGCAGCCAGTGCACGGGCATCAGCACGAGTACCCAAGCGCAGCGCAAGAGCCGTCGTCGTGACAGGCCGATTGTACAGAGAACGGTCGACGACGCGTATCCGGTCAGGACGCTCAAGCCATACAGACCGACGAGGATGACCTCACCGTCGTTCCAGACCGGCGCACCTGAAAGCGCCGCGGCGAGCGACCCGAACAGAAACAGCGGATGCACCAGCGCTGCCAGGACGTTGCCGCCGACCGCGAGCTGGAGTCCGAAGAAGCCGCGCGGCCCGAGCTCGCGCCACAGCGACACCGGCTGGCGCATATGCACGCACCATGTTTGCATCCAGCCTTTGAACCAGCGCGTGCGCTGCCGGAGCCACGGCATCAGCCGCGCCGGCGCCTCCTCGTAGGTGGTGGAGCCGATCATCATTGCGCGATAGCCGAACCGCGCGAGGCGCATGCCGAGGTCGGCGTCCTCGGTCACGTTCCACGCGTCCCAGCCGCCGACCTCGCGCAGCACGGCGGTGGCGAAATGATTGGAGGATCCGCCGAGCGGCAGTGGCATGCCGAGGGCGCAGAGCCCGTCGAGGAAGACGTCGAACTGTCCGGCATATTCGGCGGTGAACATGCGCGCGAGCCATCCGTCGTCCGTATTGTCGATCGACAGCCGCGCCTGCACGCAGGCGAGCCGGTCGTCGCTCGCCGCGAATGCCGCTTCGGCGCGGCGGAGCTGATCCGGCTCGGGCCGGTCCTCGGCGTCATAGACGACGGTGAGGCCGCCCCGCGCAAATGCGAGCGCAGCGTTGAGCGCGCGCGGTTTGGTGCGGGGGCGCCTGCCGGCACAACAATGACGCGCAGCGGCAATGGTCCCGAATAGTCCGCGATGGCTTCGCGCGTCTCGCGATCGTCCGCCTCGACGGCGAGCAGGACGTCGAGCTTCTCGCGCGGATAATCGAGCTGCTCAATGGAACGCAACAGCCCGTGGATCGACCCTGCCTCGCGGTAGAGCGCGGCGATCACGGTGTAGACCGGCAGAGGGGGGTCGGGCCGCTCCTTTGGCCTGCGTTCGCACGGGCGCGGCGTCAGCGCCGCCGCCAGGCGCAGCGCGAGCCAGGCGATGAAGAACAGTGCCAGCAGCGCTTCGGTGGCGAGAGGTGCCGTGGCCAGCGCGAGCGTCACTGCGGCGACGGCAAGCGTGAGCATTGCCTGCGGCCGCCACGCGTTCTGCCGCCCGAGCCGCGCCGCCGAGTACAGGGGCCGCTCACCCGCCAGACCATTCGCCGCGCACTCTGCAATGGTGGCGCCGCACGCGCGCTGCACGAAGGCGTCGAGCCGTCGCGTTGTGGTCAGGCGGAATTGTCGGACCGGCGCTCGGCCCGTGCGGATCAGGTCGGTGAGACCGCGCGCTGCGAGGCGTCGCGGCGCGATCAGCCACACCGGGCCGTCCCCAGTTGTCAGTGTCGCCATGCCGGCGGCGGCCGCCTCGATCAGCCCTGCATCGGCAAGCGGGCAGGCCGCGCGCGGCAGATCATCGAGATCCGCGAAGGCGACGCCGAGGTCGGCGGCGAGCGCCCGCACGTAGGTTTCCTCGTCGAGTGCGCCCATGGCGATGAGCGCCCGGTCCGCGCCCGTGCCAAGGCGTTCGGCGCGCAACTCGGCGAGGCTGAGCGCATCGGCGCCGACCAACTGGGCCACGCAATGAAGTTCGGGACAGCCGCGTCTCGGTTTGCCCGATAGGGCATGCGGCGCGGGCTGCTGCACGCCTGCTCGGCTGGCCTGCGCGGCCAATTCCATTTGCGCCACCATCCGCAACGCGACGGGGTGGTATTTTCAGCGCAGCCACGCCGAATATACAACTATAAATTGTATTTATGCAGAGCGGGTTGCACTTATGGCGGAGCCGGGACGGCGTTACTTCCCGCCGGCCATCGCGTCCGAGGCGGTGAAGAACCGGACCATGACGTCGGTCGCGTCCGCCGGCGGCTTGGCGAGGCTGGTGTGGAATTCCATGCTCTCGCCGGCCGGCAGGATCGAGCGGTCAGGCTTGGCCGTCCAGGTGTAGACCTCCTGACCGGAGGCGTTGCGCGCGGCGAAGCGCAGCCGCGGCACTTCGAGCGGCTTCTTCGCCTTGCTGACGATCTTGCCGTCCACCAGCAGGACGGTCACGCCGTTATTGGCCTCGCGGCTGATGTGCACGTCCTCGAAATCGAGCTGGCGCAGGTTGACCGGCAGGCCGACCGCCGCGAACAGCGACGCGGTCTGCGGCAGGTAGCGGACGACCTCGTTGCGGGCGCCGATGACGGCGACATTGAAGGCGAACAGCACCAGCACCACGGCGGTCCACCGCGAGGTCCGCCGCGACTTCTGCCGCTTGCTTTGCAGCCTGCGCCGGCGGGCGATGAAGCTCTCCGAGTCGACCGGGTCGGGCTCGGGCTGTGCGACCGGCTCCGGGATCGGCATGTGGTCGATCGGCGGCACCAGCGACGGCGAATCGTCCAGGACCGGCGGCGGCTCGGCCGCGGCCGCGACGACCGCCTGGGCGGCCACATCGACATTTTGGAAGGGCTCCGGCGCGGGCTCCGCCTCGCGGCCGAAGTCGTCCTCGCTCGCCACCGAGCGGAGCGGCGCGCGCGGCGCGGCGGGCTTCGGCGGAGGCGGCTGTTCGGCTTCCGCCTCGGCGATAATTCCGTCAACGAAAGCGTCGACAGTGTCCTCGGCGCGCGGCGCGCTGGCGAACCAGGTCGCCCGGCAGCGCGCGCACCTGACCATACGTCCCTGCGCCCCGACCGACGCAGTGTCGATCTGGTAGGACGTGGCGCAACTCGGACAGACGATCAGCATGGCATCCGCGACTTAAGGCAGCCTGGGTCGAAAGCGTACCAGCCGACCGTTAAAGGACCGGAAACCATGGGGCGACACATGGCCGCCGGGACCTGGCGCCCAAATCCGGCTGGCGGGCCGGTCATAATGCTGTAAAACCTTGAGTATTGGCGGGAATCAGCGCGCCGGGGCGGCTTGTGGCGCGAGTCCCGCCCCGGGGGACCTCCCTGAACGACTGATCGGAGACAGGTGTGGTCCGATTCGAGAATGTCGGTTTGCGCTACGGCATGGGGCCGGAGGTTTTGCGCGACCTCACGTTCCGCATCGAGCCGCACTCCTTCCAGTTCCTCACCGGCCCGTCTGGCGCCGGCAAGACGTCGCTCCTGCGGCTCCTGTTTCTGTCTCTGAAGCCGACACGCGGCCTCATCACGCAATTCGGTCATGACGTCGCCACGCTGTCCAAGGACGCCGTGGCCACGCTTCGCCGGCGCATCGGCATCGTCTTCCAGGATTTCCGGCTGCTCGATCACATGAGCACGTACGAGAACGTCGCTTTGCCGCTGCGGGTCATGGGCCGTCCGGAGGAGAGCTATCGCGACGAGGTCATCGAGCTCCTCAACTGGGTCGGTCTGGGCGAGCGCATCTGGGCGCTGCCGCCGGTGCTCTCCGGCGGCGAGAAGCAGCGCGCGGCGATCGCGCGCGCCGTCATCGCCCGCCCGCAGCTCCTGCTCGCCGACGAGCCGACAGGCAACGTCGATCCGAGCCTCGGCCAGAGGCTTCTGCGGCTATTCATCGAACTCAACAAATCCGGTACTTCGGTGGTCATCGCCACGCACGACATCGCGCTGATGGACCAGTACGATGCGCGCCGCCTGGTGCTGCATGACGGCCGTCTGCATATTTACGACTGAGCCCGATGTCATGAGCGAGAAAAACCGCAGCGATTTCACGCCGGTGCCGAAAGTGTCCGCGGTGCCGCCGATGCGCTACGAGACGCCGCTGGTGCCGCGCAACTCGATATCGGGCCGGGCGCTGGTGGCGGTCGTCGCCATCATGACCTTCCTGGCCTCGCTCACAACCGGCGGCGTCATTCTCGTAAGCCAAGCTGCGAGCGCCTGGCAGGCGGACGTGTCGCGCGAGGTGACGGTGCAGATCATTCCCGCCGCCGGCCGCGATATCGACGCCGACGTGACGAAGGCCGCATCCATCGTGAAGAACACGCCGGGCGTCGCCGACGTCCGCGCCTACAGCAAGCAGGAATCCGAGAAGCTGCTCGAACCGTGGCTCGGCACGGGCTTGAGCCTCGACGAGCTGCCGGTGCCGCGGTTGATCGTCGTCAAGATCGCGAGCGGCGCGGCGCCCGATCTGCCGGCGCTGCGCGCCGTACTGAAAACCCAGGTGCCCGGCGCCGTGCTCGACGACCATCGCGGCTTCATCGAGCGCATGCGCGCCATGTCCGGAACGGCAATCGCAGCCGGCGTCGGCATCCTGATCCTGATGATCGCGGCCACGATCCTGTCCGTCACCTTCGCCACGCGTGGCGCCATGGCCACCAACAAGACGGTGATCGAGGTGCTGCACTTCGTCGGCGCCAAGAACAGGTTCATCGCCGAGAATTTCCAGCGCCACTTCCTGCTGCTCGGCCTCGAAGGCGGCGCCATTGGCGGCGGCTCGGCCATCGCGCTGTTCGCGATCGGGGCGGTGCTGTCGCGCTGGTTCGGCACCACCGCCGGCGGCGAGCAGACCGCGGCGCTGTTCGGCTCGTTCTCGATCGGGATCGTCGGCTACGCCGCGGTGGTGGTTCAGGTGCTGCTGATCGCCGGCGTCACCGCCTTCACGTCGCGGCACACGGTCAACAGCACGCTCGAGATGATCGATTGATGTTCGCACGTTTCGCCCGCGCAATCGGTTTCCTGACGATGACCGCCGGTCTCGTCGCCGTGCTGCTGTTGGCGGGCGGATTTTTCTGGTTCGCCTGGCAGATTCAGACCGAGGAGGCGCCGCTCGAGCGCAGCGCCGACGGCATCGTCGTGCTCACCGGAGCTGCCGCGCGCATCCCCGACGCCATCGAGCTTCTCGCGGCCGAGCGCGGCAAGAGGCTGCTGATCAGCGGCGTGCACCGCGACACGCGCGCGCGAGAGATCGCGAGCCTGACGCCGCTCTACTCCAAGCTGTTCAACTGCTGTATCGATCTCGACCGTTCCGCTCTCAACACCTTCGGCAACGCGATCGAGACCAAGCGTTGGGCGGTCGAGCACAATTTCAACTCGCTGATCATCGTGACGTCGAACTGGCACATGCCGCGGGCCATGGCCGAGATGCGGCATCAGCTGCCGCAGGCGACGCTCATTCCCTATCCGGTCATATCGGAAAAGGTGCGGTCGGAATCCTGGTGGACCAACGGCGAGACACTGCGCCTCCTGTTCGCCGAATACCTGAAATTCATTTTCGCGCATGTGCGCATGCGCATCGATCCGGACGGGACGTGAGCGTCATGGTCTTTGCCTTGCGCGCCGTCGTCTTCAACATCCTGTTCTACCTGAACACCGTCGTCTTCCTGATGATCGGCCTGCCGACGTTCGTCATGCCGTACCAGGCGATCGTCGAGGTGGCGAAGACCTGGGGACGGGTCAACCTGTTCCTGCTGCGCGTCGTCGCCGGCGTGAAGTTCGAGTTGCGCGGCCGCGACAAGATCCCCCCGGGTGCGCTGATCGTAGCCTCGAAGCACCAGTCGGCATGGGAAACCTTCGCGCTGATGCACCTGTTCAAGAGTCCGGCATTCGTCATGAAGCGCGAGCTGCAATGGATTCCGATTTTCGGCTGGCTGATGATCAAGGGCCGCATGGTCGGCATCGACCGGTCCGCAGGCATGCGCGCGCTGATCGGGCTGGCGGCGGCCGCGCGCGCCGAGCTCGCGCGCGGTCGCCAGCTCATCATCTTCCCGGAAGGAACGCGCCGGCCGGTCGGAGCAGAGCCCGACTACAAGAGCGGCATTGCCTTTATCTATGCGCAGGCGGGCGTGCCGTGCCTGCCGGTGGCGCTGAACTCCGGTGTGTTCTGGCCGCGGCGCTCGATCCTGCGCCGCCCGGGTACAGTCGTGGTCGAGATCCTCGACCTCATTCCGCCCGGGCTCGACAAGAAGGCCTTCATCGGGCGACTTGAGCAGGAAATCGAGCCGGCGACGGCGCGTCTCGTCGCCGAGGCGGCGGCCTGAGGCCGCTCACGCGTGCCCGTGCGCGCCCTTGAGTCGTTCGGCGAGCAGGTGCAGATCGCGGTCGCGATAGCCCTGCCGCTCGACTTCGGCGACCGTCTCCAGCACGTAATCGCGGTTATTGCCGGAACGGCCGTGCCCCTGACGCACGAAATGCAGTTGCCTGTCGAGGCTGAGGCGGCCGGCATATTGCTCGTGGCCGCGGTCGACCATGTAGCAGAGCGCCTGCACGCGCTCGGCCGGATCGTCGAGGAACCAGACCGAGCGCCACGCTTCGCGATAGACCAGGGTGACCTGCTCGCGGGCACGCAGATAGGTAATGGTCTCGGCGCGCTTTTCCGCGGCGACGCGATAGAGGATGCCGCGGCAATTGCCGCCCTGGTCGAGGCCGAGGACGAGGCCGGGCTTTTCCGGCGTGCCGCGATGGACGAAGGAATAGACGCAGAGCGCGCGATGGGCGCCCATGCAGCGCCCCGGCCGCCGCTCGAGGAAATCGAAGCCCGGCCGCCACATCAGCGAGCCATAGCCGAAGACCCAAAGGTCGCCGCCGCTCTGATCGATAATTGTGCTCATCCTGCGCGGAAACGGCCTGCGGCGTTGACAGGAGCCAGCGAACGGGGTCGGTACCAGCCAGTCGGGCGCGGCGCAAGGCCGCGCTCGCCGAGGGCAGACGGCGCAGAAACGCCGCAATTGGAATATGTCTGATCCGGCGATGCCCTACGAAGACACCTCGATCCCGTCCCGCCGCCGGACCGGCCGCCGCTATGTGGCGCTGCTGCTCGCGGTCGTCGCGCTGATCGCAGGCTGGAGTGCGTTCTGGTGGTATGCAGCCGATCGCGCCGGCGCGCTGATTGCCGACTGGAAGGCGCGCGAGGGGGCGGCCGGCCGCATGTATGATTGCGGATCGCAGTCGATCGCCGGCTATCCCTTCCGCATCGAAGTCACCTGCGCGCCGGTGTCGGCCGAATTCCGGAATTTCACCCCGCCACTCGATATCAAGCTGCCGCGCATCCTCGTCGCCGCGCAGATTTATCAGCCGACCCTGCTGATCAGCGAATTCGAGGGGCCGGTCAGCATTTCCAGTCCCGGCAAGGCGCCCGAGTTCGAGGCCAACTGGCGTCTCGGCCAGTCCAGCGTCAGCGGTTTGCCATCGGCGCCCGAGCGCGTCTCGCTGGTCTTCGACGCGCCCGAACTCGACCATCTTGCCGACGGCAAGCGCGAGGTCTGGCTCAAGGCCAGGCACCTCGAGATTCACGGCCGGATGGCCACGCCCTCGGCTGACGGCAAGGCGGGCATCGAGACCGCGCTGCGCCTCGAACAGGCCTCGCTTCCGGCCGTGCACCCGGCCGCAGCCGAGCCGCTCGACGCGGTGATCGACACGGTGCTGCGCGGCGTCAAGGACTTCGCGCCGAAGCCGTGGAAGGAGCGCCTGCGCGAAGTGCAGGCGGCGGGCGGCCGCATCGAGGTGACGCAGGCGCGCGTGGCGCAGGGTGAGATTCTCGCGGTCGGCGCCGGGACGTTGACGCTCAACGCCGCCGGCCGTCTCGACGGTCAGATCCGCGTGACCATTGCCGGCGTCGAGCAATTCCTCGACAAGATCGGTGCCAAGCAGATGGTGCAGACTTCGCCGGCGCTGGACAAGCTCGCGGGCGCGCTGGACCGGTTCGCGCCCGGTCTCGGCAATGCCGCGCGTCAGCAGCTCAGCGAGAATCTGGGCACCGGCATCAGCGCGCTTGGCGAGAAGACGACGCTCGAGGGCAAGCCGGCCGTTTCGCTGCCGCTGCGCTTCGACGACGGCGCGATGTTCCTCGGGCCGATCCCGATCGGCAAGACGCCGGCGCTGTTTTAAGAGTCTCGTGCCCCGGATGGACCGCAGCACCTCTCCCGTCACCCTGAGGCGCTCGCGGGCGTGAGCACGCGAGCCTCGAAGGGTCTGTGACTCTCAATTGTCGCGCGTTGCGACTCAGAGGTCCTTCGAGGCCCGGTCGCTGACGCGACCGGGCACCTCAGGACGACGGTGAGGCTTTGATGCGGGCGCCCATTACTCTTCCGCGGCGTAGGGCTTCGGCAAGGGTGTATGCGGCAGGTCCGGATGCGGACGGCCGAAGTCGGGCGCCGGCGAATCCTGGCCGATCTGCACGATGCCTTTGCGGATCGCGCGCGTGCGTGCGAAGTGCTCGAACAGCGTGTCGCCGTCACCGTTGCGGATCGCGCGCGTCAGCGCCGAGATGTCTTCGTTGAAACGGCCAAGCATCTCCAGCACCGCGTCCTTGTTGGCGAGGAAGACGTCGCGCCACATCGTCGGGTCGGAGGCGGCGATGCGCGTGAAGTCGCGGAAGCCTCCGGCCGAGAACTTCAAGACTTCCGAGCGCGTCACGTTCTGCAATTCATCGGCCGTGCCGACGATCGTGTAGGCGATGAGGTGCGGCAGGTGGCTGGTGACGGCCAGCACCAGGTCGTGATGCTCCGGCGTCATCGTTTCGACATTGGCGCCGAGCAGCGACCAGAACTGCGCGAGCTTGTCGGTCGCGGCCGCATCGGTGCCGGCCGGCGGCGTCAGAATGCACCAGCGGTTGACGAACAATTCGGCGAAGCCGGCGTCGGGACCGGAATATTCCGTGCCCGCCACCGGATGCGCCGGCACGAAGTGGACGCCCTTCGGCAGGTGCGGAGCCATGTCGCGCACCACCGAGCCCTTGACCGAGCCGACATCGGAGACGATGGCGCCGGGCGCAAGGCGCGGGCCGATCTCGGCCGCCACCGGTCCGCAGGCGCCGACCGGAATGCAGACGATGACGAGATCGGCGCCCTCGACCGCCTCCGCATTGGTTTCGACGACCTGGTCGGCAATGCCGAGTTCAGCGACACGCCGGCGCGTCTGCGGCGAGCGCGCTGTGGCGACGATCGAGCCGACTGCGTTCTGCGCCTTCGCCGCGCGCGCGATCGACGAGCCGATCAGGCCGGTGCCGATCAGCGCGAGGCGGTTGAAGAGGGCAGGCGACTTGCTCACTTGCCCTTCCCCAGGAACTCCTTCAGCGCGGCGATGACGAGGCGATTGGCTTCCTCGGTGCCGACTGTCATGCGCAGCGCGTGCGGCAGCTTGTAGCCGGCGACGGCGCGCAGGATCAGGCCGCGCTTGGTCAGGAAGGCGTCGGCCTCCTTCGCCGTCTTGCCCGGCGTGTCCGGGAAATGGATCAGCAGGAAGTTACCGACGCTCGGCGTCACTTTCAGGCCGAGGCTCGTCAGTTCCTGCGTCAGCCATGCCAGCCAATGCGAATTATGCGCGCGCGCGCGCTCGGTGTGCGCGGTGTCGCGAATTGCGGCGATACCGGCGGCGATCGCCGGCGCGTTGACGTTGAACGGCCCGCGGATGCGGTTGACCGCGTCGACGACGTGCTCGGGGCCGTACATCCAGCCGAGGCGGAGCGCGGCGAGCCCGTAGATCTTCGAGAAGGTGCGGCACATCACGACGTTCTCCGACGTCGCGACGAGCTCGATGCCGGACTCGTAGTCGTTGCGCTCGACATATTCGGCATAGGCCGCGTCGAGCACGAGCAGCACATGCGCCGGCAGGCCGCGATGCAGGCGCTTGACCTCGTCGAACGGGATGTAGGTCCCG
>DASTGR010000448.1:0-9923 GCA_035718885.1 Pseudolabrys sp. | reverse complement strand
GTTCTCGGCGTCGCGCAGGCCGCGGTCGCCGGCGAAGCGCTGCTGCTGGCCGGGGATGTTGTACGACACGCGCGAGAACGTGGTCCCCGAGATGACCGGCTTGCCGGTGCCGACTTCGGTCAGCGTGTAGCTGGCGTTGATGCCGTAGTTCTGGATGTCGGGACGATTGCTGTTCACGTCGACGATGACTTGCGACTGTGTCGAGGCGAGCTGGATCTTGAGCACGTAGGCCGAGGTCTGGGCCGCGCCGCCGCCGGTCAGGCCGAAGATCAGATCGTTGCGCACCTCGATGGCAAGGCGCTTCAGCCGCGTGCCGTTCGGCGCCTCGATCTGCATCACGTCGATGGTGCCGAGCTTGTCGTCGAGCCCGGCGGTCGGGACGACGCTCTTGTCGCCGTACAGCGGCTGGAAGCAGCCGGCGGTCAGGGCGGCGAGGCCCACGACGGCGGACAAACGGAGGACGGCTCGGCGATCAAACGACCACATTGACGATCCTCTGCGGGACAATGATGATCTTTTTCGGACGGCGTCCCGCCAGCTCTTTTTGTACCGCATCCAGGGCCAGAACGGCAGCCTCGATCTCGTCTTTTCCGGCGTCCCGCGGCACCGTGACATCGCCGCGTTTCTTGCCGTTGATCTGCACCGGCAGGGTGACCGAGGTCTCGACCAGCAGCGCGGGCTCGAGCTCCGGCCAGGCCTCGGTGGCGACCAGGCTCTTGTGGCCGAGCGAGGCCCAGCATTCTTCCGCCAGGTGCGGCATCATCGGGTGGAAGAGCCGCACGAGGATGTCGCCGGCCTCGCGCAGCGCGAAGGCGAGGTCGGGCGTCGGCGCCGTTTCGATGTGTCCGATCGCGTCGGACAGCGCATTGGCGCATTCATAGATGTGCGCGACGCAGCGGTTGAAGCGCAGCTTGCCGATGTCGTCGGAGACCGCGGCGAGCGCCCGGTGCGCGGCTTTCCGAACGGTCAAAGCCTGCTCGCCGAAGGTGGCAGGTTTCGCCGCGGGCGCGCTCACGTTGGCGATCTCGCCGACGAGGCGCCACAGGCGCTGCACGAAGCGCCACGCGCCCTGCACGCCTTCCTCTGTCCAGATCACGTCGCGGTCGGGTGGCGAATCCGACAGCATGAACCAGCGCGCGGTGTCGGCGCCGTAGGCGGCGATGATGTCGTCGGGGTCGACCGTGTTCTTCTTCGACTTCGACATCTTCTCGATCGAGCCGATCTCGATCGGTTCGCCAGTCTTGAGCAGCGTCGCCGTGCGCGCGTCGCCGAGGCCTTCGATCTTGACGTTGGATGGCTCGACCCATTCGCCGCCCTTGGTGCGATAGGTCTCGTGCACGACCATGCCCTGCGTGAACAGGCCGGCGAACGGCTCGTCTATGCCGACATAGCCGCACTTCTTCATGCCACGCGTGAAGAAGCGCGAGTAGAGCAAGTGAAGGATCGCGTGCTCGATGCCGCCGATGTACTGGTCGACCGGCATCCATTTGTTGGCGATTGCCGGCGTCGTCGCCGACTGCTCGTTCCACGGATCGGTGAAGCGGATGAAGTACCAGGACGAGTCGACGAAGGTGTCCATGGTGTCGGTTTCGCGACGCGCGTCGCCGCCGCAGGACGGGCACTTCACATTGGTGAAGGCGGGATTGCGGTCGAGCGGATTGCCGGGCTTGTCGAAGGTGACGTCCTCCGGCAGCTTGACCGGCAGATCCTTGTCCGGCACCGGCACGACGCCGCACTTGTCGCAATGGATCACCGGGATCGGGCAGCCCCAGTAGCGCTGACGCGAAATGCCCCAGTCGCGCAGGCGATAATTGACCTGGCGCTGCGCCACCGGCCGGTTGCCGCGCGTCGTCCCGGCGAGAAGGTTCGCGACGGCGTCGAACGCCTTTTGCGGCGTCATGCCGTTCAGATCGATGACGCCGTTCTTCGAATTGAACATCGTGCCGTCGCCGTCATAAGCGACGTCGGTGACGACGAAGGTCTTCGGGTCCGTGTTCGGCGGCAGCACCACCGGCGTGTTGCCGAGACCGTATTTGTTGACGAAGTCGAGATCGCGCTGGTCGTGCGCCGGGCAGCCGAAGATGGCGCCGGTGCCGTAGTCCATCAGGATGAAGTTGGCGACGTAGACCGGCAGCTTCCACGACGGATCGAACGGATGCGTGGCGCGGATGCCGGTGTCGAAGCCGAGCTTCTCGGCGGTGTCGATCGCGGCCTGCGACGTGCCGAGGTGCTTGCACTCCTCGATGAACGCGGCGAGCTTCGGATTGGTCTTCGCGGCGGCCTGGGCCAGCGGATGATCGGGCGCGATCGCCATGAACTTTGCGCCGAACAGCGTGTCGGGACGCGTCGTGAAGATCTCGAGCTCGCTTTCCTTGTTCGGCGTCGTGGCCGGATCGAGCATGAAGCGGACCAGCAGGCCTTCCGAGCGGCCGATCCAGTTCTTCTGCATCAGCCGGACCTTGTCCGGCCAGCGGTCGAGTGTGTCGAGCGCTTCGAGAAGCTCCTGCGAGTAGTCGCTGATCTTGAAGACCCACTGGTAGAGATCGCGCTGCTCGACCAGCGCGCCCGAGCGCCAGCCGCGGCCGTCGATCACCTGCTCGTTGGCGAGCACGGTCTGGTCGACCGGGTCCCAGTTCACCTTGCGATATTCGCGCGCGACGAGCCCCGCCTTCTGGAAGTCGAGGAAGAGCTTCTGCTGGTGCTTGTAGTAGGACGGGTCGCAGGTTGCGACCTCGCGCGCCCAATCGAGGGACAGGCCCATCGACTGGAGCTGCTTCTTCATCGCCGCGATGTTGGAATAGGTCCACGCCTTCGGGTGCACCTTCTGCGCCATGGCGGCGTTCTCGGCCGGCATGCCGAAGGCGTCCCAGCCCATCGGGTGCAGCACGGCGTTGCCCATGGCGCGTTTGAAGCGCGCGACCACGTCGCCCATCGTGTAGTTGCGGACGTGGCCCATATGGATGCGCCCCGACGGATAGGGGAACATCTCGAGCACGTAGTATTTGGGGCGGGGGTCGTCGTTCTTCGTGGCGAAGATTTGGGCCGCGTCCCAGACCTTCTGCCAGCGGGCCTCGGCCTCGCGGGCGTTGTAACGGTCGGCGCGCTCGTTTTTGGGCGATTCGGCAGTCATTTCCGGCTCTTTACGGGGCGCCGGGTGGTCGCATGAAACGGCCCGCGGGGTCAACGGGCGGGGCCGCTAGAGGTCCTCGAGCCGCGTTCCGCGGCCGGCACGCAGATTGCTCCTGGCGCTCTCGACGCGGCGAAGAAAGCGCGGGTCATGCTCCAGCCGGTACTCGAACCAATCGTCCTCGGTTTCGAAGCCGATCAGCACGCCAGCCGGCTTGCCGTGACGCGTGATGACGATCTCGCCCTTGGCCGCTTCCCGCAACAGGTGCGAGAGATCGTCCTTGGCTTCGGAAAGCGGGATTTCCCTCAACCGGGATTTCCGTGTCGTGTCAGCCATTCTTCAACCTCCGATTTGCTCAGGATCGCCAGGATTTCCACGGTCGTTTCGGTCACGTCATAGAAGATGCGGACATCATCAACGCGCAGCCGGTATTGCGGGCGCGACAGGCCGCGAAGTCGTTTGATTCGGGCGCGGCTGAGCTTTCTGGGCTCGTGCCGCAAATGGCGTCCGAGGGCATCGCGAACGGCCGCGCGGACGTTGGCCTTCAGGCCGCGAAAATCCTCGACCGCCTCAGGCGCCAAGATAATCTCGAACGGCATTCTGGCCAGAATATAGCCAGAATTCGCCGGTGTCGAGCGAGCACCCTGGGCTTAGGCCCGGGCTTGTCCGTCGGTGGCCCGGCCGATGGCGGCAAGCAGCGCCTGCGCGTCATAGGGCTTCTCGAGCACAGGCGCCTGCGGATAGGCGCGGGCCTCGGCGCTGTCGCTGCGCAGGCCGGTGAGGAAGACGAACGGCGTGCCGGTGGCAGCCAATACCTCCGCGACCGGCAGGCTCGAGCCGCCGGTGCGGCCGAGCCGAACATCGAGCACTGCGACGTCGAAGCGCACGGCCTTGACCGCGGCCAGCGCTTCCGTCGCATTGCCGGCGCAAACGACGTCGGCCGCGCCGGCCTGCTCCAGCGCCTGCTGGATGTCGAGCGCGATCAGGAATTCGTCGTCGACCACCAGGCATCGCTTGCCTGCGAGCGGCTTGCTCACCGCATCCCCCATGTCTTCGGTGGAACACGGCTTGTCCCGCAAACGGCCTGATCGGGCATTAAACTCTGACATAGCAACGATCGAATTTATGCCGTTGGATGCGCCGCAGGAACCTGCCATGAGTAACGTTCAGAGAGCGAAGCAAGGAGCAGGCGTGAGGCCATGAGTTTGGTGTCCGGCCGGGGGAACGGCCACGGTACGTCGTGTGAGCTCTGCCCCCTGCGCAAGCGCGAGAGCCTGCGCGAATTCAACGCCGAAGAACTCGCCTACGTGAAGGAATTCAAGGTCGACGAATTGCGCGTCGATCCCGGCGCGAGCTTCCTGCGTGAAGGCACGCGCAGCGAGCACCTCTACACCGTGCTGTCCGGCTGGGCCTTCCGCTACAAGATGCTCGACGACGGCCGCCGGCAGATCCTCAACTATGCGCTGCCGGCCGACATGGTCGGCCTGCAAGGCGCGCTGATGCGCGAGATGGAGCATTCGGTCGAGGCGCTGACGCCGCTGACCCTGTGCGTTTTTCCGCGTGCGAAGATGTGGGACCTCTATTCGCGCGTACCCTCGCTCGCCTTCGACATCACCTGGCTCGCGGCGCGCGAGGAGCAATTGATCGACCAGCATCTCCTGAGCGTCGGCCGCCGCTCCGCGCTCGAGCGGACGGCCTATCTGCTTCTGCACCTCTTCGTGCGCGCGCAGGAAGCCGGCATGGTCAAGGACAACACCATTCAGTTCCCGTTCACGCAGCAGCATCTCGCCGATACGCTCGGCATGTCGCTCGTGCACACCAACAAGACGCTCAAGCGCCTGCTGCAATCGAACGCGGTTCGCTGGAAGGACCGCGTGTTCGAGCTCGTCGACCGCGCCTCGCTGGTCGAGATCGCCGGTGAAGACGTCAAGACGTCGCGGCCGAGGCCTTACATCTGATGAGCAGCGGCGCGGCAGGACTCGAGCATGTGCGTGAGGAGATCGCCCGCGCCTGCAAGGACGCGGGGCGCGCGCCCTCATCGGTGACCCTGGTCGCGGTATCGAAGACATTCGGCGCCGATGCGATCGCGCCGGTCATCGCGGGCGGCCAGCGCGTGTTCGGCGAGAACCGGGTGCAGGAGGCCAAGGCGAAATGGCCGGCGTTGATCGAACGGCATCCTGACATCGCGCTTCATCTCATCGGGCCGCTTCAATCGAACAAGGCGAAGGAGGCGGTGGCGCTGTTCAGCGCAATCCATTCGGTCGACCGCGCCAGCCTGTGCGAGGCGCTGGCGAAGGAAATCGAGAAGCAGGGCAAGTCGCCGACCTTGTTCGTGCAGGTCAATACAGGCGCCGAGCCGCAGAAGGCCGGCGTGCTGCCCGAAGACGCGGACGCGTTTCTCAAGGCCTGCCGCGACGCATATGGGCTGACGATCTCCGGCCTCATGTGCATCCCGCCGGCCGACGAGGCGCCGGGCCCGCATTTCGCGCTGCTGGCGACGATCGCCAAACGCAACGGGTTGAAGCTGTTGTCGATGGGCATGAGCGCCGATTTCGCTTCGGCCATCGCCATGGGCGCGACGCATGTACGCGTCGGCTCGGCCATCTTCGGAGGACGTTGATGAGCGAACTGGAGCGTTGGCAGGAGCGTTACGCGACCGACGAGTATCGTTTCGGCACGGCGCCGAATGCGTTCCTGGCGGCGCAGGCGAATCGCCTGCCGAAATCCGGCAAGGCGCTGGCCATCGCCGACGGCGAGGGCCGCAATGGCGTCTTTCTCGCCGAGCGCGGCCTCGACGTGCTCTCGCTCGACTTCTCGCCGAACGGCCAAGCCAAGGCGCGCAAGCTCGCCGCTGCGCGCGGCGTGACGATCCGCACCGAGCAGGCCGACGTGATCAATTGGGGCTATCCGCCGGACACGTACGAGGTCGTCGCGGCGATCTTCTTCCAGTTCGTCGCGCCGGCCGAGCGCGACCGGATCTTCGCCGGCATCAAGCGCACGCTGAAGAAAGGTGGCCTGCTGCTGCTCGAGGGCTATGGACCAAAGCAGCTCGAGTACAAGACCGGCGGCCCGGGGATCCTCGAGAACCTCTACACGCGTGAGATTCTCGAAACGGCGTTCGGCGATCTGGCGACCTGCGACATCCGCGAATACGACGCGGAGCTTCACGAGGGCGCCGGTCACGGCGGCATGTCGGCGCTCGTCGATCTGGTGGCGGTGAAGTAGCTACCGGTTGAACCGCGGCATGTTCGGCGGTGGACTGCCGCCGAGCGAAGCGTCGAGCGGCTTCTTCAGGAGGCTCGAGCGCAGGGCGCTCGGCTGTGCTGCCGCTGCGGGCGCGGCGGCGGCCGGCTGGTAGGCGGGTTGCGGCGGAGGCGGCTGGTAGGCCGGCTGCTGCGGCGCGGCCGGAATCTGCGGCTGGAGGCCCGGCGCATCGAAGGGCGAGCCGAGCTCATCGTCGAAGTCGCTCGCGCGGTGACTCATGCTGGCGCTGCGCCAACGCTCGATCACCGACGTCAGGAAATCCTTGTTCATGCCGGCGCCGGCGTCCGAGCGCGTCGAGCCTGAGGCCTCGCTGTTCGGCCGCCGCTCGGGCGCGAGTTCGCCGAAGCGCATGCGCGTCGGCAGGGCCACGCCCGCGCCGAAGCAGAATACCTCACGCGTGCCGAGCGACGGAATGAAGGTCAGCAGGTTCGCAGCCGCGTCCGACACGGCCGAGCGGATCAGTTCCTGGTCGCGGTCGTTCGACAGCCGCATCGTGAACAGTGTCGAGCACTGCGAGATGATGGTCGGATCGATCTCAGCGGGGCGCTGCGTCACGAGACCGAGGAAGACGCCGTATTTGCGGCCTTCCTTGGCGATGCGCGACAGCGCGCGGCGTGTCGGGCCGAAGCCGATCTTCTTGTCGGCCGGGGCGTAGCGATGCGCCTCTTCGCAGACGAACAGCAGCGGCGCGGCGCCATCCGACCACAGACCGAAATCGAAGGCCATGCGGCAGAGCACCGACACGACCGAGTCGATCACTTCGGCCGGGAAGCCGGCGAGCTGCATGATGGTCATCGGCTTGCCGTCTGGCGGCAGGCGGAACAGCGTGCCGATGATCTCCGCCATCGTGTCGCCGCCGATGTTCGCGTTCTCGAACATGAAGGCGTAGCGCGGGTGATTGCGGAACGTCTGAATGCGGCCGATCAGCTTGTGATAGACGACGGCGCGCGAGCGGTTCTCGAGCTTGCCCATGCGCTCGTCGAGCAGCGAGATCAGGTCCTCGATGCGATAGGGTACCGGCGTGTCGGCGGTGAAGCCCGCGTCCTTCGGATCGCGGCGCTTCGACAGCATGCTGTTGTTGGCGTTGTTGCGATATTGCAGATAGGCGGCCTTGGCGAGCGGCAGCACCTCCGACAGGATCTCGACTTCCTCGTCGATGCCGGGGCGGCCGCCGAAGAACGCGTCGACGACCTCCTCGAAATTGAAAAGCCAGAACGGCAGCCGCAGATTGCGCGGCGTCAGCACCTGCGCCTTGTCGCCGAAGCAGCGGCCGTACTCGTTGTGCGGGTCGACCAGGAAGATACGCAGGTTCGGCCGCGTTTCGAGAATCTTCTGGAGGATGATGGCGACGCCGCTCGATTTGCCGACGCCGGTCGCGCCGAGAATGGCGAAGTGGCGGCTGACCATATGGTCGATGTCGATATGGACGGCGATGTTCGGGTTCTGCTGGAGCGTGCCGATCTGGGCGCGGTCGCTGGAGGGCGCGCCGTAGACGACCCGCAGCTCGCGCTCGCCGAGCATGGCGGTCGCGTCTCCGATGGTCGGGTAGTCGGTCACGCCGCGCGAGAATTTGCCGGCGACGATCTCGCCGATGAGATCGAGACGCGCCACCTTGCGGAAGTCGGCGCGGCTGGCGACCTGGCCCAGGGCCTGCTCGCTGACTTCGGTAACAAGGCCGATGATGAGTGCCTTGGGCGTGGTGATGCCCATGAATTTGCCGACGGTCGGGCTGTCGGCGGAGGTCGCGTGTCGGGCCGTGAGTTCGACCGTCGCGGTCGAGCCTGTCACGGCGGCGACGCGTCCGATGGCCTCGTTCATGACGCGCGCGGCGGAGGCGGCGGAGGCGAGCGGCGAAGCGGGCGAGAGGGTGTCCATGCGACGGTCCGTAGCCGGGCCGCGAAAATGGCCGGGTCGGCTGAAATTACGAGACCGTCGTTCTGTCGGGTTTAACGCCGAGCCTAAAAGGCCCCTGACTTGGGGCTATCGTTAAGGAACTGCCTGTGATGGATATCAAGCAATCCGGATGCGGGTGCGCGGCCCAAGTCGCGCCAAGAGATGGCGTAAGGCATTGATTTCCAGCGCGACGCAGCCCGCAGTCGGGGCAAATCCAGGCCGGGCGATGTGGATGAACACGGCGCTGCCGCGGCCGGCCACCCGCGGCCTCATATTGTGGTCGATTTCAACGATGTAGTCGTAGAGGCCGTCCGACCGGGTCAGCCTGTCGGCGGCGCTCGATTGCGGCACCCGCACCGGCCGATTGTAGAGGCGGTCGGCCGGGTTCTCGCACCAGCCGTCCTCGCGATGGATGCGGCGCAGCGGCAGGTGGGTCAGAGGCCGACCGTGGCGGTCGCCGCGCCACCAAACGCGCTTTGGCCGGAATATCCCTAATGGAGTACCGCCGTCCCCTTCGCGCTTGTTGGCGCGCACCCCGCCACGACCGAGCGCAACCGGCAGGGCCATCGGGCCGGCAATGAGCCAGCCGCGCCGCGGGTCACCCGGCTTTCGCCGGACCGTGATCACAGAGAGGGTGCGCCGTCGCATAGTCGTTACTTGGCCTGAATCGTGCTCCGGGTCATAGCCCGCATGCATGGTAGTTCACTCTTGCTCTTCAAGCGCCGAATGCTCTACTGCCGAGTGTTCGCAATCGAACCCGAGCGCGCGTCGCGCGTTTGCCCCTGGGGCTGACCATCCGATGGCCAATAAACGCACGATACTGATCGTCGACGACGACGCCGAGCTTCGCGAGGCGCTGGTCGAGCAGCTTGCGCTGCACGAGGAGTTCGAGCCGATCTCCGCCGATTCCGGCACCAAGGGCGTGCAGACGGCGCGCAGCGCCCAGGTCGATCTCGTAATCATGGACGTCGGCCTGCCCGACGTCGACGGCCGCGAGGCGGTGCGCCTGCTGCGCAAGAACGGCTTCAAGTCGCCGATCATCATGCTGACCGGCCACGACACCGACTCGGACACGATCCTTGGCCTCGAATCCGGCGCCAACGACTACATCACCAAGCCGTTCCGCTTCGCCGTGCTGCTCGCGCGCATTCGCGCGCAGTTGCGCCAGCACGAGGCGAGCGAGGATGCGGTTTTCACCATCGGCCCGTATACGTTCCGCCCGTCATCGAAGATCCTGCTCAATCCGAAGGGCAGCAAGGTTCGACTGACCGAGAAGGAAACGGCGATCCTGCGCTATCTCTATCGCGCCGGACAGAAGCCGGTGTCGCGCGAGACATTGTTGCAGGAAGTGTGGGGGTACAACTCCGGCGTCACCACGCATACGCTCGAGACGCACATTTATCGCCTGCGCCAGAAGGTCGAGAAGGACGCCGCGCAGCCGCAGATCCTGGTGACCGAAGCCGGCGGCTACAAGCTGGTGCCGTGAGCGCAATGTACTGCCAACGAGGCCTGGGCTAACGTAAGCGCATGGGCCTCGAAGACGACATCGCATTCTTCGAACGCGTGCCGACGCTCGCCGCGCTCGGCAAACAGGCGCTGCGCGTGCTGGCGATCGGCGCGGAGACGCGCAATCTGCCGA
>DASTGR010000447.1:0-3667 GCA_035718885.1 Pseudolabrys sp. | reverse complement strand
AGAACAAGCGCCGTCTCACGATCGAGCCGGCTGACAAGAGCGATGAAGCGCGCGAGTACCTGATCCCGAAGGGCAAGCACATCCACCTTCAGGACGGCGACATCATCGAGAAGGGCGATTACATCGTCGAGGGCAATCCCGCCCCGCACGACATCCTCGCCATTCGCGGTGTCGAAGAGCTCGCGGCCTATCTGGTCAACGAGATCCAGGAGGTCTACCGGCTCCAGGGCGTGATGATCAACGACAAGCACATCGAGGTGATCGTTCGCCAGATGCTGCAAAAGGTCGAGATCGATGACGCCGGCGAGACCGAACTGCTCCAGGGCGAGCAGGTCGACCGCAGCGAGATGGACGAGATTAACGTCCGCGCCGCGGAAGAGGGCAAGAAGCCGGCGTCCGGTCATCCGGTGCTGCTCGGCATCACCAAGGCCTCGTTGCAGACCCGGTCCTTCATCTCCGCCGCCTCGTTCCAGGAGACGACGCGCGTCCTCACCGAAGCCGCGGTCCACGGCAAGGCGGACACGCTCCAGGGTCTCAAGGAGAACGTCATCGTCGGCCGCCTGATTCCGGCCGGCACCGGCGCCATGATGGGTCAATTGCGCGAGATCGCGACCAAGCGCGATGCCCTCATCCTGGAGGAGCGGGAGAAGGAGGCGGCCGCCAAGGCTGCCGAGGCTGCTGCTGCCGAAGCACCGGCCTTGCCTGCGGCCGAGTAGGCCAGAGGCCCACGACAATGCGAAAAGGCCGCCCTTGGGGCGGCCTTTTTACTGTCCCGGCCGAAAATCGGCGACGAACCGCGTGACCGGCGCTCATGAAGGCCATGAAAGCCCGGTTTTCCAGCCCTTTGCGCTTGACTTGGCCGAGTCGCGCCGATACATACGCCACACTTTACGGCAGGCGGTGAGCTTCGCTTGTTCGGAACGGCCCGCCCGATAAGGCCCTGAGAAATCTAGTGTTTCTCGAAGCCAAATTCGGCGCAACGCCTCGACCAATGAAGCTCAGACGCTGCCGCTGACAGCCACTGTCAGGTTTCGAGTGAGGGCATAGGGCGCGGACACGATGGTCCGGGCCTTCAAGCCGTCCGAACGGGAGAGCGCCCGCCGCCAAGCGACGCGGATGGCGCGTTTCCGTTTTGCGCGCGGAAACGCTGTCCGCCAGGTAGCGGACGCGTCCCTCGCGCCAAAGACCGCGCGACGCCGAGCATGACACGGCGCCGTCGCAAAGAAAGATGCCGGGCGGCAGCCGCCCACAAGTTTCCGGCTCGATGAGCCAACCGAGGTAGCGAAGGCCAATGCCAACGATCAACCAGCTGATTGCCAAGCCGCGGCACCCGCTGAAGGCGCGCAACAAGGTTCCGGCCCTGCAGGCGTCGCCGCAGAAGCGTGGTGTTTGCACCCGCGTTTACACGACGACCCCGAAGAAGCCGAACTCGGCGCTGCGCAAGGTCGCCAAGGTGCGCCTGACCAACGGCTTCGAGGTGATCGGCTACATCCCGGGCGAGGGCCATAACCTCCAAGAGCACTCGGTGGTGATGATCCGCGGCGGCCGCGTGAAGGACCTTCCGGGCGTCCGCTACCACATCCTGCGCGGCGTGCTCGACACGCAGGGCGTCAAGAACCGCAAGCAGCGCCGTTCGAAGTACGGCGCGAAGCGTCCCAAGTAATCGAGGATTGGCGTCATGTCCCGTCGTCACGCTGCAGAGAAGCGCGAGATCATTCCGGACCCGAAGTTCGGCAACGTCGTCGTGTCGAAGTTCATGAACGCGATCATGTACGACGGCAAGAAGTCGGTCGCGGAGCAGATCGTCTATGGTGCGCTCGAGACGATCGAGTCCAAGACGAAGCAGAACCCGCTCGGCGTCTTCCAGCAGGCGCTGGACAACGTGATGCCGTCGATCGAGGTTCGCTCGCGGCGCGTCGGCGGCGCCACCTACCAGGTGCCGGTCGAAGTGCGCACCTCGCGGCGCCAGGCGCTCGGCATCCGCTGGATCATCTCTGCGGCGCGCGATCGCAACGAGCGCACGATGACGGAGCGGCTCTCGGCCGAGCTGCTCGATGCGTCGAACAATCGCGGCAACGCGGTGAAGAAGCGCGAAGACACCCACAAGATGGCGGAAGCCAACCGGGCCTTCTCGCACTACCGCTGGTAAAGCGGACAAGAATTCAGGAACAGATATGCCACGCGTTCACGCCATCGAGAACTACCGCAACTTCGGCATCATGGCCCACATCGATGCGGGCAAGACGACGACGACCGAGCGGATTCTCTATTACACCGGCAAGTCCCACAAGATCGGCGAGGTGCATGAAGGCGCCGCGACGATGGACTGGATGGAGCAGGAGCAGGAACGCGGCATCACCATCACGTCGGCCGCCACGACCGCGTTCTGGAACGGCAAGCGCCTCAACATCATCGACACGCCCGGCCACGTCGACTTCACCATCGAGGTGGAGCGGTCGCTGCGCGTGCTCGACGGCGCCGTATGCGTGCTCGATTCGAACCAGGGCGTTGAGCCGCAGACCGAGACCGTCTGGCGCCAGGGCGACAAATACCGGGTTCCGCGCATCGTCTTCGCCAACAAGATGGACAAGATCGGCGCCGACTTCTTCAAGTGCCTGAAGGACATCGTTGACCGCCTCGGCGCGAAGCCGGTTGCGATCCAGCTGCCGATCGGTGCTGAAAACAACTTCAAGGGCCTCGTCGACCTGGTGCGCATGAAGGGCGTGGTGTGGGACGACGAGTCCCTCGGCGCCAAGTATCAGGACATCGACATCCCGGCCGATCTCGTCGATCAGGCCAAGGAATATCGCGAGAAGCTGGTCGAGGCCGCCGTCGAACTCGATGACGACGCCATGACCGCGTATCTCGACGGCAAGGAGCCGGACGAAGCTACGCTCAAGCGTCTCATCCGTAAGGCGGTTGTCACCGGCGCGTTCTTCCCGGTTCTGTGCGGCTCCGCGTTCAAGAACAAGGGCGTGCAGCCGCTGCTCGATGCCGTGGTCGACTACCTGCCGTCGCCGGTCGACGTGCCGGCGATCAAGGGCGTCAACCCGGACAACGGCGAAGAGGTCGTTCGCAAGTCGGACGACAATGAGCCGCTGTCGCTGCTCGCCTTCAAGATCATGGACGACCCCTTCGTCGGCACCATCACCTTCTGCCGCATCTATTCGGGCATCCTCTCGAGCGGCACGGGCGTGATCAATTCGACGAAAGAGCGCAAGGAGCGGATCGGCCGCATGCTGTTGATGCATGCGAACAACCGCGAGGACATCAAGGAAGCCTTCGCTGGCGACATCGTCGCGCTGGCCGGTCTCAAAGAGACGCGCACCGGCGACACGCTGTGCGATCCGGACAAGCCAGTCATCCTCGAGAAAATGGAATTCCCGGAGCCGGTCATCGAAATCGCGATCGAGCCGAAGTCGAAGGCCGACCAGGAGAAGCTCGGCGTCGCGCTGGCGAAGCTCGCGGCGGAGGATCCGTCCTTCCGCGTGTCGACCGATCAGGAGAGCGGCCAGACCATCCTCAAGGGCATGGGCGAACTCCATCTCGACATCAAGGTCGACATCCTCAAGCGGACGTACAAGGTCGACGCCAATATCGGCGCGCCGCAGGTGGCGTTCCGCGAGAAGCTGACCAGGGCCGCTGAAGTCGATTACACGCACAAGAA
>DASTGR010000446.1:0-4799 GCA_035718885.1 Pseudolabrys sp. | reverse complement strand
CAAATACGCGGTCGGCGGCATCGCCCCCTGCAACATGGTGGCGCGCGGCGGCCCGAAGGAGCGCTCGCCGAGCGGCGGATATTTGGCGGCGGCGGCAAACCGCCGCGCGTCGTCGGCGTTGTTGATCATCGGTGCGATGATCCCTTCGGCGCCGAAATCGAGCGCCCGGCTCACCAGCGCGGCATCGTCGAGCGGCACCCGCACGAACGGCGCGGCGCCAGCGTGATGCACGCCGCCGATACCGGCGATCAGCGAGGACACGTCCCAGAGCCCGTGCTGGGCGTCGAGGACGACGGCCGGGAAGCCTTCGCGCGCAATGGTCTCGGCCACGATGGGCGAGCCCATCATGCACCAGCCTGAGAACACGGTCTCGCCGGCGCGCAGCCGGCGGGCGAGGGCAAATGGCGCGTCGCTTTGCATCGAAAGCGTCTCCACTGTCATTCCGGGGCGCGAGCGCAAGCGAGCGAACCCGGCATCCAGAAACGTGCTCAGTGCTCGTATCTGGATTCCGGGTCCGGCGCCATGGCGCGAAGACGCGCCGATGACGCCGCCCCGGAATGACGTGATTTCAGCCGCTCTTCTTGATGGCCTCGACGGCCTGCGCGAGCAGGGTGGCCATCTGGGCGCGGACTTCCGGCTCACCGATGCCCTTGCCCGAAAGGTCCTTGACGACCTTGCGCACCACGTCGTTGTCGCCGCTCTCTTCGAAATCGGCGAGCACGACCTCCTTGGCGTAGGCGTCGGCGTCGGCGCCGGTCTTGCCGAGAATGCCGGCGGCCCACAGGCCGAGCAGCTTGTTGCGGCGGGCCATCGCCTTGAAGCGCAGGTCCTCGTCGTGCGCGAACTGCTTCTCGAAACCTTCCTCGCGCTTGTCGAATGTCGTCATTCCGCCCCTCGTGGTCTGCTCACGGCACCGGAGCACATAGTACGCCGTCCGGCAGCCGGGATTGATTCACCGCAATGTCGCAGGCGCCCCAACATTCGGCGCGCTTGCCATTGAGCGTTGGCATGCACACATAGACCCTTCGCCGCGTGCAGGTCGCCCCGGCAGGGTCAAGACGCCATCGGGCTGCGCATTTAAGGCGAAAATGCGGAGTGGAAAACCGCGCTTTGGATCGATTGTGTCGGGGGGATCGATCGGCTAGGTTGCGAGCGTATCCGGAGCTTCGCGCCCAAGATTCGCGCGATTTTTCCGATCCGCGCCGCGGACCTCGATTTCTAACAGGAGCCACGGCAGATCCGATGGACTTTCACAAACCACGGTACATTCCGATGAGCCGCCGTCGCCGTATCTACGAAGGCAAGGCGAAGGTCCTCTATGAAGGCCCCGAGCCGGGCACGCTGATCCAGCATTTCAAGGATGACGCGACCGCCTTCAACGCCAAGAAGCACGAGATCATCGAAGGCAAGGGCGTCCTCAACAATCGCATCTCGGAATACGTCTTCCAGCACCTCAACGATATCGGGGTGCCGACGCATTTCATCCGCCGCCTCAACATGCGCGAGCAGTTGATCCGCGAGGTCGAGATCATCCCGCTCGAGATCTGCGTGCGCAACGTCGCCGCCGGCTCGCTGGCGACGCGCCTCGGCATCGAGGAAGGCACGCAGCTGCCGCGCTCGATCATCGAGTTCTACTACAAGAACGACAAGCTCAACGACCCGATGGTGTCGGAGGAGCACATCACCGCGTTCGGCTGGGCGAGCCCGCAGGAGATCGACGACATCATGGCGCTGGCCATTCGTGTCAACGACTTCCTGTCCGGTCTCTTCCTCGGCGTCGGCATCCGTCTCGTCGACTTCAAGATGGAGACCGGCCGGCTCTGGGAAAACGACACGATGCGGATCGTGGTGGCCGACGAGATCTCCCCGGATAGCTGCCGCCTGTGGGACATCAAGTCGAACGAGAAGCTCGACAAGGACCGGTTCCGCCGCGATCTCGGCGGCCTGCTCGAGGCCTATACCGAGGTCGCCAAGCGCCTCGGCATCATGGCCGAGGGCGAGCGCCCGCAGGGCACCGGGCCGGTGCTGGTCAAGGGCTAAAGCCCGGACCGGCTGTGAGTTGCGTGGTGCCCGGCCTTGTGCCGGGCATTCGCGTCTTTTAGGTAGGTCCGAGCCGGGCCTCACCCGGGGAGGCTCCTGGCGGCGACCTCCTTTTCGCGAAAGGTCCGAGATGAAAGCCCGCGTCACCGTCACCCTGAAAACCGGCGTGCTCGATCCGCAAGGCAAGGCGATCGAGGGCGCGCTGCGCTCGCTCGGTGTCGAGGGCGTAACCAGCGTGCGCCAGGGCAAGGTGTTCGAGATCGAGCTCGAGGGCACCGCCGACCGCGCCAAGGCCGAGGCGCTCCTGAAGCAGGCGGCCGACAAGCTGCTCGCCAACACGGTGGTCGAGAATTACCGGGTCGAAGTGGTCGGCTGAGGAGGTGAGCGCGATGAAGGCTGCCGTCCTCGTCTTTCCCGGCATCAATCGTGAACGCGACATGGCGCGCACGCTGCGCCTCGTCTCCGGCGACGCGCCGGCCATGGTCTGGCACGCGGAGAGCGAGTTGCCGAAGGGCACCGACCTCGTCGTCGTGCCGGGCGGCTTCTCCTACGGCGACTATCTGCGCTGCGGCGCCATCGCGGCGCGCTCTCCCATCATGCAGGCCGTGCACGACTTCGCGTCGAAGGGCGGTCTGGTGCTGGGGGTGTGCAACGGCTTCCAGATCCTGTGCGAGGCGGGTCTCCTGCCGGGCGTACTGATGCGCAACTCGCAGCTCAAATTCATCTGCCGCGACGTCTATCTGCGCGTCGAGCGCTCCGACACGCCGTTCACGCGCGGCTACAATGCCGGGCAGGTGGTCAAGGTGCCGGTCGCGCACGGCGAGGGCAACTACATTGCCG
The DNA here is from genome assembly GCA_035718885.1 of Pseudolabrys sp. Classification (GTDB taxonomy): domain Bacteria; phylum Pseudomonadota; class Alphaproteobacteria; order Rhizobiales; family Xanthobacteraceae; genus Pseudolabrys. The sequence continues at coordinate 1,919 of DASTGR010000446.1, read as the reverse complement.
ACGGCGAGACCATCGCGCGGCTGGAAGGCGAGGGGCGCGTGATCTTCCGCTATTCGTCGCCGGACGGGATGATCGACCCGAATTGGAATCACAACGGCGCGATGAACGCCATCGCCGGCATCCTCAACGAGCGCGGCAACGTGCTCGGCATGATGCCGCATCCGGAGAACCACGTCGAAGCCTCGATCGGCTCGACCGACGGCCGCGGCCTGTTCGCCGGTCTCGTCGACCACCTGGCGAAGGCCGCGTAAGTGCGTCCCAACGACACGCCCATCACGCCCGAACTCGTCGCCGAGCACGGCCTCAAGGCCGACGAGTACGAGCGCATCGTCAAGCTCATTGGCCGCACGCCGAGCCTGACCGAACTCGGTATTTTCTCGGCGATGTGGAACGAGCACTGCTCGTACAAGTCCTCGCGCGTCCACCTGCGCGGCCTGCCGACCAAGGCGCCGTGGGTGATCCAGGGCCCGGGCGAGAATGCCGGCGTCATCGACATCGGCGACGGCCTCGCCTGCGTCTTCAAGATGGAGAGCCACAACCACCCAAGCTACATCGAGCCCTATCAGGGCGCGGCGACGGGCGTCGGCGGCATCCTGCGCGACGTGTTCACGATGGGCGCGCGACCCATCGCCTGCCTCAACGCGCTGTCCTTCGGCGCGCCGGAGCATCCGAAAACCAAGCACCTCGTCTCCGGCGTCGTCGCCGGCATTGGCGGCTACGGCAATTCCTTCGGCGTGCCGACGGTCGCCGGCTCCGTGCGCTTCCACTCGCGCTATGACGGCAACTGCCTGGTCAACGCCATGGCCGTCGGCATCGCGCGCACTGACCAGATCTTCTACGCGGCCGCCTCCGGCGTCGGCATGCCGATCGTCTATCTCGGCTCCAAGACCGGCCGCGACGGCATCCACGGCGCCACCATGGCCTCGGCGGAGTTCGGCGCCGACGCCGAGGAGAAGCGCCCGACCGTGCAGGTCGGCGATCCGTTCTCCGAGAAGCTGCTGCTCGAGGCCTGCCTCGAGATCATGGCCAAAGGCTGCGTCATCGCCATCCAGGACATGGGCGCGGCGGGACTGACATCGTCTGCCACGGAAATGGGCGCCAAGGGTGATCTCGGCGTCACGCTCGATCTCGACAAGGTGCCGTGCCGCGAAGAGGGCATGACCGCCTACGAGATGATGCTCTCCGAGAGCCAGGAGCGCATGCTCATGGTGCTCAAGCCGGAGAAGGAAAAGGAAGCCGAGGCGATCTTCCGCAAATGGGGTCTCGACTTCGCGGTGGTCGGCGAGACGACGCCGTCGAAGCGCTTCATCGTCAAGCACAAGGGCGAGGTGATGGCCGACCTGCCGATCACCGAACTCGGCACCGAGGCGCCGGAATACAAGCGGCCCTTCATCACCGGCATCAAGCTCGCCGAGGTCGACGCGGCGAACGTGCCGCCGCCGCATGCGACCGCCGACGCGCTCGAGATGCTGCTGGCGACGCCGGATCTCTGTTCGAAGCGGTGGGTATGGGAGCAGTACGACCACGTCATTGGTGGCAACACGGTGCAGCGCCCCGGCGGCGACGCCGCGGTCGTGCGGGTCGAAGACGGGCCGAAGGCGCTGGCCATGACGACCGATGTGACGCCGCGCTATTGCGAGGCCGACCCGTTCGAGGGCGGCAAGCAGGCGGTCGCCGAATGCTGGCGTAACCTGACCGCGGTCGGCGCCAGGCCGCTCGCCATCACCGACAATCTCAATTTCGGCAATCCCGAGAAGCCCGACATCATGGGCCAGTTTGTCGGCTGCGTGCGCGGCATTGCCGAGGCCTGCAAGGCGCTGGCATTTCCCGTCGTGTCCGGCAACGTCTCGCTCTACAACGAGACGCACGGCCGCGCGATCCTGCCGACGCCGTCGATCGGCGGCGTGGGCCTGATCGAC
>DASTGR010000445.1:0-4255 GCA_035718885.1 Pseudolabrys sp. | reverse complement strand
AAGGTCCACGTCGACCGCCGCGTCGCGCAGATGCAGGCCGAGGGCGTCACCTTCCATTACGGCGTCCATGTCGGCGTGACGCTGCCCGTCGACAAGCTGACCAAGGATCACGACGCGGTCGTGCTCGCCGGCGGCGCCGAGAAGCCGCGTGACCTGCCGATCCCGGGCCGCGATTTGAAGGGCATCCATTTCGCGATGGACTTCCTGCCGCAGCAAAACCGCCGCGTGTCGGGCGAAGCGCAGGGCGACGTCGCGCCGATCCTCGCCACCGGCAAGAAAGTCGTCGTCATCGGTGGCGGCGACACCGGCTCGGACTGCATCGGCACCTCGATCCGTCAGGGCGCGGTGTCGGTGACGAACTTCGAGATCATGCCGCAGCCGCCGGAGCACGAGAACAAGGACCTGACCTGGCCGCTGTGGCCGATCAAGCTGCGCGTCTCTTCGAGCCACGAGGAAGGCGCGTCGCGCGACTTCGCGGTGCTGACGCAGAAGTTCACCGGCGAGAACGGCCAGGTGAAGAAGCTGCACTGCGTGCACGTCGACAGCAAGTTTCAGCCGGTGGCGGGCTCGGAATTCGAGATCGAGGCCGACCTCGTCCTGCTCGCCATGGGCTTCGTGCACCCGGTGCACGAGGGCCTGGTCAAGACGCTCGACGTCGCGCTCGACAATCGCGGCAACGTCTCCGCCGACACCAACGGCTATCTGACCTCGGTGCCGAAGGTGTTCGCGGCGGGCGACATGCGCCGCGGCCAGTCGCTGGTCGTCTGGGCCATCCGCGAGGGCCGTCAGTGCGCGCACGCGGTCGACAAGTTCCTGATGGGCGCGACCACGCTGCCGCGCTGAGCTGAGCCACACGCGCCGGCGCTTCGCCCGGCGCATCGACCCGCGGGCGACGACGTGACAGGGATGAGCGTCAAGGCATTGGCGCGTGGCCTCGGCGGCGAATGGCTGCTCGCGGTAAGCGTCGCGACCTGCATCGCCTTCGCGCTGCGCGGCGAAGCGCTCTTGTCCCGCCTCTCCGAACCCTTCTGGCTGGCGCTCATCTTCGCCTGGCTGTTCGGCGTCATCCTCGCCTCGGCGCTCGCCGTCGTGCGTCACGCCGACCGCGTCGCCGAAGTCCTCGGCGAGCCCTACGGCACGCTCGTCCTGACGCTGGCCGTCACCGGCATCGAGGTCATGAGCATCTCGGCGGTGATGCTGCACGGCGAGAACAATCCGACGCTGGTGCGCGATACGCTGTTCTCGATCGTCATGATCATTCTCGGCGGCGTCGTCGGCTCGGCGCTGCTGCTCGGCGGCTTCCGCCACCGCGAGCAGCACTACAACCTGCAAGGCGCCAACGCCTATCTCGGCGTCATCATCCCGCTGGCGATCCTGACGCTGACGCTCGCCAACTTCACGACGTCGACGCCCGGCCCGACCCTGTCATTTGCGCAGCAGATGTTCCTGATGGTGGTATCGTGCGGGCTCTACGTGGCGTTCCTCGCCGTGCAGACCGGCCGCCATCGCGGTTATTTCACCGAGGGCGACGAGCCGGTCTCGCACGGCCACGGCGCCACGCCCTCGCTCGCCTGGCATGCGCTGCTGCTGATCGCCTACATCCTGCCGCTCGTGTTCCTGGCCGAGGAGCTGGCACGGCCGATCGACTATCTGATCGAGACCATGCGTTGGCCCGCCGCGCTCGGCGGCGTGATCATCGCCATGCTGGTGGCGACGCCGGAGGCGATCGGCGCGATCCGCGCCGCGACCGCCAACCATCTGCAACGTTCGATCAACATCTCGCTCGGATCGGTCTTGTCGACCACGGGACTGACCGTGCCGGCGATGCTGGCCGTCAGCCATCTCACCGACCACGAGATTCATTTCGGGCTCAACGGCGCCAACGACGTGATCCTGATCCTCACATTGGCGGTGAGCGTCGTCACCTTTGCCTCCGGCCGCACCAACGTGCTCCAGGGCGCGGTGCATGTGATCCTGTTCGCCGCGTTCCTGATGCTGATCGTGCAGGACTAGGCGATCGGCTCACTTCGCGCGCTTCCAGGTCACCGTCCCGACGCCGCCGCTCGACGCCGCCGCGGTGATGTATTGCAGATCGTCGGCGGTGGCCTTCACGATCTTGCGCGTCTGCACCGTGCCGTTCCAGTTCGGGAAGCTGGCGCTCTCGACCTTGAAGGTCAGCGTCTTGCCTGCCGCGTCGTGGGAATAGGTGCCGAGCATGGCGATGCTCCTGCCGACGATCGCCTTGTTCTCCTCCGCGGTGCCGCCGGCGCGGTTGCCGGAGGCAAATTTCGGCAGGTCGGGCCCGATGATCGTCAGCATGAAGCGCCCGCCGCCGTCGAGGCTCATCATCCCCCGGGCGCCATGGCCGAACTGCTCCGTCTTCTGGCCGTCCTTGTCGGTGACCGACGAGACCAGCGTCCAGGTGCCGCGCAGGTCCGCCGTCTCAGCGCGTGCCGGCGCACACAGCATCGCCACGATCGCAATCGCAACCATTCCGCGCAACATGTCGCCTCCTCGAAGGTGCCGTTTATGACCCGCGCAGGCTAGGTGACATTCCGGCGCGTCGGCTATGCTGGGAACCCAAGAGGGCTCCTTCCGGAATCTGGAAAGCGGCGATGGATCGGCTCGAGGCAATGTCGGTCTTGCTCGCGGTCGCCGAGGCCGGCAGCCTGTCGGCGGCATCGCGCAAGTTGAAGACGTCGCTGGCGACCGTCAGCCGCAAGGTCTCGGAGCTCGAGGCGCACCTCAATGCGCGGCTCTTGATGCGCTCGAACCGCAGCGTCGTGCTCACCGACGCAGGGCGCGCTTATGTCGCCGCCGCGCGGCGCATTCTTCAGGATGTCGCCGACGCCGAGCGCGACGCCGCTGGCGACTCCAGGGAATTGCGCGGCGAGCTCGTTCTGTCGGCGCCGATCGCGCTCGGCCGCGCCTATCTCTTGCCGGTCGTGACGCAATTTCTCGCCGATCATCCGAGCATGGACGTGCGGCTGATGCTCACCGACCGCCGCGTCAACATGATCGAGGAGAAGATCGATGTCGGCCTCCGCGTCGGCGATCTCGACGATCTGAGCCTCGTCGCCAAGAAAGTCGGGAGCGTCCGCCGCGTCGTCTGCGCGAGCCCCGCCTATCTCACGCGGCGCGGCACGCCGCGCACGCCGGATGACCTCAAGGACCATGACTGCGTCACGTTCGAGAACACATTATCGGCGCAAAGTTGGACTTTTCCGATCGGCAAGACGGAAAAGCCGTTTGCTATCCATTCCCGCCTGATCGTCTCGACCGCCGAAGCGGCGGCCGACGCAGCCGTCGCCGGCCTCGGCCTGACGCGCATGCTCGACTACCAGATCGACGCGCAGCGCCGCGCCGGCGGGCTGGTGCTCGTGCTGGAGAAATTCAGGTCGCCGCCCAAGGCCGTGCACCTGATCTACGAGGCCGGACCCCACCTGCCGCTCAAGATCCGCACGTTTCTCGACTATGCCGCGCCACGCCTGAAGGCCGCCCTGCGCGGACTTGCCGAGCGCTAAGTCTGAAACCGCATCAACACCGCATTAATTCGCGGCCCCCCGGGGCGACTCCGTGAACCGGTTTCATCGGCCGGACCACTCACCCATGTCCGGCGGCAATCGAAGCGGCTCCGGCGCTTTCCACAACGCGCTTCGCAGGGAGTGCACCATGAAGAAGCTCGCAATTCTGGCAAGTCTCGCAGCCATCGCGATGAGCGCTTCGGCCTATGCCGCGCCCGCGACGCATCAGGCGGGGGCCCCGGTCAAGAACGGCAAGTATTGCTGGGTCGCCACCGGCATCCACGGCTCCGGCTGGTGGGACCTGTGCGACACCAAGTCCTCGAGCCCGCGCGCGCTGTCGCTGCGCGGCCGCTCCGACGCCGACATCGAATCCACGTTCAACGGCGGCGGCGGCGGTGGTGGCGGCGGGGGTGGCGGCCGTTAAGGCCAAAGCCTCAGCGGAAAATTCCGAACAATCCGCCGCGGTCATTGCCGTTCTGGCGTTGGACGCTGCGCGGAGGCCGCGGCGGGGCGTTGCGACGCTCCGCTTCGGCCTCGCGCGTCGTCTTGGGCGCGGGCTTCGGCCTGGCCTGCTCGGACGCTTTGGGCTCGACCGCGGCCTGAGAGCGATTGGCGTTCGGCTCGGGCGCGACGATCGACGGAGCCGGAGCAACCGGAGCCGCGGCCGGCGCGACCGCCGCGACATTCGGCGCCGCCGGCGTCTCGGACTTCTTCACCGGCGCGGCGGCCGC
>DASTGR010000444.1:0-16159 GCA_035718885.1 Pseudolabrys sp. | reverse complement strand
AGAAGATGTTGGTGCGGAAGGTGCGCTCGATCTGATCCGCGCTGATGTTGCGCACGTCGTCCGTCTCGTGCTGCTCGGCCGCATTGTTGACCAGGATGTCGAGCCGGCCGAACTGCTCGATCGTCGCCTCGACCGCCGCCTCGCAGAAATCCTCCTGGCCGACGTCGCCGGCCAGCAGGATCGACTGGCTGCCTTCGCGCGCGACGAGATCGCGCGTCTCGTTGGCATCCTTATGCTCGTCGAGATAGACGATGGCGATGCGCGCGCCCTCGCGCGCCATGGCGACCGCGACGGCGCGGCCGATGCCGCTGTCGCCGCCCGTGATCAGCGCGACCTTTCCCTTGAGCCTTCCGGCGCCGGGAAACTTCGGCTCGTAGTCCGGCCGCGGCCGCATGAGACGCTCGCGGCCGGGCTGATGCTCCTGCTTCTGCGCGGGCATCGGCGCGGATTTGGGTTTCGCAGCCATGGAACCGCTCCGTGTTCATTCACACAGAGCGAACGCAAGTTGCGCCAACCGGTTCCTGTTCCTAGCGAATTCGGCAGACGCTAATGCGTGAGGTTGACCGTCACGTTCTTGCGCTGGGTGTAGCTGTCGAGCATGCCCTCGAGCGAGAATTCGCGGCCGATGCCGCTCTCCTTGTAGCCGCCGTAGGAGTGGCCCGGGCTCTGGCCGAGGCCCTGGTTGATCTGCACCCAGCCGGACTCGATCGCGTGCGCGGCGCGCAAGCCCCGCCCGATGTCGCGGGTCCACACATAGGCGGCAAGCCCGTAATGGCTGGCGTTCGCCATCCGGATTGCTTCTTCCTCGTCGGTCCACGGTATGGCGACCAGCACCGGGCCGAAGATCTCCTCCTGCGCCAGCCGCCAGTCGTTCGCGACATTCGCGAAGATCGTCGGGATCGTGTAGTAGCCCTCGCTGAGCGGCCCGGTCTTCGGCGGCAGCCCGCCGATCACCACGCGCGCATCCTTGCGCTTCAGGCCCTCCTCGACATAACCGCAGACGCGCTTGAACTGCTTCGCGTTGATGACGGTGCCGATGTCGCTCGCCTCGTCGAGCGGATCGCCGAGCTTGAGCGCGGAAACCTTCTTCGCCAGCCGGTCGAGGAACGCGTCGAAGATGTCGCGATGCAGGAACAGGCGCGAGCCGGCGGTGCACGACTGGCTCTGCCGGGTAAAGCGCATCGAGGCGACGATGCCGTCGACCACCCAGTCGTCCACCGCGTCGGGGAACACGATCGACGGGCTCTTGCCGCCCAATTCGAGCGACACCGGCACGATGCGATCGGACGCCGCGCGCATGATCGACTTGCCGACCTCGGTCGAGCCGGTGAACGAGAGCTTGCGCACGGTCGGGTGGTTGGCGAGCGGCGCGCCGCATTCCTCGCCGAGGCCGGTGAGCAGGTTGAGCACACCCGGCGGCAGGAACTGCTGGCACACCTCAGCGAGCATCAGCACGCAGAGCGGCGCGTCCTCAGCCGCTTTCAGGACCAGCGTATTGCCGGCGATCAGGGCCGGCGCGATCTTGATAGCCGAGAGGATCGACGGCGCGTTCCACGGCACGATGGCGCCGACGACGCCCATCGGCTCGCGCCGCGTATAGCTCAGCACGTGCTCGCCGAGCGGGATGGTCTCCCCCTTCAGTTCTCCGCCGAGACCGCCGTAATAGCGGAACATGTCGACGGTGCCGATCGCCTCGGGGCGCGCCTGCGTGCGCAGCGCATTACCGGTCTCAAGCGCGATGAGCTTCGCCAGTTCCTCGACGCGCGCCTCGAGCGCATCGGCGATCTTGAGGAACAGCTTGCCGCGCTCGCGCGGAGCCACGCGCGACCAGCCCGGGTATGCGGCGGCGGCCGCCTTGACGGCGCGGTCGACGTCCTCGGCGCGGCCGCGCGGGATCTCGGCGATCGGCGTGCGGTTCGCAGGGTTGTCGACCGTGAGCGTCTCGCCGGATGCGCTGCCGACCCATTCGCCGCCGATCAGCATCCTCGCTTGTTTCAACGCCGGCTGCTCTGCGCGCTTCGTTGCGGCTGCGGTCATGGTCGTTCTCCTCTAGCGGACAGCATTTTGCGCATTTTGGCGCGAATGGAATGCGACGGAAAGCCCGTCAAGAATCAACCGTCATGGCCGGGCTTGTCCCGGCCATCTCGCTTAGGAGAGTAAAATGCCTCCCTAAGCGGGGTCACCGGGACAAGCCCGGTGACGACAACGATGTATGTTTCGTCCCGCAATCCAGGGGCTCACGCGAACTCGAGGATGACCGCGTCCACCGCGAGGCTGTCGCCGGGCTTAGCGTTGATCTTCTTGACCGTGCCGTCGATCTCGGCGCGCAGCACGTTCTCCATCTTCATCGCCTCGACCACTGCGACGGTCTCGCCCGCTTTCACGTCCTGGCCTTCGGTCACGGCGATGGAGACGACGAGGCCGGGCATCGGGCACAGCACCTGCTTGCCGGTATCGGCCGCCTGCTTCACCGGCATCAGCCGCGCGTAAGCGGCCTCGCGCTCATTGTAGACGTATGCCTTCGTCTCGACGCCGCCGAAGCTGAGCGCGAAGCCGTTGGCGACCGGCCGCACCTGCACCGCCACGTCGCGGCCGTCGATCGAACCTTCCCATAGCGACGCGCCGGGCTTCCAGTCGGACGACAGAAGCCGCGCGGCCTTCTCGCCTGCGAGATGCACCGCGACCGCGTTGCCTTCGCGTCTGACGACGAGGCGATGCTCCGCTTTCCCCAGCCACACGGCGCGCGCGGCATCGCGCACCACGTCGCGGCCCGACATCTGACCGGAGATTTGCCGCTTGCGTTCACCGAGCGTGAGGTCGATCGCCGCAGCGACCGCCGCGATCACCGCGGCGCGTTCGCCCTCCGGCGGCTGCGGGTGGAAGCCCTGCGGGAATTCCTCGGCGATGAAGCCGGTCGACAGCTTGCCGGCGCGCCAGCGCGGATGCGCCATCAGCGCCGACAGGAACGGGATGTTGTGGCGGATGCCGTCGATAACGAAAGCGTCGAGCGCGTCGCCCTGCGCCTCGATCGCCTCCGCGCGCGTGGCCGCATGCGTGACGAGCTTGGCGATCATCGGATCGTAATAGATCGAGATCTCGCCGCCTTCGTAGACGCCCGTGTCGTTGCGCACGGTGACGCCGCCGGCGCTTGTTTCCGCCGGCGGGCGGTAACGCGTCAGCCGCCCGGTCGAGGGCAGGAACTTGCGGTACGGATCCTCCGCATAGACGCGGCTCTCGACTGCCCAGCCCTTGAGCTTCACGTCGCCCTGCTTGAGCGCCAACTTCTCGCCAGCGGCGACGCGGATCATCTGCTCGACGAGATCGACCCCGGTGATCAATTCGGTCACCGGATGCTCGACCTGAAGGCGCGTGTTCATCTCGAGGAAGAAGAAGCTCTTGTCCTGGCCCGCGACGAACTCGACCGTGCCGGCCGAGTCGTAACCGACGGCCTTGGCGAGCGCGACCGCCTGTTCACCCATCTTCTTGCGTGTCGCTTCATCAAGCAGCGGCGACGGTGCCTCCTCGATGACCTTCTGGTTGCGGCGCTGGATCGAGCATTCGCGCTCGCCGAGATAGATGACATTGCCGTGCTTGTCGCCAAGCACCTGGATTTCGATGTGGCGCGGATCGACGATGAACTTCTCGATGAAAACGCGGTCGTCGCCGAAGGAGGACTTCGCTTCCGAGCGGGCGCGAGCGAAGCCCTCCGCGACCTCGACGCGCGAATGTGCGACCCGCATGCCCTTGCCGCCGCCGCCGGCGGAGGCCTTGATCATCACCGGATAGCCGATCTCGTCGGCAATGCGCATGGCCGCATTGTCGTCCTCGATGACGCCGAGATGGCCCGGCACCGTCGAGACCTTGGCGGCGGCGGCTGCCTTCTTGGACTCGATCTTGTCACCCATGGCGGCGATCGCCTTGGGATTGGGGCCAATGAAGACGATGCCGGCTTTGGCGAGCGCAGTCGGGAACGCCTCGCGCTCGGACAGGAAGCCGTAGCCGGGATGCACGGCCTCGGCGCCGCTCGCCTTGCAGGCGGCAACGATCTTGTCGATGACGAGATAGCTTTCGGCGGCTGCCGGCGGGCCGATATGGACGGCGGTGTCCGCCATCTCGACGTGCAGCGCGTCCTTGTCGGCGTCGGAATAGACGGCGACGGTCTCGATCCCCATCCGGCGGGCGGTCTTGATGATGCGGCAGGCGATTTCGCCGCGATTGGCGATCAGAATACGCTTGAACATGAGCCGCGAACGTCTCCCGCCCCACTTTCGGGAGACATTGCGGCACCGCAGCGAAAAGTCAATCGCGGGACTTTACGCGCTCATTTCGGCAGGTCGAGCGCCGCCGTGAGGTCGCCCATCGGCTGGCCGCCGTGCGCGCGCAGACCCGCATCGCGCTCGACGATGCCCTTGAGCACCGGCAACCCATAGCGGCGCGTGATGAGGCTCAAGATCGACGTCGTGTCGTACTGGGTGTGGTCGACGAAGCCTTTCTTCGCGAATGGCGAGATGATTAGCGCGGGGATGCGCGTGCCCGGGCCCCAGCGATCCGCCTTCGGCGGCGCGACGTGGTCCCAGAAGCCGCCGTTCTCATCATAGGTGACGACGACGACCATGTGCGCCCATTGCGGGCTCTTCTCCAGATGTGCGATCACGTCGGCGATGTGCTTGTCGCCAGCCTCGACGTCGGCATAGCCGGCGTGCTCGTTGAGATTGCCCTGCGGCTTGTAGAACGTGACCTGCGGCAGCTTGCCGGCGTCGACGTCGGCAAGGAAGACGACGCCATTCATGCCGCCGTCCTTGAGATGCTCCTTGCGCGCCTCGGTGCCGGGCGCGTAGCGGGCGAAGTAGTTGTAAGGCTGATGATGGAACTGGAAGTTCGGCGCCGGATGCGCGTTCTTGCCGGCAAGCACGTCGGCCCAGGCGCCCGAATACCAGGCCCAGCTCACGTTCTTCAGGCTCAGGAGATCGCCGATCGTCACCTCATGCTGCGGCGGCAGCACGTTCGGCTTCGACGGATCGGCGGAGGCCTTGTCGCCGCCCTCGGCCGGCTTGACCGCGCTCGGCTGGTACGGCGGCTGCATGGTGTTGACGGCGTAGCCGTCCGGCGTGATTTGGCCGTTATTGACGAATTTCGGGACGCCCTCCATCGCCGACTTCGGCGAATTGTCGGCGACTTTCAGCGTCACGCCGTCGGCCTCGACCGCCGCGATCAACTTCTTGGCCGGCGAATTCTCCGCGTCCGGATAGACCGGCGTGCAGGCGCAGGCGAGCCATTGATGGTTCAAGAACGAGCCGCCGAAGGCCGACATGAAGAAGTTGTCCGCGAGCGTGTATCTTTTCGCCACGCTCCACAGCGGCAGCTTGGAGCCGTCATAATGGCCCATCACCAGCGAACCACTATCGGCATAGGCGACGAACTTGTCGTTCTTGCCGCCGTCGATCTGCATCTGGTTCTGATAGAACAAATGCCAGAGGTCGTGCGTGACGGCGCCGAGCGGCGTGTTGAACCCGTTCGGGTCGTCGATGGCGAAGGGCTTGTTCGGCAGGTGCTCGGTCTGCGCCTGCGTGACGACCGGCGTCACGCCCTTGCCGGTGAGGTTGCCCCAGACCGGCGGCAGTTCCTTCAGCGGCGTGCCGTCGCGGTCGAGCTGGATCGCGTCGGCGGGCTTCACGTTCTGGAGGCCGTTGGCGCCGGGAAAGTTGCCGTACAGATTGTCGAAGGAGCGGTTTTCCGCGTAGATGACGACGATCGTCTCGACGGCGTCGAGGCCTTTGCCCTGCGCGTGCGCGGGCGCCGCGATGGCGGTAAGCGTCGTGGTCATGAGCGCAAACGAGAATACGGAACGCAGCATGAAAGCCCCCTTCGCGGTCGTCGGCCGAATGCGCGGCACCTTAGACGATCTTGTATGTCAGTTGCATGAAGCGTTCCACAGCGGCGCGGCGCCCCCGTCAGAAATCTGTCGTCAATTCTCGTGAAGCTTGCCCCCGTGAGACCATCCCGCCCGCTGCTCGCTCTCGCCGCCCTCGCCGTTCTCTGCGGATCGGCATTCGGTGAGGGCGCGCTGACGCGGCCTCAGGCCTATGCCCGCGCCGCCGCGCTGGAGGCGCTCGGGCGTAAGCTGTTCTTCGATCCGGCCCTGTCCGCCTCCGGGTCGATGTCCTGCGCCTCGTGCCACGATCCGGCGCACGGCTTTTCGCCCCCGAACGACCGCGCCGTGCAGCTCGGCGGTCAGGACATGGACCGGCCGGGTCTACGCGCCGTGCCCTCGCTCACTTATCTCCAGGCAGTCCCACCCTTCACCGAGCATTATTACGATTCGGCGGACAAGGGTGACGACAGCATCGACAATGGTCCGACCGGCGGACTGACCTGGGACGGACGGCTGGACCGCGGCCGCGACCAAGCCGCCTTCCCGCTCACCTCGCCGTTCGAGATGGCCAATGAGAGCGCCGCCGCGGTGGTCAAGCACGCGCGCGCGGTCGGCTACGACGCCGCGCTCGTGGCGATATACGGCGACGCGATCCTGCGCGACGAAGCCAAGACCTTTGCCGCGCTGACGCATGCGCTCGAAGTGTTCGAGCAGAGCAGGCGCGACTTCTATCCCTACTCCAGCAAGTACGATGCTTATCTCGCGGGCCGCGCAAAGCTGACGCCGCAGGAGGCGCATGGGCTCGAATTGTTCGAGGCCGCCGACAAGGGCAATTGCGCGAGCTGCCATCGGAGCCGGCCGGACTTCAATGGCGCGCCGCCGCAGTTCACCGATTACGGCTTCATCGCGCTCGGCCTGCCGCGCAACACGGCCATCCCGGCCAATGCCGATCCGAACTGGCACGACCTCGGCCTGTGCGGACCGCTGCGCACCGACTTCGCCGGACGCGCCGATTATTGCGGCCTGTTCCGGACGCCGTCGCTGCGCAATGTCGCCCTGCGCAAGACGTTCTTCGTCGTCCTGCGCAAGACGTTCTTCCACAACGGCCTCGTGCGCTCGTTGCGCGAGGCGGTCGCTTTCTATGTCGAGCGCGATACACAGCCGGAGAAATGGTATCCGCGGCGTGCCGACGGCACGATCGCCAAATTCGGCGACCTCCCTTCGGCCTATTTGACGAACGTCAACACGGAAGCGCCGTTCGGCGGACAACGCGGGGGGCAGCCGCCTTTGTCATCCTCCGAGATCGACGACATCGTCGCTTTTCTGCGCACGCTGTCCGACGGCTACGCCCCGGCAAAATGACGCAGCAAAACCTTCCGCCTCAGGCCCGCCCGGCGAAATTCCTGTCCTGCCCGCGCCCTGACGGCATGATGCTGCTGCTCTTTTCCGGCGGCGGGTGTTCCAGCCCCCGCGCCCCTCTTATATAACAGCTGAGACAACTCTCCCTGCGCATATATTTGGAGGACCTAAGATGACGTTGGCGATTGGCGATACCGCGCCCGATTTCGAGGCCGAAACCACCGAGGGCAAGATCCGCTTCCACGACTGGCTCGGCAATTCCTGGGGCGTCCTGTTCTCGCACCCGAAGGACTTCACGCCGGTCTGCACGACCGAACTCGGCACCATGGCGCGCCTCAAGCCGGAATTCGACAAACGCAACGCCAAGATCATCGGCCTGTCGGTCGATCCCGTGACCAATCACGCCAAATGGGCCGTCGACATCAAGGAGGTCGTCGGCTTCGCGCCGAATTATCCAATGATCGGCGACACCGACCTCAAGGTGGCCAAGGCCTACGGCATGCTCCCGGCCGCGACCGGCGGCACCTCGGAAGGCCGCACCGCCAACGACAACCAGACGGTTCGCAACGTCTTCATCATCGGCCCGGACAAGAAGATCAAATTGATCCTGGTCTACCCGATGTCGACGGGCCGCAACTTCGACGAGGTGCTGCGCGTACTCGACTCGCTTCAGCTCACGGCCAAGCACCGCGTGTCGACCCCTGCCAACTGGAAACAGGGTGAAGACGTCATCATTTCCGGCTCGGTCAGCGACGACGAGGCCAAGAAGATCTACCCGGCCGGCTTCAAGGCGCCGCGGCCCTACATCCGCATCGTGCCGCAGCCGCGCGACTGATTGCGGCAGGCCGGACACCGACACCAAGGGCGCGGACGGAAACGTCCACGCCCTTTGCTTTGGGCGGATAGCTTTATATGGTGCGCGCGAAACGACGCCCTGCCCTTCACGAGATCGCCGCCATGAACGACCGCGCCTACCAGCAGCCACCCTTCGCCGCCTTCCTGGGCCTGAAGATCACGCACACATCGCCGGAGAAGGTCGCGGCCGAATTGCCGATGCGCGAGGACCTCAACAACCGGCACGGCATCATGCACGGCGGCGCGATCATGGCGCTGGCGGACAACCTCGGCGGCACCTGCGCCACCGCGAACCTGCCCCCCGGTCATGGCACGACGACGATCGAGAGTAAGACCAATTTCTTCGCGCCGGTGCCGGTCGGCGACGTCGCCCGCGCCGAATGCACGCCGCTGCATGTCGGCAAGTCGACGATCGTTCTCCAGACAAAGATCACGCGCAATGACGGCCGGCTCTGCGCCCTCGTCACGCAGACGCAGATGGTGCTGAAGCCGAAAGCCTAGGCGCGCTTTTGGATTCTTGCGCCGCGATTGGCCAGCACGACGCCGATGGCGCAGATGACCATGCCGAGCACGGAGACGTGGTCGAGCTTCTCGCCGAACAGGCCATAGGCCATCAGCGCCGTGACCGCGGGCACCAGGTAGAACAGGCTTGCAAAGCCCGTCGCGGCCGAGCGGCGGATCAGCCAGTACATCAGCGCCACGCCGGCGATCGAGAGAACCAGCACGAGCCACGCGATGGCGAAGACGAGTTCGCCGGTCCAGTGGATCACGCGCGTCTCGAAGGCGAAGGCTGAAAGCCAGAACAGCACGCCGGCGCCGGCATATTGCACGGTGTTGCCGGTGCGCCAGTCAATGCGGCCGCAGAACCGCTTCTGGTAGAGCGTGCCGAGTGTGATGCCGATCAGCGAGACCACGCTCGCCGCCCAGCCGAGCGGCGTGCCGGCGACCACGATCGAATGGTCGTGCAGAACCAGCAGAACGCCGAGAAGACCCAGCGCCAGGCCCACCCATTGCCGGCGGGTCACCGTCTCGCCCATGAAGCGGTTGGCGATGGTCGAGGTCAGGATCGGCTGCAATCCCGGCAGCAGCGCCGATATGCCGGCCGGAACGCCCTGGCTGATCGCGACGAAGACGCCGCCCAGATAGAGGAAGTGCACCATTGCGCCGACCGCAAGGCTGTGTCCCGCCTCGTGCAAATCCGGCCAGGGTGCGCGACTCGCAGTCGCGACGACAAGCATGATCGCCACGACGCACGTCATGCGGATGCCGAGAAAGGTCATCGGCTCGATGTACGGCAGGCCATAACGCGCACCAATAAAGCCCGTGCTCCACAGCACCACGAAGACGACTGGTGCGGCAGCGACGGCGAGTCGGCTCATTGCAAAAGGTTCCGGCGACGGGGACCCGTCCCTAACGCTCTTGCAGCGCAACGACAAGTTCCCATGCCGACGTGTTGAAGGAACCGGGGGCCGCGCTCAAGGGTTTTGCCTCCGACGGGACGCCCTCTCAGGCGTCGGGAACCAAGGAGGCCAACATGACCGACCCGCGCTACACCGATCCGCCGACCGATCCGCGATTTCGCGACCCCGTGCTCCGCGACGATACGTCGAGCGGCGGCGCGATGTGGGGCTGGATCGCCGGCATCGCCGTGCTGATCCTCGTCGTCTTCGTTCTCATCGGCGGCTGGAATGGCAGCGGCACGAACACCGCGAGCAACGCTCCGAACAATCCGGCCGCAACGACGACCGGCTCGGCCCCGGCTGGCGGCGCGATGACCCCGCGTCCGGCCACGCCGCCCGCAACGCCGGCTACGCCGGCTCCGGCGAGCAAGTAACCCCGCATTTTTCAACATGCCCCGGCGCGCGGTCCGCGCCGGGGTTCTTCCTTATCCCCGCGCGGAGGCCATGCGATGCCGGTCGAACTCCCTGATAGACGCGAGCCCGAGATCGTCGACAGCGGCGTCCACGTGCGCGACAGTGAACGCGCGCCCGCGACCGGAGTGCAGATGACCCTCGTTTCCGCGCTGATTGTCGCGATCCTGTGCGTGTTCTTCTATGGGATCAGCAGCCAGCGCAATGAGTCCCCCAGGCCCGCCACTGCGTCGTCCGGTTCGTCGCAGCAGGCACAAAACGTGCCTCCGGCGCAGACGCAAACCAAAGGCCAGACTACGGGCCAGGCTGCAAAAAGCGACGCTCCGAACCCCAAAAATCCCGCCGGCGCGACGCGCCAGCAGCAGCCGCAAAAGACGGATGCGGCAACGCCGGCTCAAAATGGCGGTCAGAACGCCGCACAGCCTGCAACCGCGCCACAGAAAAATCAGTAAGGGCTTGGGGTGACCGACATCGGGTGAACCCGATGCGAGCATGATTCACCCGATCAGTGCGTAAAGCCCGTAGCCAGCGGTCGCGGTGAAGACGGCCTCGAGCGCCTGGAACTGAGTGCCGTCGAGGGCGTGACTCACATAAGGGAACACGACCGTTCCCACGGGCAGCATGACCCCGGCCACTACCGCCACGCAAAGAACGCGCATTAACGTCGTGCGATCGAGCATCATCATCGGGTCCCCCACGCATACGCGCCTTTTGTTTTTGTGCGCGCCCCACTCGCTGGCCGGGACAATGCCACGGGCGGGCGCCTGCCCGCAATGTGTCAGGTGTTGTAGGCGGCATCGATGGGAACGCGATAGCCGTTGACCAGCCGGTTCGTTTCGTTGGCCATGCCGGTCACCGCCATCACTTCCGCGAACATTGCCTCGCTCATGCCCGCCTTGCGTGCAGCCGCCGTGTGGCTGGCGATGCAATAGCCGCAGCCATTGGTCACCGAGACGGCGAGATAGATCATCTCCTTCGTCAGCGGGTCGAGCGCACCCGGCCCCATGATTTCCTTGATGCTTTCCCAGGTGCGCCTGAGCGTAACCGGATCGTGCGCCAGGTATTTCCAGAAATTGTTGACGTCCGGGACACCGCGCGAACGCTTGATGTCGTCGTAGACGGCGCGCACCGCGGGCGAGGCGTCGGAATATTCGATGGGCTTGGGCATGGAGGCTCCTTGGTTTGAGTGAATGATGGGGGCGGAGCGCATGCGCGCGCAAGCGGTCCTGTCGTCCCGGGTGACCGAGCGCGAGCGAGGGAGGCCCGGGACCCATAAGCCGTGACTTATCGAGACGGCACGGCGTATGGGTCCCCGCTTTCGCGGGGACGACAATGCTAATTGGCCGCTATAATCCCCTTCCCCACCGCCCCTCCAGAAAGCCCGCCCCATGCCCAAGACGCCCGACTACTTCCACGGCAAGACCATCGTCATCACCGGCGCGGCGAGCGGCATCGGCCGCGCGGCCGCGCTCGCCTTCGCGCGCGAGGGCGCCAACGTGGTCTGCACCGACGTCAACGAGAAGGGCGTCGAGCAGACCGCCGAGATGATTGATCGGCAGAACAAGACGACTAATGCCGGCGGCAAGGTGCTGGCGCTGACCATCGATGTCACCAAACGTGCCGCGGTCAACGACATGATCGAACTCTCGCTCAACGAGTTTGGCCGCATCCACTTCCTGTTCAATTCGGCCGGGTCCGCACTCAAGCGCTCGAAATTCCTCGATATCGACGACGACCTGATCGAGCGCACCTTCGATCTGAACTTCAAGGGCACCTTCTGGGCCATGCAGGCGGTGCTGCCGCACATGCTCGAGAACAAGTTCGGCGTCATCGTCAACGTCGCCTCGATGGCGGTGAAGCGCGGCGGGCCCGGCACCTCGGTGCACTATGCAGCGGCCAAGGGCGCGGTGAACACGATGACGATGGGCGTGGCGCGCGAATTCGCCAATCAGGGCATCCGCTGCCTGTCGATTTCGCCGGGGCCGATCGACACGGCGTTCGCCGCCGCGGCGGCGACGTCGCCCGAACTCAAGGCCAAGATGCTAGCCGACATCCCGATGGGCCGCTTCGGCAAGGCGGAAGAGATCGCCGAGCTCGTCGTGTTCATTTGCTCGGACGCGTGCGAGTTCATGACCGGGGATACGGTCTACGCGAACGGCGGCGGCGGATGGAGGTGAAGGCAAGGACGGCGCCGGCAGAATTTACGCCGGCGAACCTTGGCAAGGCAGCGTAGCATGACGGGGAATAAGCGCCCGGCCCCGCCGTTAGTCTCCAAAAGGGAGCCCCGACCATGCGCCGCCACGCCCTCGCCGTCCTCGCCTGCCTGACGCTCGCCGCCCCCGCTTACGCCCAGACCGCGCCGACGCCGCCGGTCGGGCCGGACTTCGCAAAGATCAATGTCGTCACCTTCGACCTCGGCCATAAGACCTGGATGCTCGAGGGCGCCGGCGGCAACGTCACGGTCGCGGCCGGTGACGACGGCATCATTATGGTCGACGGCCAGTTTGCGCCGATGCACGACAAGCTCAAGGCCGCGATCGCGGCCGTGACGCCGCAGAAGGTGACCTACCTGATCAACACGCACCATCACGGCGACCACACCGGCGGCAACGCCGGTTTCGCCGCCGAGGGCGCGACCGTGGTCGGCCACGTCAACGAGCGCGCCATGCTCGCCGCCGGCACGACCAGCAACACCACCGGCGTCAAGTTTCCGCCGGTCGAGGGTGGCGGCCTGCCGAGCAAGACTTATACCGACGCGCTGACGCTGGAGGTGAAGGGCCGCAGCGCCGCGCTCAAGCATCCGGCCAATGCGCACACCGGCGGCGACACCTACGTGTTCTTCGCCGACGCCAATGTGCTCTCGACCGGCGACACGTTCACCAATGGCCGCTACCCGAACATCGACTTCCTCAACGGCGGCAGCATCAGGGGCGTGATCGCCGCCGCCGACGCCTATCTCGCGCTCTCGAACGACGGCACCAAGATCGTGCCCGGCCACGGGCCACTGGCGACGAAGGCCGAGCTGACCGAATACCGCGCGATGATGGTGGCCGCGCGCGAGCGCATGGCCGCGCTGGTCAAGGACGGCAAGAGCCTCGACGAGGTCTATGCGGCCAAGCCCTTTGGCGACTTCGACGCCAAGATGAAGGCGAACGAGCAGCAGGCGAAGGCCTTCATGCGCGTCGTCTACATGACCGTGAAGGAGTGACCTACTCGGCCGGAGCCTGAGCCGTTCGCGCACGAGGCGCGCGCCTCCGGAGCTTGCGCCGCGCCCAGATCCAGACGCCGGTGACGAGCAGCGTCAGCATCGCTACGGACAGCAGGAAATTCATTGCCGCCGACCAGCGGCCGGCAAAATTGCCCTCGTGCCAGAGTCGCGGCCAGTTGCGCTGCTGCGCCACGAGCCCCTCCGGTGTCACCGCGTAGAGCGCATATTCGCCATCGTCGACAAGGCGCGCGACCATGCGGCCGCCCATCGGCCGTATGAAGACGAGGCTCGAGAGATCGCGGCTCGCGCCGATCGTGGCGACGGCGTCCTTCACCGCCATCGGCGCGCCCTGCCCGCGCCCGCCCTGCGGCGGCGACGTGAAGGTGACGCCATAGGCGAGGAACAGGCCGGTCAAGGGCGAGAGCACGATCAGCGGCAGCAATATCCAGGCGACGCCCTTGTGCCAGCCGGAGAGCGTGTTGCGCAGGCGCGGCCAGCCCATCAGCACGCCGAGAAGCGCCAGTATCAGCATCGCCGCGCTCGACGCCGACACCAGCCAGCCGAGATCGAAGATCAGCCGCTCGTGCAGGCCGCGCATGGAACCGAGCGTTTGAGCGAGCGCCGACGGGCCGGCAAGCGGCTCGCCGGTCGCGACGTCGATCACCTTGCCGCCGCCGCGCCCGGCGCCGAGGGTCAGCGTGTCGTCGTAGCTGCGGTAGGATATGGCGCGCGCCTGGCCGGCCGGATCGTGCTGCGCCAGAATCGCCTCGACGCGCGCGGCTGTCAGTGCGCCCGGCTTGATCGCGGACACGGTCAGCCACGGCTCGATCGAGAGCACGAGACCGGTGCCGAGCACGAACAGCAGCGGCAGAGCGAAGACGAGCGCCACCCAGCGGTGCAGACGCAGAAGCCAGAAATTCATGACGGATCCCGGTTGCCGCTCACCCGGATGACGCACCCGGCGCACGGCCGCCTTGATCGGCATCAACCGCCGCGCCACAGGGACGCGGCGCATCGTCGCATTCAGCGGCGATCCTCTATGTCCGCACGTATTTCTGGATGCGCCAGTTCAGCGTGTCGGCGACGAAGATCTCGTCGCGCGGCGAAACCGCGATGTAATGCGCCTCGCCATATCTGCCGAGCGTCTTGCCTTGCCCGGCGCCGTTAATGACGCCGACGACGTTGCCGGCGAGATCGAGCTTCATGATCTCGCCGCAGTGGCCGTGCGCGAGCCAGATGTGCTGGTCCGCGCCCATGAAGAGCCCGCACGGCGTGCCGGGATGCTGCGACTCACGGATATAATTGCCGTCCGCGTCGAGCACCTGGATGCGCGCATTGTTGCGGTCGGCGATGTAGAGCAGCCCTTCCCCGTCAAACACCAGCGAATGCGGAAGGTCGAACTCGCCCGGCCCCTTTCCCGGCCGGCCGATGGTCTTGATGAAATTGCCGTCGGCGTCGAACTTGTGCACGCAGGACGGCCCCTTGCCGTGACCTTGCAGCACGTAGATGTCGCCCGTCGGCCCGACCACGGCCTCGTTCGGCTCGTTGAACAGCTTGAGGTGGCCGTAGGGGTGCCAGTCACCGGACTGCCCCTTGCAGCCGAGCACCATGGCGAGCCGCCCGGACGGCGCGAACTTGTAGGCGAGGCCTGCGGCGACGTCGGTCGCCCAGATGTTGTCGTCGGCGTCGATCCGCAAGCCGTGCGGCCGCTCAAACAGGCCGTCGCCGAATCCGCGGATGAAGCGGCCGTCGGCGTCGAACTCCATAAGCGGCATCGGCCCGCGATGGATGACGAAGATGTGGCCCTTCGAATTGAATGCGACGCCCGAGGTGCCGCCGAAATTGGCGTTCGGCGGCAGCGCGAAGGAGTCCGGAACGGCAACGTAAGGCAGGGCAGCAGGCATGGCACTCATGAGACCGCGTCGGTGGGCGTGACGCAAATGGATTTATTGCGGCCTGCCCGCTCCTACCGCAGGCCCGCCGGACAGGCTCGCTCCTTCACTCGCGTGTCGCAGACCGCAACCTTCTTCAGGTACAGGGTCCACTGCACGATCTGACCCTGCGACGGATCGAACTTGAATGCCTTCTGCACGACGTAGAAGCTGTCTTGGCCCTGGATCGCCTTGAACCATGTGATCTCCGGCTTGCCGCTGTCCTTGTTGAGGGGGCAGCTCATCATCCAGAACGCGATCGGGTAACCGTTCTCGGTGGCTTGCGTGGGCGGGCCGGCGACCGAATTCGCGCAAGAGCCGGACCACAGCTTCACCATGCGGTCGCGGAACTGGTCGGGCGTGACTTTCAGGCCGTTGAACACCTGCACGGTGACCATCTCGGTCCAGGCCTCGACGGTCTCGCCTGCCGGCACCATCTCGGTGATCTGGGCGCTGCCCTTCTTCTGCTGGAAGCCGACCTTGTAGCCGTCGGGTAGCGCCGCCAGCAGGTTCTCGCCCTCGAAGGCGAAGGCGGGCGTAATGCTCAGGAGCAGAACACTCAGCGCCAGCGGCCGGAGCATCGTCGCCTCCTCAAAGCGGCAGATTGTCGTGCTTCTTGCTCGGCATCTCGACGTGCTTGTTCTTGAGCATCGCCAGCGCGCGCGCGATGCGCCGGCGGGTCGAGTGCGGCATGATCACGTCGTCGATATAGCCGCGCTCGGCAGCGACGAAGGGTGACAGGAAGCGGTCCTCGTACTGCTTGGTCTGCGCCGCGATCTCCTCGGCCGTGCCGCCGCGGAAGATGATCTCGACCGCGCCCTTGGCGCCCATCACCGCGATCTGCGCCGTCGGCCAGGCGTAGTTGAGATCGCCGCCGATATGCTTCGATGCCATCACGTCATAGGCCCCGCCGAAGGCCTTGCGCGTGATGACGGTGACGAGCGGCACCGTGCACTGGGAATAGGCGAACAGCAGCTTGGCGCCGTGCTTGATCAGGCCGTTATATTCCTGCGCGGTGCCGGGCAGGAAGCCGGGCACGTCGACGAAGGTGACGATGGGAATG
>DASTGR010000443.1:0-7218 GCA_035718885.1 Pseudolabrys sp. | reverse complement strand
CGCCGATTGCCGCCTTGCTGCCACCGCCGCGGATCGCCAGCCTCGCGCCCTCCACAGCCGCCGTCTGGATGAGCGCGCACAATGCTTCGATGGTCTTGGGACGATGCGCCGCCCTGGTCAGAAGCGCGGCAGCTCGGGATGCGGCAGCGCGCCCTTGTGGACGTGCATGCGGCCGAGCTCGGCGCAGCGATGCAGCACCGGGAAGACCTTGCCCGGGTTGAGCAGCGAAACCGGATCGAAGGCACATTTGACGCGCTGCTGCTGGGCGAGATCGCTCTCCGAAAACATCGCCGGCATCAGGTCGCGCTTCTCGACACCGACGCCATGCTCGCCGGTCAGCACCCCGCCGACCTCGACGCAGAGGCGGAGGATGTCGCTGCCGAAGGCTTCGGCGCGTTCGAGCTCGCCGGGGTTGTTCGCATCGTAGAGAATGAGCGGGTGCAGATTGCCGTCGCCGGCATGGAAGACGTTGGCGACACGCAGGCCGTATGTCGCCGACATCTCCTTCATGCGTTTGAGGACGAGCGGCAGCTTGGCGCGCGGGATGGTGCCGTCCATGCAGTAATAGTCGGGTGAGATGCGCCCCGCCGCCGGGAACGCCGCCTTGCGCCCGGCCCAGAACAGCAGCCGCTCCTCCTCCGTGCGCGACGCCTTCACCGACACGGCGCGGCATTCGCGCGCGATCGCCTCGACGCGGCCGATGAGATAGTCGACCTCGGCCGACGGCCCATCGAGTTCGACGATCAACAGCGCCTCGACGTCGAGGGGATAGCCGGCGTGCACGAACTCTTCCGCGGCGTGGATCGCCGGCCTGTCCATCATCTCCATGCCGCCGGGGATGATGCCGGCGCCGATGATCTTCGACACGCATTCGCCGGCATCTTCCGACGTGGGGAAGCCGACCAGCACGGCGCGCGCCGTCTCCGGCTTCTTCAGGATGCGCACCGTCACCTCGGTGACGACGCCGAGCAGGCCCTCCGAGCCGGTGATCAGGCCCATGAGATCGTAGCCGGCCGCGTCCAGATGCTTGCCGCCGATGCGCAGGATCTCGCCGTCCATCAGCACGATCTCGCAGCCGAGCACGTTGTTGGTGGTCATGCCGTATTTCAGGCAGTGCACGCCGCCGGAGTTTTCGGCGATGTTGCCGCCGATGGTGCAGGCGATCTGCGAGGACGGGTCGGGCGCGTAATAGAAGCCGGCATGCGCGACGGCGGTCGAGATGCCGAGATTGGTGACGCCCGGCTCGACCACGGCGATGCGGTTGCCGAAGTCGATCTCTTTGACGCGGTTGAATTTGGCCATGCCGAGCAAAACCCCGTCCTCGAGCGGCAGCGCGCCGCCCGAGAGCGAGGTGCCCGCGCCGCGCGGCACGACCTTGATGCCCTCCTGATGGCAGTATTTCAGCACCTCCGAGACCTGCCGGGTCGTCTCGGGCAGCACCACGACCATCGGCATTTGCCGGTAAGCGGTCAGGCCGTCGCTCTCGAACGGCTTCATCTCACGTTCGGTCGCGATCACGCCCTCGCCGGGGACCAGCTGCCGCAGCGTCGCGACGATGCGGGCGCGGCGATCCAGAACCGCCCGATCCACCTCCGGCATCTTCACTGACATCTCGACGCTCTCCGCCTTTGCCGGCGGCACGATAGCAGCCATTTGACGGCGCACACATAGGGCTGGCAGAAACTGTGGGCCGCCGCAAAACTTGGCTGGTGCCGCCGGCCAGTGGCCGGAGGTCTGGTGGAGGAGCAAGAAGAATGAAAGCTGGAATGGGTCTCGCCGCGCTTGTCGCGGCGACAGCAATGCTGACCGGCGCCGCGCACGCGCAGGACGCCGCCGCCGGCGAGCAATCCTTCAAGAAATGCCTGCCGTGCCATTCGATCGGCGAAGGCGCGAAGAACAAGGTCGGCCCCGAGCTTAACGGCATAGACGGACGCCATTCCGGCACCGCACCGGGCTACAGCTATTCCGAGGCTAACAAGAAGTCCGGCGTCACCTGGGACAAGACGCAGTTCCTCGAATACATCAAGGACCCGCGCGCCAAGATTCCGGGCACCAAGATGATCTTCCCTGGCATCAAGAACGAGAAGGAAGCCGAAAACCTCTGGGCCTACCTCAGCTCGTTCAGCGCCGACGGGAAGAAGAAGTAGCTCCCGTAATTCTCCTGAGCGCCCGTACCCCGGCCTTTTGACTTCCGTCAAGGCCGGGACATGGCGGACCCTGCATTGTGGCAACGTGAGCGTCGTTGCTCGTTCAGGAGAACTGCCATGATCAAGGATCTGATTGTCAATTTAGGGCTGGGCGAGCACGATCCAGCGGGCGACTTTGCCATCGCCATGGCCGAGAAATGCGAGGCGCACGTGCTCGGTCTCGCCTTCGCCTATGAGCCGGTCATTCCAGGCGCGGTGATGGGGGGTATTCCCCCGGAATTCATCGAGTCGCAGCGCGCCGAGGCGCACGGTAAGGCGAAGGCCGCCGTCGCCCGCTTCGACGAACGCGCGCGCCGCGCCGGCGTGTCCTACGAACACCGCATTCTGAGCGCGAGCCTGTCCGCCGCCGCCGACCAGCTCGGACGCCTCTCCCGCCGCTTCGATCTCGTCGTCGTCGGCCAGCCCGAGCGCGAAGAGACGGTGCCGGAGGAGATCGTCGATGAAGGCGCGCTGTTCGAATCCGGGCGTCCCGTCATCTTCGTACCTTTCATCCACAGGACCGGCGTCAAGCTCGACCGCGTAATGGTGTGCTGGGACGGCGGCCGCGCCGCGACGCGCGCCGTCGCCGATTCCTTGCCGCTCCTGAAAAAGGCGAGGCAGGTCGAGGTGGTGATCGTCGCCAACGGACGGGCCAAGAGCGACGAGGTGCCCGGGATCGATCTTGGCCAGCATCTCGCCCGCCATGGCCTCAAGGTCGAGGTCAAGCGCATCACCTCGCCCGACATCGACGTGGCCTCGACCATCCTCTCCTACGCTGCCGATTCATCCGCCGACATGATCGTGATGGGCGGCTACGGGCATTCGCGGCTGCGCGAGTTCGTGCTCGGCGGCGCCACCCGCGGTATCCTCGAGTCCATGACCGTGCCGGTACTGATGTCGCACTAAGATCATTACCGGAAAGGCGGAATTCGTTATTGTCGTCCCCGCGAAAGCGGGGACCCATACGTCGCAGCATATCGATAGGCTGCGACGTATGGGTCCCGGGTCTCGCTGACGCTCGCCCGGGACGACAGCAATGCGTTCACGCCACGTCACCTTACGCGACGGCGAAAAGGTTCTGATCCGGCCGCTGGCGGTCGAGGATGCCGCGCTCTATCCCGATTTCCTCGCCGAAGTCACGGCGGACGATTTGCGTCTGCGTTTTTTTGCGCCGATGCGGCAGGTCTCGCCCGACCTGATCGACAAGCTCATCCACTACGATCCGGCGAAGGCGATGGCCTTCATCGCCATCTCCGAAGCGAGTGGAAAGATGCTCGGCGTCGTGCGCCTGCACGACGATGCCGACGGCCGGACCGCCGAGTTCGCGATCATTCTGCGCAGCCGGCTCAAGGGCCACGGCCTCGGCTGGCTGATGATGAAGCACATGATCGCCAACGCGAAGGACAAGGGGCTTGCCACGGTGCGCGGCCAGGTGCTCGCCGAGAACGTCACCATGCTCCAGATGTGCGAGGAACTCGGCTTCCACGTCGGCGACGATCCGACCGAGCGCGGCGTGAAGATGGTCACGCTGCCGCTGGCCGAGCTGCCGGCCGAGGCGACGGCTTAGCCGAGCGGCACCTGCGCGACGAGGCCGCGGGCGCGGGCGTCGATCACACCGAGCGCGCGGAGCGCCAGCAACGTCGTCTCCTGAACCGCCTGGCGCGCCGCCGCGGCGTCGACCGCCTCCGGCGCGAGCGGCCCGATCAGGCCTTCGAGCACGGCGCCGACGATCGCCGGTGCGGCGGCGCGGGCATCGAGCTCGGGCAGAAGCTGGCGCGTGCGTGCCGCGCGGATGCGCGCTTCTATCTCGGCGGCGACCGACTGGCGGAAATCGAGGCGCATGGCGTCGGCTTCCGCCTCGATCGGCTCGGCCAACACCGCCCAGGCGAGCCTGCGTTCGGCGAGCGTCCGCGCGGCGAAGGTGGCGATGCACGCCGCCAGCGCCGACAAGGGCCCGGGTGCGGCGTCGGCCGCGCGGCGTATGGCCGCCATTTCGCGGTCGGAGACCGTAACGATCACGTCGCTGACCAGGTCATTCTTCGAGGGAAAATATCGATAGACAGTGCCGGCCGCGATGTTGGCGCGCTTCGCCACAGCCGCGATCTGCACCGCCTCCATGCCGCCCTCCCCGGCCAGCGACAGCGCGGCATTGAGGATCGCCTGCTCGCGCGCGGCGAGCCGACGGACCACGTTCTCCGTGCGGCGATACGGCATGCATGGAGTGAATGGTGATTCACTCGCCTAATGCAAGCGCGGCCGTTCCGGCTCTTTTGATCAGGTCACCGCGGATCGTTCGCCTTGCCGCCGCCGTGCGCCAGCGACTTCTCACGAATGCCCGAGAGGGTCGTGCCGATGGTCAGCGCTTCCGGATCGATCTTGAGGTGGATGATCGACGGCTTGCCCGACGCTTTGGCCGCGGCGAAGGCGGCGGCGAAGTCCGCAGTCTTCTCGACCTTGATACCAAATCCGCCGAACGCCTGCGCATAGGCGGCGAAGTCCGGGTTTCTCAATTCCGTCGCCACGACGCGCCCGGGGAAGTCGCGCTCCTGGTGCATGCGGATCGTGCCGAAGAGGCCGTTGTCGGCGATGACGACGATGACCGGCAGGCCGTACTGCACCGCCGTCGCGAAATCCTGCCCCGTCATCAGGAAGTCGCCGTCGCCGGCGACGCAGACGACCGTTCGTTCCGGGAATTGCGTTTGCATGCCGAGCGCGGCCGGGAAGCCATAGCCCATCGAGCCCGAGGTCGAGCCGATGAGCCCGCCATACTGGCGCACGCGGTGGAACCGATGGACCCAGCCGGAGAAGTTGCCCGCGCCGATGGTGATGACGGAATCGCTGGGCAGATGTTCGCGCAGCCACACGATGACCTCGCCGAGATTGACGCCGCCGGGTTGAGGCGTCGCCTTCTCGGTCCATACGAGGAAGTCGGCGTGTGCCGTGTCGCTCTCGCCGCGCCAGGCGATCTCGTTCGGCGGCTGAAGCCCCTCGAGCGCGGCGCAGAACGCGGTGGCCGAGGCGTTGATGCCGAGCGTCGGGTGATAGACGCGGCCGAGTTCGTCCGGATCGGGATGAACGTGGACCAGCTTGGTCCCGGGCTCGGGAATCCCGAACAAGGTGTAGCTCTGCGACTCCATCTCGCTCATGCGGTCGCCGATGAGCAGGACGAGGTCGGCGCCCTTCACGCGCGCGAGCAGCTTCGGGTTAGGGCCGATGCCGAAGTCGCCGGCGTAGCAGGGATGCATCGCGTCGAAGAGATGGCCGCGGCGGAACGTGGTCGCGACGGGCAACTGGAAGCGCTCGGCAAAACGCGCCAGCGCCGCGCACGCCGCGTCCGACCAGCGGCTGCCGCCGATGATCGCGACCGGCTTCTTTGCCGCCCACAGCATCTTCTGCAACCGGCTCATGTCGGTCTGACCCGGCCAGGTCTCGATCGGCTCGAAGGCAGTCGCATCGGGCACGACGAGACGGTCGCGCAGCATATCCTCGGGAAGCGCGATCACCACCGGTCCGGGGCGGCCGTTGCAGGCCACATGGAAGGCGCGCGACACGATCTCGGGGATGCGCGCGGCGTCGTCGATCTCGGTCGCCCATTTGGCCATGCTGCCGAACACGGCGCGGTAATCGAGCTCCTGGAAGGCCTCACGCTCGCGCATCTCGCGGCCAACCTGGCCGACAAACAAAATGAGCGGCGAGGAGTCCTGCCTGGCGATGTGCACCCCGGCCGAGGCGTTGGTCGAGCCGGGACCGCGCGTGACGAAGGCGATGCCCGGCCGGCCGGTGACCTTGCCGATCGACTCGGCGGCCATGGTCGCCCCGCTCTCGTGTCGGCAGACGGTGAGTTTGATCTTGCTGTCGTGCAGCGCGTCGAGCGCGGCGAGGTAACTCTCGCCCGGCACGCAGAAGGCGTGGCGCACGCCGTGGATTTCGAGCTGATCGATGAGGATTTGGCCGCCGGTACGCGCGCCGTCGTTGGATCGCATGGACTGTCGTTCCGCTTGGAAAGGGGCCGGAAAACCGCCAAAGCTATAGACGATCGGGAGAGCGCGCGCCAATCCGGGGAGCCCAGGGAACCATGATCGACGTCACAGACGACACGGATGAGCGCCTCGCGCGGTACCGCAATCTTTTCGACCTTTCGGGCAGGACGGCGGTCGTGCTCGGCGCCGCCTCCGGCATCGGCAAAGCCTCAGCCGAGGTGCTGGCCGCCTTGGGCGCATCGGTGATTTGCGCCGATAAGGACCGCGCCGGGGTCGAGCGCACCGCGGGAGAACTCGGCGGCGAGGCGCATGTGATCGATGCCGGCTCGGCCGATGACGTCGCGCGGCTCGCCGCGGCGGCGGTCAAGCACGGCCGCATCGACATCGCGGTGACCACGCCGGCGATGCACATCCGCAAATGGTTTCTCGACTACACCGACGACGAGTTCGACCGCATCGTGTCGCTGAACCTGCGCGGCGTGTTCCTGTTCCTGCGCGCATTCGGGCGCATCATGCGCGACCAGAAGGGCGGCAGCCTGATCGCGACCTCGTCGATGCGCGCAACAACACTGGAGCCCGGGCTGGCGATCTACGGCGCCACGAAAGCGGGCCTGACGCAGCTCGTGCGCGGGCTCGCCTCGGAACTCGGCCAATACAATGTTCGTGTGAATGCAGTGGTGCCGAGCATCGTCGACACCGCGCTGGTGCAGCCGCTGAAGGCGCGGCCGGAAATCTTCGACAAGCTCGCCGCGCACACGGTATTCAACCGCTGGAGCGAACCGAGCGAAGTGGCGGCCGCGGTCGCCTTTCTCGCCTCGGACGCGACGAGCTATGTCACCGGCACGGCGCTCGCCGTGGACGGCGGCTGGACGGCGATCGACGGACCGCCGTCCGGGCTTACAGAGACCGCCCGGTAACCGCTCAGCTATGAATCTTCGGCATGCCGACCGGCGGCGCGAACGACGTCGGCGTCATCAGGACGTTGCGCTGCGCGGCGATGTTGCCCGCCTTGCCGTTCTCGGCGAGATACGTCTTCCACGCCGGGTCCTTGG
>DASTGR010000442.1:0-11993 GCA_035718885.1 Pseudolabrys sp. | reverse complement strand
CGCGCTCGCACCGCTCGCCGAGAAGGCGAAGGCGCAGGGTTCGGGCGATTTCTCGAACATGTGGGCCGGGCAGGGCGCGGGATTGGGCCGGGAACTGCCGGCGGCGGTCCTCACCGCCCGGCTCGCCGAGGAGGCGCAGGCCCTGACGCGGCGCATGGCGTCCTGAGCCTCGCATTGCGAGGCCGAACGGGCCTCTGCTATACGCGGGCCGAATTCGCCCGAGGCCGTTCATGTCCGTCGACGCCGCAACAGTCCGCCGCATCGCGCACCTCGCCCGTATCGCGGTCGCCGAGGACGAGGTCGAGCACCTGCGCGGCGAGATCAACGCCATCCTCGCCTTCGTCGAGCAGCTCGACGAAGTCGACGTCACGGGCATCGAGCCGATGACCTCGGTCACCCCCATGGCGATGAAGAAGCGCGCCGACATCGTCACAGATGGCGAGATCGCCGAGGACATCGTGCGCAACGCGCCGCAAACCGAAGACAATTTTTTCCTCGTTCCCAAAGTGGTGGAATGAGCCATGTGCCTGGCATGTGAACAAGGCGACCTGGAGAGCCGCTGGGCGATGATCGAGACGATCTCGCACGGCCGCCTGCCGGAAGGGCACACCGCCGACGATCTGCGCGCCATGGGCCTGCCGCTGCCCGGCGAGCTTTACCGTGAGACGCAGCCCGACGGCACGATCCTGATCAGACAGGTGGCGCCTTCGGCCGCCCAGTTCGTTTGCGATACCCCTAAGCAATGACCGACCTCACGTCCCTCACGCTTTCGGAAGCGCGCGACAATTTGCGCGCGAAGAAAATCTCCGCCGCCGAACTCACGCAGGCGCATGTCGAGGCGGTCGCGAAGGCGCGCGATCTCAAAGCCTTTATCCTCGAGACGCCGGAGCGCGCAGCCGAGATGGCAAGCGCGTCCGACGCGCGCATCTCAAGGGGTGAGGCGGGTCCGCTCGAGGGCATTCCCCTTGCGGTCAAGGACCTGTTCTGCACCAGGGGCATCCGCACGACGGCCTGCTCACGCATTCTCGAAAACTTCGTGCCGACCTACGAGTCGACGATCACCTCGCAGCTCTGGCGCGACGGCGCGGTGCTGCTCGGCAAGACCAACAATGACGAATTCGCGATGGGCTCGTCGAACGAGACCTCGCATTTCGGCCCCGTGTCGTCGCCGTGGCGGCGGAATGGCGCCAATACGCCGCTGACGCCGGGCGGCTCGTCCGGCGGCTCGGCCGCCGCGGTCGCCGCGCAGCTTTGTCTCGGCGCGACCGGCACCGACACCGGCGGCTCGATCCGCCAGCCGGCGGCCTTCACCGCCACGGTCGGCATCAAGCCGACTTACGGCCGCTGCTCGCGCTGGGGCATCGTCGCCTTTGCGTCCTCGCTCGATCAGGCGGGACCGTTTGCCAAAACCGTGCGCGACGCCGCGATCCTGATGCGATCAATGGCCGGGCCGGACGAGAAGGATACGACCTGCGCCGATCTGCCGGTGCCGGACTACGAGGCCGCGGTCGGCCGCTCTGTCAAAGGCCTGCGCATCGGCATTCCCAAGGAATACCGGCTCGAAGGCATGCCGTCCGAGATCGAGACGCTGTGGGAGCAGGGCAAGGCCTGGCTGAAATCCGCGGGCGCAGAACTCGTCGACATCTCGCTGCCGCATACGAAGTACGCGCTGCCCGCATACTACATCGTCGCGCCGGCGGAGGCTTCGTCGAACCTCGCGCGCTATGACGGCGTGCGCTACGGCCTGCGCGTGCCGGGCAAGGACATTACCGGCCAGTACGAGGCGACACGCGCCGCCGGTTTTGGCGCCGAGGTGCGCCGCCGCGTCATGATCGGCACCTACGTGCTCTCGGCCGGCTATTACGACGCCTATTACCTGCGGGCGCAGAAGCTGCGCACGCTGATCAAGCGTGACTTCGAGCAGGCCTTCGACGCCGGCATTCACGCCATGCTGACGCCGGCGACGCCGTCCGCGGCCTTCGGCCTTGGCGAAAAAGGCGGCGCCGATCCTGTCGAGATGTATTTGAACGACGTCTTCACCGTCACGGTGAACATGGCGGGCCTGCCCGGCATTTCGGTGCCGGCCGGGCTCGACGCGCAGGGCCTGCCGCTCGGCCTCCAGCTCATTGGCCGGCCGTTCGACGAGGAGACGCTGTTCGCGCTCGGCGAAGTCGTCGAGCAGGCCGCCGGCCGCTTCACGCCGAAAAAGTGGTGGGCCTAGTTGGGCCTGTCGAGGCTCGCCACCGGCGGCAGGTCGCGATCGCTGGCGACCGTCGTCTTGCCGCCGAGATTGCCGCCGCTCAGGATGAAGATCGCGGCGCCGATCACGACGAGAGCGCCGACGAAGAGGCCGAGGCTGCGCATGTCCTGATCCATGCCTCGCCAACGTCCGCCGCGCGGACCGGTTCCTGAACCCGGTGAGTGGGCGGCGTAGAGTGGGCAGGTCACGGCCTCCTGCGGAAATTCACAGCGGCGACCCGCTTTGTTCCCTTGGCGGCGGGCACGGTTTCGCCACATAATTGCAAATTCGCCCGGGTCGCCCCGTGACCGACACGCGCACCATTGTCCGCGAGCTTTACGACGCCTACGGCAAAGGCGACGGGCCTCGCGTTGCGCAATTCCTGCACGACGACATCGACTGGGTGATCTACGCGCCGGTGGACGTGTTTCCGTTCGCCGGTGTTCGCCGCGGCCGGCAGGCTGTGCTCGGCGCGCTGGCGGATATCGGTGCGAACTATCTCCTGCGCAGCTACCAGCCGCAGATCATGCTGGTCGATGGCGATCGTGCGGCCGTGATGTCGGACGTGCACTTCGTGCAGAAGTCCTCGGGCCGCGCCATGCGCTTCCGGCTGGCCAACTTCCTGCGCATCGCGGATGGCCGCGTGATCGAGTTCCGGGAGTTCATCGACACCTTCGACGCGGTCGAGCAGGCGCTCGGTCGCGAGCTGGCGCTCTGAACGGGCGGCGCTTGCCCGCCACCGTTCCGGCGGCTACCTGTACCCGCCATGAGCGCCCAGACATCCCCCACTGACAGGTTGATCCGCGGCACGACCGGCGACTGGGAAGTCGTCGTCGGCATGGAGGTGCACGCGCAGGTCTCGTCCCGGTCCAAGCTCTTCTCGGGCGCCTCGACGGAGTTCGGCGGCGCGCCCAACAGCCATGTCTCGCTGGTCGACGCGGCAATGCCGGGCATGCTGCCCGTCATCAACGAGGAGTGCGTCGCCCAGGCGATCCGCACCGGCCTCGGGCTGAAAGCGAAGATCAACCTGAAATCGGTGTTCGACCGGAAGAACTATTTCTACCCGGACCTGCCGCAGGGCTACCAGATCAGCCAGTACAAGTCGCCGGTGGTCGGCGAGGGCGTCGTCTCGGTCGATCTCGATGGCGGCGATCGTGTCGACGTCGGCATCGAGCGCCTGCACCTTGAGCAGGATGCAGGCAAGAGCGTTCACGACCGTCATCCGAGCCTCTCTTATGTCGATCTCAACCGCTCGGGCGTGGCGCTGATGGAGATCGTGTCGAAGCCGGACATCCGCTCGGCCGGCGAGGCGATGGCCTACCTCGCCAAGCTGCGCTCGATCCTGCGCTATCTCGGCACATGCGACGGCAACATGGACCAGGGCTCGCTGCGCGCCGACGTCAACGTCTCGGTGCGTCGCCCGGGCGAGCCGCTCGGCACGCGCTGCGAGATCAAGAACGTCAATTCGATCCGCTTCGTCGGGCAGGCGATTGAATACGAGTCCAGGCGCCAGATTGAGATCATCGAGGAGGGCGGCGCCATCGAGCAGGAGACGCGCCTGTTCGACCCGGGCCGCGGCGAGACGCGGTCGATGCGCTCAAAGGAAGAGGCGCACGACTACCGGTATTTCCCCGACCCCGACCTGCTGCCGCTCGAAGTCACGGCGGACTATGTGGCTGAGCTCGCGAAGCATCTCCCGGAACTGCCGGACGCCAAGCAGGCGCGCTTCGTGGCCGATTTTGGCCTGTCGGCCTACGACGCCCGAGTGTTGGTCGCCGAGCGCGAAACCGCGTCCTTTTTCGAGGCGGTCGCCAAGGGGCGCGACGCGAAGGCCGCAGCGAACTGGGTGATCAACGATCTCGCCGGGCGGCTCAACAAGGAAGGCAAGGACGTGGCGTCCTCGCCGGTCTCGGCGGCGCAGCTTGGCTCCGTGCTCGACCTGATCGCCGACGGCACCATCTCAGGCAAAATCGCCAAGGACCTGTTCGAGATCGTCTGGAGCGAGGGCGGCGATCCGCGCGCCATCGTCGAGGCGCGAGGCATGAAGCAGGTCACCGACCTGTCCGCGATCGGCAAGACGATCGACGAGCTCATCGCCAAGAACCCGGACAAGGTCGCCGACGCCAGGACCAATCCGAAGGCGATCGGCTGGTTTGTCGGCCAGGTGATGAAGTCGTCCGGCGGCAAGGCGAGCCCGCAGGCCGTCAACGACTTGTTGAAGAGCAAGCTCGGGCTCTAGGCGGCCTCCGCATCCGCGTCGTGTGCAATGGCGATCGCAAGACGGCCGCGGCCGACTTGCGGACTTAACGCGGCCGACATCGGATAGACCCGATGCCGGCGCGTGCCGGCAAAGATCGCATTCCATGTCCTCTGCGCCGTCCGGATGTCGTCGCGACAGCCGCGTCGGAGCCGCGCAACGCACGACGCGCTGCGAATCAGCGAAGGGCGATTCGCTCGTTTTTGATCGATTCCGGTCCGCCGAGACCGGCAAACGAGCCTGCCTGTGCAAAAATTTTCCACCGATGCTTCGATGCATCGTCGCATGGTTAGCGCGATGAAAATTGATCGCATCACTGCGCCGCTTTTGATGTCAACCGGCCTTCGGCCGATTTTTCAAGGCGTGTTAAAACGCCTTGTGTCATCGGATGTTTTTGCATTCGCCAGCAAACGATGTGCTTTGCACACGCCGCGCGCTCGGTGCTCTCGTCTTCATCGCGCGCGAATGCTGTTCATGTGCGTTTCGCCGCGCGGACAGCGCGTCGCGTACACGCTTCCTTAAGTGGAACGCTGCTTTTTTCGTTGTGCTGTAGTAAACGAAATGCAGTGCGCTTCGATTCGCGATGCGCACTGAAGCGACACCGCCATGATCTCATGGCTAGGAGGGCAGCAAATGGCTAAACGTCGTAAGAAGGCAGCGGCGAAGAAGAAGACGGCGAAGAAGGGCCGGAAGAAGCGCATCTAGTCTGACGCGCTTCTCGATCTTCGCACTGCTAACGTAGTGTCGAGGATTGCGTCATACGGGCCGGTGGCGGCCACGGGATGCTAGCGTGACGCGGCACTTCGCGGCGCCCCGGTTCCGGATGACACTCCAGGGCGTCGGCGAGACAGAGGCTCTCGCCGACGCCCTCGGCTTTTAACAAGACCGCGCAATCCGCAATTCGCGACGCGGGTCGACGCGAAGCTCTCAGCCACCCGCCTTCAGGCGCTTGTTGCAGGCGCTCCAGAACTTCGGCCAGGTCGTTCCCTTCTCGATCTTGCCCGCGGCCTTGGCTTCTTTCCATTCAGCGCCGCACTTTTTCTGACGCTCGTGCATGGCCTGCATCGCCGCCGATTGCGGCTTCTTCGGCTTGGCGGTCGTCGTCGTGGCTACGGGCGCGGTTTGTGCCGCCGCGCTCAACGTGATGATCGGAAGCGATGTCGCGATGAGGCCGGCGGCAAGGGCAGCGGCCAGAAGTCGGTTCGGCATGATCCTCTCCCGTTGGTTTTTCAGGCGCTTTGCGGGCTACAACCCGGTCCCCGGATTTAACTACTTATGATTGTGTCGGTAAAGCCTCACAAGGCAAGGACGTCGCCGGGCGGGCCGCGACGTTGCGCTCCGGGTCGGCGACGACTAGGTCTCGACGCCGTCAGCGAGTGACAGCCACAAGCGGGGGCAGGGGGATGGCGCGCAGAACGGCCAAGCGAACGGCGACGGTCGCAAGGACAGCGGCGAGGGCCAAACCTCGACGCAAGGCCGCGGCAAAGGCCAAGGCAGCCAGGCAAGAGCCAATCGATCTCTATTACTGGCCGACGCCGAACGGCTTCAAAATCTCGATCATGCTCGAAGAGTGCCGGCTGCCGTACACGCTGATCCCGGTGAACATCTCGAAAGGCGAGCAGTTCAATCCGGATTTTCTCAAGATTTCGCCGAACAATCGCATGCCGGCGATTGTCGATCCGCGGGGGCCCGGCAACAGGCCGATATCGATCTTCGAGTCCGGTGCGATCCTGCAATATCTCGGTCGCAAGACCGGAAGGTTCTATCCCGCCGACGAGCGCAGCCGCGTCGAGGTCGATCAGTGGCTGTTCTGGCAGATGGGCGGTCTCGGCCCGATGGCCGGCCAACTCAACCATTTCAAGCACTATGCGCGGGAGACGCTCGCCTACGCGATCAAGCGTTACGAGGATGAGGTCAATCGCCTCTACGGTGTCATGAACACGCGGCTCGCCGATCGCGATTTCCTGGCGGGGCGTTACTCGGTCGCCGACATGGCGTGCGTCGGCTGGGTCAATCTATGGAAGCGGCAGGGGCAGGACATCGACGACTTCCCGCACCTGAAGCGTTGGCTCGAAACGGTGAAGGCGCGGCCCGCGGTCCAGAAGGGCATGGCGCTCGGCATGGAGCTGCGCCAGGGCATCGATATGAAGGATCCGAAGGTGCAGTCGGTGCTGTTCGGACAGCGCGCCAGAGCTGGCTGACTAAGCGGTTATTCCGGGTAGATGAAGGTGCTTTGCGCCGCCCGGCGCCGCCGCCTCGAGACGACCTCGCGAAGCCCATAGCCGGCGCCAAAGCCAAAAGCGAAAATGGCCGCCAGCTCGAGAATCCCCATGGTGCTCCCCCTACACCCGGTTACCAGCGGTTTTTTCGTACCACACGCATAAGGCGCATACAACCCAACATTGAATGTCGAGCGCCGCAACTCCGTTGCGGAACCTGATTTGCTGCAAAAGTTCCAGGCGGCGGGTTAGCGCTCACAACCGTGACGGGGCGCGGGAAACGTTGGGACTCGCAGCGCGCAGGATTGCGACGGTGGTTAGCCGGCGCTGAACGCGCGCGGTTAGTGAAACCTCACCAGCGCTCATGCCGCCGCGATTTGCCGCGGTGCGACGCCATTTTCGCACATGCGGGTGCCGGGACGGCGGACGCGTTCACAATCGATTCATTGCGACGTTTAAACTGCCATTCAAATTTTCCCTCGAAGATCGCGCCTGTCCGTGAATGCGGACGACAGGGATGCGGCACGGCGGCGCCGATGGGGATCGGTTCGCCGCGCGCCATATAAAACGGGAGGCCGAAATGGCTGACGTGGGACTTGCGGGTGCGTATCGCGCCGAACCGTCGAACGCCGAAGACTGCTTTGCATGCGGCATGATCCATTCGGCCGGCGCGGGCGTCGCCGTCGACCTGGTTCAGGCGCACAAATGGTTCAACATCGCCGCGATGCGCGGTCATAGCGACGCCGCGCGGCTGCGCCGGGAGATCGCCGAGCAGATGAGCGACAGCGAGATCGGGTCGGCGCAGCGCGCCGCGCGCGATTGGCTGCGCGCTCACCCGCAGGCGTCCGCGCCGGTTCGCGAAACGCGCATCGCTGCCTGATGCCGCGCGCGGCGCCTGGCGCCGCGCTGTACTCGGGTTTCAAAGGCCGTTCGACGACACGAATATCGGCCGCCGCGCGCCTTGCTATTGCCCGTCGCGTGAGGCATATCCGCCGAACGCGGAGACGTGGCCGAGTGGCTGAAGGCGGCGGTTTGCTAAACCGTTATACGCTTGTAAAGGCGTATCGAGGGTTCGAATCCCTCCGTCTCCGCCAGACTAACTCCCCAGGACATTTGAAGGCGTTGTGAGCCCATGCGGGCGCTGCGGCTGCGCGCGCGGATGGGCGTCGCGCGGCCGTATTGCGCACGGCGAGGGGGCGCGGGTCATCGCGCCGGCCGTGTTCGACAGCCGGGCGTCGGTTGCGCCGCGATGAAGCCGGGCGCGTGGGGCCGGAACCGGTCTACTGCTCGGTCGGGCGTTCGGTTGTGACGGTCACCGAGATGGTGTCGTTGCCGCAATCGAGAACGACTCCCGCGCGGCGCATGATCGCTTCGATCGCGAGCGTGGTCCTGCGCCGCGGCTCGGTGTGGCCGAGCTCGAGACGGTTCACCGCGCGCTGGGTCATGCCGAGCTCACGCGCGAGATCGCATTGGCTCCAGCCGAGCGCCGCTCGGCCCATGCGGACGCAGGCGGCGAACTGGAGCCGGTTCCCTTTCGCCGCCAGCGATTGAGATCCTGACGGCCGTTCGAACATCCCGTGCATCGGAGTCTCCGGGTGTGACGTGAGGATGGCATCCCGGCGGCTGTTCGCCGCCGGGACTTCTGTTGTCTGCGATCAGGGATAGAAGTTGCGTTGCACCCGGAAGATGCCGGACCACCAGTGATTGTCGCCGATGGCGGCTCCGGTGAAGGCGCTGTCCTGATTGTTGTACATCGCCTCGACGCTCAGATCGAGATTCGTGACCGGCGTCCAAACCGTCCGCGAGCCGACCTGCCAATACGCCCAGTTGGCCGAGGAGCCGACGGTCGTTCCGGCTGCCGCGCCTTGCAGGACCGCGCTGGCGGCCGCGCTGTACTCGAACCGGCCGTAGGCGCCGTACAGCGACGATCTCCACTGGCTATTCCAGTAGTGCTCGAAGCCGCCGGTCACGCTCCAGCCCTTGGTCAGTTCGACGTTCGTCGGCGACGTCACGACGGCGTCCCAGGCCGGACCCAGGGAGGTGGTGCCGCCCTGAACGGTGGTCTGGGCCTGCGCGGCGTTGCTGGCGATGTAGTCCATCGTGCCTTCGCCGTACTGGAAGCCGGCCATGAAATAGTCGCCCTTGCCGATCATCGGCAGGTTGACCTTCACGCCGGCGCCAACCGCGTAGCCCCACTTGTCGGACGGCTCGGTGTTCGCGGTACCGAGATTGACCTGGTGAGCCGCTCCCGCGATCTGTGCGCTGCCCCAAGCCTGATCAATGCGGAGGTTGCCGACGAAGTCCGGTGCGGATTGACCGGGAGCTGCGTCAGCCACACCGGCGGCGGTTGCAACGCCCAGACGATGGCCGTTGTTGCTTTCCACCGAGAGCGAAGCCGAAAGGCCGTTACCAAGCTGCGCGGTGTAGGCCCACACTTCGATGCCGCTGCCGCCCAGGTTCGTGCCCCAGAAATTCGTCTGGTTCGAATACTGGCCGTTATCGAAGTCGAAGAATGACGCTGTCTTGCCGACGGTGAAGCCGGCAAACTGGATGAACGCCCATTGATTGTAGAGACGGTTATAGGGCGTCGCACCGACACCGTTGCTGGGATCGCCGAGGCCGTTGGCCGCGTAGCTGGCACCCTGGCTGTTGTCGTCGGTCGCTGCGATGAACATGTAGCTGCGCAGCGTGCCGTACTCGGTCTGCGACCGCGTATCGAGAGTGATCGTCGCGCGGGTACGCCAGTTGTTGTTCGTGTAACCACGCGAATCGTGGTTCGCGAACAGCGGCGTGAAAGAGCCCGAGGCATTGACGTCGACCTCGGCGCGCAGATAGCCGCCGATCTTGATGCAGGTATCGGTGCCGGGCATGTAGTAGAACCCGGCGCCGTAGAGCGAGCAGATCTTCACGTACTGTCACCGCACGGGCGATGCGGCGCGAATTGGCACAGCGAAACAACGCGATATGCCTTCGCCGCCGCCGCCATGCGATGCGCGCGGGTTTGGCGGCTCGGGATAGACTAGACGCGGCCGTTCGCGCAGACGCTGCGTTTCGACGCGCTCGCGTTGTGCGGCCCGGTGTCGCGGATGCACCTGCTAGGCATGGCGTAGGCGCAATTGAAATTGAGAAAATCGCGGCGCGAATCGCACGCGCAAATGCGTGTGCGCAGGCGAAAGCCTGCGCACACGCGGTGTGCGTGATCAATCGGAAGCGTTGTTCAGCGCCGCAAGTCTGCGGTCACCGTCCCTGCGGCAGGACGATCGCGTCGACGACGTCGGTCGCGCGCGACAGCGTGTCGGCCTGAAGGTGAGCGTAGCGTTGCGTCGTTCGCGCGTTGGCGTGGCCGAGCAGGCCCTGCACGACGTAGAGGGATATGCCTTCGTTGACCAGAAAGCTCGCGAAGGAGTGCCGCAGATCGTGCAGCCGCACGTCGCTTAAGCCTGCGCGGTCGCGGATCCGCTTCCAGGGAAACCACAGTGACGGAGACGGGCGGCCCGTTGTTGGTGCCGGGAAGATGAATTCGCTGCCGTCTTCGCGCGGAATGGAGCGCAGCAGGCCAATCGCCGATAGGCTCAGCGAGATCCAGCGCGGCTTTCCCGTTTTCGAGATTGGCACGCGAAGCTTGCGCTCGTCCCACAGGACGTCTTGCCAGCGCGCGTGCGTGATTTCGTTGCGCCGGCCGCCGGTCAACAGCAGCAGCATGATGGCGTTTGCCGCGGTCCTGTTCTCGTCGGCGGCGATGGCGGCGGCGAGGACCTGGACTTCGTCCTTCGTCAGAAACCGATTGCGCTGGATCTCCGGGCCGAGCTCCACGCCGGCCGTCGGATTGAGCGTCACGCCGGGCACGCGCCATTTGATCGCGAGATTGTAGATGTAGCGGATGATGACGAGCACCCGGTTCGACGTGCTGCTCGCGAGCTCCTTGGCCTTCATCCGCGCCAGCGTGTCGACGATGTGTTCGGCCTTGATCTCGTCGAGAGCCATCTTGCCGAGATGGGGCAGCGCGTGGTGTCGCAGTATCGCGTCGTCGGTGCGCCAACTGCGTTTGTAGGTGGCGACGAACGGGATGTAACGCTCGCGCACGAATGCCTCGAGCGTCGGAATTCTGCGCAACTGCTCCCGCTGGTGCTGCGCATCTTCGCCCAGGATTGCGCGCGCGAATACGGTGCGGCCCTTGCGGCGCGCCTGCTCGATGGTGACGATGTCGGCGCGCCCGATTTTAAATTGCCGCTCGCGTCCGCGCTCGTCCCTGAATCGCTGATAGAAGGTCTTGCGGCCCGACGCGCGGACCTCGACCAGGAAGCCGCGCTGCTGAGAATCGAAAAAATCGATCTTTTCCGACCCTTCCGGGCAGACTGCGGCGCGAACGAATCTGCTGGTGAGGTCGACGACGGGCACTGCGAAAGTCTCTTTTCAAGTTCGTAGTATATAAAAAGGGACATTGCTTCTCGTGATGACATGTCCCTCGATCAATATCGATCCAAAGTATTTTTTATTCCCGAGTCAACGAACAAATCCGACGCAGCTTCGCGCACGAGAAATCGTTCGCGCGAGATCATGACGACGTCGTTTTGCGATCTTGAAGCGAAGAGCCGCTGAGCGACGTGAACACGTGCGCGTGATGTCGCGCGACGTCGCGGCCGCATTGCGGTGCTTTGCCGTGACGCGCGGCAATGCATTCGACGATGCGCAGCCGCGTCGGACCGGAGGCTGACCGTGGACGTCTCGAGGCCAAATGGTGTGTCGTTCGATGGGGCAGCTGACTGGAGAGGCTCGGGAGCGTTGCTCCACAGAACCCTCGTTTAGCCAGCGTCGAGCGCGACCTCCCGTGTCAGCTGCGGGCGTCTAATGACCGCCAGGCCCGGCGCCCGGCCCCGAGCGACTCGATTCGGCCGACACTCCGTGAATCGCCTAATTCTCGGTAAGCAGGTGCGGGTCGCGGCGGACCGATACCGAGGATGCAGAGTCGTGTTTATACACGCCAAAGTATAGCGACGGCGGTCAGGCGGCGTCCTCGCCTCCGGAACTCAGAGCCACACCCGGCTATGATGACATATAAGCCATTGTTATATAGGCGTTATTCGTATCATTCCGATTGCCCCGGAAGCGTCACTTCGGTGCGGCCAAATTGCGTGTTTTTTGCGCAACAGTCGGTCGGAAAGCGTCCCTGGAGGCTGTGGGAAGGGTGCTTCTTCGTTGCTTGGAGGGGGGCAATCGCTAATCTGACACCTGCGACGGAGGGGGGCATCCCCATGTCGCGCTGTCCGGTAGTCGGATC
>DASTGR010000441.1:0-3537 GCA_035718885.1 Pseudolabrys sp. | reverse complement strand
CCGGTCGAGGATCGCTGGTCGCCGCAGATCACGATGGGCACGCCGATCCTCATTCCGGAGGAGTATGTCGCCGACCTGTCGGTGCGGCTTGCGCTCTACCGCCGGCTCGCCGATCTCGAGGACGAGCGCGAGATGGACGGCTTCGGCGCCGAGCTGGTCGACCGCTTCGGCCCGCTGCCGAAGGAAGTCGAGCACCTGTTGCAGGTGGTGGCGATCAAGGCTCTGTGCCGCCGCGCCAATGTCGAGAAGGTCGATGCCGGGCCGAAAGGCGCGGTCCTGTCATTCCGCGACAATGTGTTCGCCAATCCCGCGGGCCTTCTGCAATTCATCCAGGCGCAGGGGCCGAACGCCCGCATCCGCAACGACAAGTCTGGCCAGAAGCTCGTCCTGCTCGGCGACTGGGACACGCCCGGCCTCAGGCTCAAGGGCACGAC
The DNA here is from genome assembly GCA_035718885.1 of Pseudolabrys sp. Lineage (GTDB taxonomy): Bacteria > Pseudomonadota > Alphaproteobacteria > Rhizobiales > Xanthobacteraceae > Pseudolabrys. The sequence goes on along the minus strand of DASTGR010000441.1, from coordinate 3,103 downwards.
CGCGCTCTTGCGGCAGCTTGCAGGCCTCGCCGAGAAGAAAGCCGCCTGATCAAGCGCGCGCCGCGTCTTCGAGCACCATGTCGGCGCCCTTCTCGCCGATCATGATCGTGGCGGCATTGGTGTTGCCCGACACGACCATCGGCATGATCGAGGCGTCGATGACGCGAAGGCCGTCGATGCCGCGCACGCGCAGGCGCTCGTCGGTCACGGCCTGCGGGTCCTGACCCATGCGGCAGGTGCCGCAGGGGTGGAAAGTGGTGCCGCCGGTGCGGCGGATGAAATCGAGCAGGTCGGAGTCGCTTGCGCAGTCCGCGCCCGGCGCGATCTCCCGCTCGATCAAGGGCGCCATGGCCGGCGCGGCGAAGATGCGGCGCAGCGTCCGCACGCCGGCGACGAGCGTCTCGCAGTCGCGCTCTGCCGCGAGATAGTTCGGATTGATTGCCGGCGCCTGGCTCGGGTCGCTTGAGACGACCCGCACGGTGCCGCGACTTTCCGGTCGCAGCAGGGTGCAGACACCGGTGACGCCGGAGAAGGGATGTAACTCCTCGCCGATCGAGTTGGTCGAGAACAGTGCGATCGAGCATTGCGCGTCCGGTGTCGCCGACAAAGGGTGCGCGCGCACGAAACAGCCGGCGGTGATGGCCGAGGTCGTCAGCGGCCCGCGCCGGGTGAGGGCGTAGCGCAAGCCCGCAGCCGCCTTGCCGCGCCAGCTTTTCACCGTGTCGTTGAGCGTCGGCACGCGGGTGCTGAGCGCAATGCGCGCGGAATAGTGGTCGTTCAGATTGTCGCCGACGTCCGGCATGTCCGCGATGACCGCGATGCCGAGCGATTGCAGGAGCGCCGCCGGTCCGACGCCGGACACTTGCAGAAGCTGCGGCGAGCCGAAGGCGCCAGCCGACAAAATCACGTCCTTCGCCGCGTAGGCGACGTGCGTCGCACCGCGCACCCGGTATGCGATGCCTTTCGCGCGGCGGCCCTCGAAGACGATCCGCGTCGTCAGCGCACCCGACACGATGCGCAGGTTGGGCCGCTTGCGCGCGGGCTTGAGATAGCCCTTGGCGGCCGACCAGCGCAGGCCGCCGCGCATCGTCAGCTGGTAGAGCCCGACGCCTTCCTGCGTTGCGCCGTTGAAGTCGTCATTGCGCGGGAAGCCACATTGCTGAGCGGCCTCGATATAGGCGAGTGCCAGCGGATGCTTGTCGCGCGCGTCCGACACGGCGAGCGGACCGCCTTCGCCGTGCAGGTCGTCGGCGCCGCGCTCGTTGTCTTCCGCCTTGCGGAAATAGGGCAGCACGTCGTCGAAGCCCCAGCCGGCATTGCCGCGCTGACGCCACTGATCGAAGTCGGCCGCCTGGCCGCGGATGTAGATGAGGCCGTTGATTGAGCTCGAGCCGCCGAGCACCTTGCCGCGCGGCTGGATCATTTCGCGGCCGGCGCAGCCGTCCTGCGGCACGGTCGTGAAGCACCAGTTGTGGCGGCGGTCCTTGAACAGCCGGCCATAGCCGACCGGAATATGGATCCAGGGATTGGTGTCGGGCGGGCCGGCCTCCAAAAGAAGAACGCGATAGCGGCCGGACGCAGTCAGCCGGTTCGCCAGCACCGAGCCGGCGCTGCCCGCGCCGACGATGACGAAGTCGAACGTCTCGGCTTCAGGCGGCACGCTATTCCGCAGCCTGCGCGCTCACCTGCTGGATCGCCTGCGCCAGCGCCTCGGGCTCCTGCGCACCGGAGATGGCGTATTTGCCGTCGAGGATGAAGCAGGGGACGCCCTGGATGCCGGCTTCCTTGGCCGCATTCACCTCCTGCTCGATCTCGGCAATGTCCTTGTCGCTGTCGAGCGCGGCGCGCACGTCTTCCGGATCGAGGCCGACATCGGCGGCGGCCTGGACGAGGACGGCTTCGTTGGAGAGGTCGGCGCCTTCGGTGAAGTAGAGGTCCATCAGGCGCTGCTTCATCTCCGGCGCCTTGCCGATGCCCTCGGCCCAGCGGATGAGGCGATGCGCGTCGCGGGTGTTGGGCTGCCGGCTCATCTTCTCGACGGCGTAGACGAGGCCTTCCGCCGCCGCAGCGACCTGCACACGGCTCGCAATGCCCTTGTACTTCTCAGGCGAGCCGAATTTCGTCGTCAGGTATTCCTCGCGGCTCATGCCCGCGGGCGGAATCCACTCGTTGAGGTAATAGGGCCGGTAGTGAACTTCTACTGGAACGTCCGAGGCCAGCGCCAAAGCCTTCTCAAGACGACGTTTTCCGATGAAGCACCACGGGCAGACCACGTCGGACACGACATCGATGCGGATGGGGCGGCGGTCGGACATGGGGGCGGCTCCGTTGGTTCCGGAGCCTGAACCTATGCGTCCGACTACTCGGCGGCAACCATGCGGCTGCCCATGACCCGCACCATCAGCGTGTCGAGCGTATCGCCGGCCTTCAGCGTCGCCAGCGTCACATTGGCCGTGACCTGCTGGTTGGCGCGCTGCGCGCCGAGCATCGTGTTCTTGAGCGCTCCGGCGATGCGGCGCGCGACCACATGGGCCGAGCGCAAATCGGTCTGGGTGAAGGCCATGAGGATGGCGCCGTCCTCGTCGCGCGCGGCGAAATCGATTGTCCGCGTGAGCCGCGTGACGAGGCGGGCGCCGTCGCGCGCGGCGCGGTCGTCGAGCGGCCCTTCGAACGAGAAGCGGGCGAGCGAGAGCGGCTGGCTGCGGTCGGCCGCTTCCGCGATCGCCTTGCCGAGATCGCGCCAGAACGCGTCGCGGGTCAGCAGGCCGGTTTCGGGATCGAACATGCCGCCGGCCTCGAGCGAGGCCATGACGCGCTTGAGCCGCGCCTCGAAGGCATGCAGCCGGACGAGCGGCACGATGCGCGAGACAATGCGGTGGGGGTCGGGATCGAGGTGGTCGACGTTTGGCAGCACTTCGGCGAAATCGTCCGAGGCCGCGCCGACGACGGCGACCGGCAGGTCGCGGAAGCGGGTGTCTTCCGACAGTGCGGCGAGGAAGGCGTCGGTCGTCACCTGCGGGAAGCCGTCGCCGACGACCACGCCGTCAATGTCGCGGGCGTTGAGATATTTGGCGGCGTTCTCGACGCTGAGCGCGCCGATCAT
>DASTGR010000440.1:0-2973 GCA_035718885.1 Pseudolabrys sp. | reverse complement strand
TCGGGAACTTTGCGCGCCGCGCGCAGCGCCTCAGCCGAACAGGCGCAGCACCGACTGATCGCTCTGCGTGGCGAGCGTCAAGGCGGTGGTCGATAGCTGCCCGCGAGTCTGCAACGCGAGCAGATTTGCGCTTTCGGCATTGCTGTCAGCCAAGGTGAGATTGTCGGCGCCGTTCTGGAGCGTCGAGATCATGTTTTTCGTGAAATCCTGCCGCACCTGGAGCGTCGCGAGCGAACTGCCGAATGACGCGGCCTGGCTGCGAAGCGCGTTCAGCACGGTGTCGAGCCGGCTGACATAGGCATCGACGTCGGCATTGGTCTGGAAGCCGCCATTTGGCGTCGGCGTGAGGCCGAGCCCTCCGAGACTGTCGTCCACGGCCTTGATGGTCAGCGCGGCTCCGGACTCGTTCAGCGCGACCGGCAGATCGCCGCCCGCGAGAAGGTTCGTTCCGGCGTAAGACGAATCGCCGGAGAGCGCCGCGATCTGATCGAGGATGGCGTTGTACTGCTGCGCCAGCGCGGCACGGGTCGGGTCCGAAGAGCCGACCGGGCCATACGAATAGGTGCCGCTCGTCATGCCGAGCGGCGCGACCGCCGAGCCACTGATGGTCAGCGAGCCCTGATTGGGCCAGGGCATCTGCGCGTCGTAGAAGCCGAGCTTCTGGCTCCATAGCCACGGCATCACGCCTGCCGGATGAGCGGCCTGATAGAGCCCACTCAGGTCGTGCACCTGACCCGCACCCGTCCCGAACTGCACCGTCGCAGCGGGCGAGTTCTGCGCCTGCACATTGAGCGTCGTGCCGTCGAGCGCCGGGTTGGCCGTGAGAAGATCGGGATTGAACAGACCTGTGGACATGGCACCATCGTTGAGGTCGACGCTCACCGCCGCCGCGCTGTTCGACGACAGAACGAGGTGCCCGGACCCGTCGAGCGAGGCGGTGGCCGCCCCGCCCGATCCCAAGCCCGGCGTGTTGTTGATGTCGGCGACGATCTGAGCGCCCGTCTTGTACTGGTCTGTCGTCGCCACTGTGTAGGCGACGCCGCCGACATTGATCACCATTCCGTACATGTCCGCCGTCGCCGCGGTCATGTCCGTCGTGCCGGTGATGACGGTCGCGGCGGGCGCCGTCAGGGCCGTCGTGCCGACCGTGAAGGCCGACGAATAGAAGCCGGTCGCGGGCTGCGGCGCCTGTTTGGCCTCCGCCGCGATCGATTTCGCGGACTGCACCAGCTTGATCAGCGCCGAGATGCCGTTACCGGCCTCCGCCAGCGACTGCTCTGCCTGCCGCATGCCGTCGAGCAGGTTGTTCAAATCGCCTACGCGGCTGTCGAGGCTCCGCGCGGTGAAATAGTTCTGCGGATTATCCAGGGCGGAATTGACGCGCTTGCCGGTCGCAAGCCGCTGCTGCACGGTGCTGGTCAGATCGGCAGTGGATTGAAGCGCGAGCAGATTGGACCGCTCGCCGGCCGAAAGGACAATGTCACGCACGCGCGCATACCATCAATTTCCAACGTCAGGTTGCGCCGATAGCGTAAAAGAGTTCTTAAATTGAAAGAACTGAGGCAACAGAGTCGCAGAGTTTCGTGCGCGATAGCTTGAATTATAATTGTTCGTTTGGCCACTATCGCTGACGCTTATGCACCGGAACCGCCCGACTCACAATCAAGCGTTTCCGGTCACGGCGTCCCATAAATCGTCGGCCGTACGATTGCGGCAGTCGGGCGACCGGAACAATCTGACCTCGACCGGGACATCGAACTGCTCGGGCGCGGCGCGGACGAGCCGCCCTTGCGTCACCTCGTCGCCGGCAAGCGTGCGCGGAAGCCAGGCCAGCCCATGCCCCTCTCGCGCCATGGTCATCAGCGCGGCGGCGAGATGTGAGGTGAACGCCACCTGCATGTTCGCCATCGCATCGCCGCTTGCCCGATGGGCGGACAGGATCCGCCCGATCCCGGACGCCTGGCTGTAGGCAAGCAAGCGCGCCGGTCGAGACGAGCGATGCGGCAGAGCCCAGACGGGACGGCCTTCTCCGTCCGGAGCGCACAACGGCACGAGAATATCGGTTCCGACCTGGACGCTCTGAAATCGCTCGGCATCGAATCGCGCCGGAGCCGCCGGATGGTGATGGCACAGCAGGAAATGCACCTCCCCGCTCAGCATGATCTGCTCGCAGCCGTCCATGCTGTCCGAGATCAGGTTGAGAGCGCCGAGAGCCTCGAAGTGCAGCCGGGAGCGTATCCAGCCCGGGAAGAACGTAAAGGAGAGCGCGTGCGTCGCCGCGATCGACAGTCCGCCGCCGCCCTGCTCGCCTACCGATCGGGTATCGCGCCGCGCTCGTTCCACGCTCCGCATGATGTCGGCCGCCTGCGGCAGAAAATGCGTGCCCGCCTCGGTCAGCGAGACGCCCTGCGGGCCGCGCACGAAAAGCCGGGTGCCGATCCAATCCTCGAGCGCGCGAACGCGCCGGCTGAAAGCCGGCTGCGTGACGTTGCGCGCGTCAGCGGCGCGCGAAAAGCTCTTCAGCTCCGCCAGCGCCAGGAAGTCCTTGAGCCAGTCGAGATCCATGCCGATGCCGTTTGCGCATGACGCGAACCGATCTTGGCATTGGCCGCTCCGGCACGCTAGGCGTACCCATCCGCGACGCCCGCGAACCGAGACGAGGACCTCCAATGCGCATCGTCGATGTCTGTGAGATCACGCAGCCTATATCGTCCCCTATCCGCAACGCCTACATCGACTTCTCCAGAATGACGACGAGCCTCGTCGCCGTCGTGACCGACGTCGTGCGCGACGGACGAAAGGTGGTCGGGTACGGCTTCAATTCGAACGGCAGGTACGGCCAGGGCGGTCTCATCCGCGAGCGCTTCCGCAATCGCATCCTGGAAGCCGAACCCAGGAGCGTCCTCAACGAAGCCGGCGACAATCTCGACCCGCACAAGCTTTGGGCGGCGATGATGTCGAACGAAAAGCCCG
>DASTGR010000439.1:0-2082 GCA_035718885.1 Pseudolabrys sp. | reverse complement strand
CCCGGCGGGAAAGACCCCGTGAAATTGGAATATTGAGCGACCGTGTCGGCTTTCGCCGGCAGTGTCGCACTGAGGAGCGCAACCGCGATTGCAGCCGGCGTTAAGAGACGCAGGGACGACGAACCCGCCCGCTCGCCGACCCAACGCATAAGCAAACGCGCGCAATTGGACACGACCGCCCCGCCCCCCGCAACCTATGGCCGCCACCCGCTCGCTATTGATAGCCGGGAGACAGCACATCGCTGGATTTGCCTCGCACCAACTTACAATTTTACAACGCCAGGCCGCACTTTGCAACCTAACCACGCAGGTTTCCATATCAATTTCAAATCTCCGATTTTGAATATCAAATCGCTGCGGCCAGCGACTCAAGCGGCTATTCGCCTGGAGCCGCAGCGGTCAGACGCAGCACCGCCGCCGCCGCGTCAAAATCAGCACGGCGGAAGGCGCGGCGGGCGAGCGCGAGTTCGTCACGGCCCCACTGGCTCATCTGCCAGTCCTCGTCGAGATGCGCCGCCTCCCAGGCTGCGTCCCCCGTGATTGCGCCCTTGTCGAGCGCCAGCGCGATCAGCGCCGAACCGGTCAGTGTCGTAATCGAGGATACGGCCCCGAGCCGCCACGGATCGGCGGGGATGTGCGCGCGGGCGGCTTCGACCGCGTGCGGCGGCTGCTCGGAAAACATCACTCCGGCGATCTGCACGAAGCGCGCGCCGAGGTCGTCGCGGGCAAAGGCAATGAGCGGGTCCCACAATTCGGCCTGCCGCGCGACCAGGCCCTCCGGCTGTTCGGCGCGGTAGAAGACGAGATCGGTGCCGAGATAGCGCGCAATCTCGTCGGCGACCGGGACCGGCTTGTCGGCGACCGCATCGATGATCGCGTTGGCGAGCCGGGTCAGCGGCATGCGCGCCGGGTCGATTACCTGATCCTGTGCGTTCCATTCGTCGGCCAAAGTCTGCGCCAGGGCGCGCGTCGGCGCCGCGAGCAGCCGGCGCGCCGGCGTGCGCACGGGCTTGCCGTCGAGCAGCACGGGATGGCCGCTCTGGCCCGCATCGCCGACGGCCGCCGCGGTGTAGAAGCGCTTGCGCAAATCGGGCCGTGCGCCGCGCCGTGCCGCTTCCATCGGATCGAGCGGCTGGTTGGCGTAGATGTCTTCGAAAATGTCACGCATGGTTCGGCCGGCAGGACAACTATTGGCTGGCGGATATATGGCTTGCCCGCCGCCCTGAATAAGAGGCGCGGCCCGGATAAGCGGTCGCGGCCGGCGGGGCAAGCCCGGCCCTCCCCGCCTGCACCGAGCCCGGCCGCCGGCCCCTTGGGATCACGTTCGCCTTATTGTGCGTCGCAGCACCCGCCACCGTCCAGAAAGCCTCACCGATCAGAGGGTTGCGCGGTTCCGCCAACGGTTGAAAGGCCACCCTGCGACGGTCCGAACGGTAGCCAATCCCTGCCCGTTTCCCTAATATGCCCACCCGGAATCGAGCTATCCCAAAGCTCGGTGCCGTTGGAGTGAAGGCCGGCCGGTCGAGGCTGACGCGACGCCGTAAGTTCTCAAGTCCTCTGCGTAACGGCGCTGCGTTTCGAGGAGTCAATGAAGAACACTGACATCGCTGCGCCGGACTACTTCCACAAAGTGGTCGATTGCCAATGGGCGTGCCCCGCGCACACGCCGGTCCCCGAATACATCCGATTGATCGCACAGGGGCGTTATTCCGACGCCTACATGATCAATTGGAAATCGAATGTCTTTCCCGGCGTACTCGGCCGAACTTGCGACCGGCCCTGCGAGCCGGCCTGCCGGCGCGTCCGCGTCGAAGACGAGCCGGTGGCGATCTGCCGCCTGAAGCGCGTCGCTGCCGACTACAAGGACGACATCACGGCGCGGTTGCCGAAGCCTGCTGCGCGCAAGAACGGCAAGCGCATTGCGCTGGTCGGCGGCGGACCTGCCTCGCTCACCGTCGCGCGCGATCTCGCGCCGCTCGGCTACACCTGCGTCGTGTTCGACCAGGACCCGAAGGCCGGCGGCATGATCCGCACGCAGATCCCCAAATTCCGGCTGCCCGACAGCGTCATCGACGAGGAGAC
>DASTGR010000438.1:0-3203 GCA_035718885.1 Pseudolabrys sp. | reverse complement strand
ATGGTCGTGCCCTGCGCGCGATGCGCGGCCCAGCCGATCGTCGCGGCCTCGAAGGCAAGCGTGAGCGCGTAGCGCTTCGCCGCGGCGCGCAGCACGGCGAGCGTCGCCGCCGTGATCTCCGGCCCGATACCGTCGCCCTCGAGCACAAGAAGGTTCACCGCGTCTGCCACCTGCTTCTCCCGCACTTGTCCGAAACGGCGCGGACTATAACGGCCTCACGGCCGCGCTGTCACCGCGCCGGCCGCGCGCCACGCCCGCGCATTGACCGCGGCATCGGCGAAGGTAAGCTATGCCACAAGAGTATAGCTTGTCGCGAGGCGCCGGATGGAGCTCAAGGAACTGCGCAACTTCATGCGCGTCGCGCATTCCGGCAGCGTCAGCCGCGCGGCACAGGACCTGCGGCTGGCGCAGCCGGCCCTGAGCCGTCAGATCAGGAAACTCGAGCACGAACTCGGCGTGCCGCTGTTCTCGCGTCACGGCCGCGGCATGCGGCTCTCCGCCGCCGGCGCGCGCCTCCTCGAACGCGCGGAAGCAATTTCACAACTCGTGCAGCAGACGCGCGAGGAGATCCGCGAGGATCGCTCGCCCGCGCGCGGCCGTCTCGTCCTCGGCGTGCCGCCGGCGGCCGGACGGCTGATCGTGCCCTATTTCGTCGAACGCTTCCGCAAGGCATGGCCCGAGACGACATTGCATATGCGCGAGGGCGTCGCCTCCTCGCTCCAGGAATGGCTCCTGGAAAAGCGCATCGATCTCGCGCTGCTGCACAATCCGCCGCATCTGGAAGCGCTGGAAATCCGGCCGCTTCTGACCGAACGCATGTTCGTGATCGGTCCGCCGAAAGATCGCATCAGGGAGAAGGCGCATCCGAAGAGCTTCCGCATCGGGGACCTCGGCGCGCTGCCACTGATCCTGCCCAACGGCGCGCACGCCAACCGCCGGCTTGTCGAAAGCGCCGCGCTCGAACACGGACTGCGCCTGCGCGTGATGATCGAAGCCGACAGCGTTGCCTTCGCCAAGACGATGGTCGGGCGCGGCCTCGGCTACACCATCCTCACCTCGGCGGCGGTGCAGGACGAGCTCGCGCGCGGCGAGCTGACGGTCTACCCGATCTTGCGTCCGGCGCTGACCGTGCCGGTCTGCATCATCACGCCGCGCGGCGAGCTGCCGAAGCTGACGCAGGACGCCGCGGAGATGCTGCGCGACGTCTGCCGGACGCTGGTGCGCAGCAGGCGGTGGGCCGGCGCGACGCTCGACTGACCGAGCGGGCACGGCGCGGGCGCGACCTCGACCCCATGCCGAAAGAGTATCGGCCGCGAACTTCTCAACCGGAACGTCCGCCGATACTCTTGACGCCGAGACAAACGAGATCGCGCGGCCTCGTTTCGGACCGCGCGCCACAGCACTCAGGGAGGATTTCCGTGAAGACCCTCAAATGGCTCGCCGCCGCTGGACTTTGCGTCCTGCTCACGCCGGCGCTCGCTTCGGCGCAGACCTTTCCCGATCACACGATCCGGCTGATCGTTCCCTTTCCGCCGGGCGGCCCGAACGACATCATCGCCCGCGTCGTCAGCCAGAAGATGCAGGCGATCCTCAAGCAGACGATCATCATCGACAATCGCGGCGGTCAGGGCGGTGTGCTCGGCACCGATCTCGTGGCCAAGGCGAAGCCCGACGGCTACACGATCGCGGTCGCGAGCGCAGGCGCGCTGGCGATCTCACCGAGCATGGAGAAGGTCGCCTACGAGACGCTGAAGGACCTCGCGCCGGTGACGCTCGTCGCCAAGGTGCCGGAGATGCTCGTCGTCGCCGAGAACGTGCCGGCCAAGAACATGGCGGAGCTGATCGCGCTGGCGAAGAAGCAGCCGGGCAAGCTCAACTTCGCCTCTTCCGGGCCGGGCAGCCTGCCGCATCTCGCCGGCGAACTGTTCAAGCTTCAGGCCAAGATCGACATTGTGCACGTGCCCTACCGCGGCGCGGCGCCGGCCGTGAACGACCTGCTCGGCGGCCAAGTGCAGATGGTGTTCCTCGATCTGCCAGTGCTCCTGCCGCAGGTGAAGGCGGGCAAGCTCCGCCCGATTGCGGTCGGCGCCGAGAAGCGCGTGCCGAGCGCGCCCGACGTGCCGACCACCACCGAAGCCGGCCTGCCGCAGCTCCAGACCGAGAACTGGTATGGCATGGTCGCGCCCGCCGGCACGCCGAAAGACGTCATCGCCGCGCTCAACAAGGCCGCGGTCGAGGCGTTGAAGGATCCGGATGTGGTGGCGAAGCTGTCGAGCCAGGGCGCGATCCTGGTCGGCGATACGCCCGACGAATTCCGCGCCTTCATTGCCAGCGAGACCGCGAAGTGGGCGAAGGTGATCAAGGACGCCGGCGTTCCGACGCAGAAGTAAGCGAGCCGCAGCACCCGCATGACCGACAAACCCACGTGGGTGCTGCGCTCGACGCTCACCTCGCCGTTCGGCCGCAAGGTGCGGATGGCGGCGGCCGTGCTCGGGCTCGCCGACCACTACCGTCTCGAGCCGGCCGACACGCTGAACGAAGCCGACACGCTGCGGCAGCAGAACCCGCTCGGCAAGCTGCCGTGCCTCCTGCTCGAAGACGGCACGGCGCTCTATGACAGCCGCGTCATCATCGAGTTCCTGCAAGAGGAGGCCGGCAGCGACCGGCTGGTGCCGAAGAGCGGAATTGCCCGCTACACGACGCTGACGCGCGCGACGCTGGCCGATGGCATCACCGACGCGGCGCTGCTCATGGTCTATGAGGGGCGCTTCCGCGATTCCGCCACGCATTCGGAGCGCTGGCTGGCGCATCAGCGCGGCAAGATCATGCGCGCCCTCGCGGTTCTGGAAAGCGACCCGCCCGACCTGGGCCGCACCGACGTCGCGGCGATCGCGCTGTCCTGCGCGCTCGCCTATCTCGACTGGCGCAAGCCGCTTCAATGGCGCGCCGCGCATCCGCGGCTGGCACAGTGGCTCGCCGATTTCGCGCAGGCCGAGCCGGCGTTCAACGCGACCCGAGCGCCGGACGCCTGACATGACGGTCGACGCGCCGACCTTCATGGCGAAGCCATCGAAGCCGAAGCTCAAATTGCCACCCGGCGCGTGCGACGCGCATGTGCACGTGTTCGGGCCGGGCGCGCGTTTCCCCTACGAGTCGGGCCGCGCGACGACGCCCGGCGACGCGCCGAAGGAGACATTGTTCGC
>DASTGR010000437.1:0-5483 GCA_035718885.1 Pseudolabrys sp. | reverse complement strand
CGACTCGCCGCCGGTCGCGCGCATGGCGGAGGCCAACGAGATCGAGGCCTACACGCTGCCGCAGGGCTGCCTGTCGCAGTTGACGCGCGAGATGGCCGCCGGCCGCCCCGGCCTCGTGACGCATGTGGGGCTGAACACGTTCATCGATCCGCGCCACGGCGGCGGCCGGCAGAGCGCGAAGGCGACGGAAGACCTCGTCGATCTCCTCACCGTCGGGGGCAAGGAATACCTGCACTTCAAGCCGTTCCACGTCGACATCGCGCTGATCCGCGGCACCACGGCGGACGAGGACGGCAACATCACCATGGAGCACGAGGCCGTCTTCGGCGAGATGATCTCGATGGCACAGGCGGCGCGCCGCCAGGGCGGCCTCGTCGTCGCGCAGGTCAAGCGCATGGCGCTGCGCGGCACTCTGCCGCCGAAGCAGGTGAAGGTGCCCGGCATGCTGGTCGACCTGATCGTCGTCGACCCCGAGCAGACGCAGACCTTCTTCACCGTGCACGATCCGGCCTATGCCGGCGAGATGAAGGTGCCGCTCACCTCGATCGCCGCGCTGCCCTTCGCGGTGCGCAAGGTGGTGGCGCGGCGCGCCGCGCTCGAATTGTTCGCAGGCGCGATCTGCAATCTCGGCTCCGGCATCTCGACCGGCATCGCTTCGATCGCCGCGGAAGAGAACGCGCTGGACGCGGTGGTGCTGACCAACGAGCAGGGCCTGATCGGTGGCGCGCCGGCGACCGGCAACGAGCCGGGCGCGGGCCGCAACTACCAGGCCATGGTCGATCAGCCCTACCAGTTCGACTTCTACGACGGCGGCGGGCTCGACCTCGCCTTCCTGTCCTTCGCCGAGGTCGACCGGGGCTGCAACGTCAATGTCAGCCGTTTCGGCAACCGCATCGTCGGCCCCGGCGGGTTCATCAACATCTCGCAGAACGCCAGGACGATGATCTTCTCCGGCACCTTCACCGCGGGCGGCCTCGATATCGCCTGGCCGGACGGCCGCACCCAGATCCGGAAAGAGGGCGCGGAGAAGAAGTTCGTCGACGCCGTCGAGCAGATCACCTATTCCGGCGCGCTCGCCGCGAAGAACGGCCAGCGCGCGCTTTATGTCACCGAGCGCGCGGTCTTCACCCGCAACGCGGCCGGCCGCCTCGAGCTGATCGAGATCGCCCCCGGCGTCGACGTCGCGCGGGACATCGTGGCGCAAATGAAGTTCAAACCCGATGTTTCGACATCGTTGAAAGAGATGGACGCCCGCATTTTCCGTCCCGAGCCCATGCGCCTCGCCGATATAATCGCCGCGAATCCCCGGCCGATTCGGTCCGAACGGCTGGCGCGTCTCGCAACGGAGGCACATTGATGGCGCTCGCGGTCACGCCGAAACCGAAACGTGCGGGCGCTGCGCCCAAGGCCAAGACCCGGCTCGAGCCGGTGCGCGACGCCGAGCGCACGCAGCAGGCGATCCTCGCCGCGGCGGAGGCCGAGTTCGCGGCCAAGGGGCTCGCCGGCGCGCGCGTCGACGTCATCGCCGAGCAGGCCGGCGCCAACAAGCGCATGCTCTATTACTATTTCGGCTCCAAGGACGACCTTTATCTCGCCGTTCTGGAGCGCGCCTATGGCGGCATGCGCGAGAAGGAGCGCGAGCTCAATCTCGCCGATCTGTCGCCGCTCGACGCGATAAGGACTTTGGTCGAGTTCAAGTTCGACTATTACGTCGCGCACCAGAGCATCATCTCGCTCTTGGCCGGCGAGAACCTCACCGGCGCCAAGTTCCTGAAGAAGTCGCGCAAGCTGCGCGACATGCAGACCTCGCTGGTCGACGTCATCCGCCGCGTGCTCGCGTCCGGCGAAGCGAAGGGCGTGATCCGCAAGGGCCTCGACCCGCTGCACCTTTATCTCTCGATCTCGGCGCTCGGCTATTTCTACTTCTCCAACGCCGCGACGCTCTCGGTCGCCTTCGGCCGCCAGCTCCTCAGCGAGGAGGAGCGCAACGACCGCCGCGCGCATTGCGTCGACGTCATCCTGTCCTACGTCACGCCGCGATAAGCGGCGAATAAAAGAGTCCGGAGGAGCGAAATGAAGTTCGGTGACTATCCCAAGGTCGGTTCGCTCGACGGCGTCACCGGGTTCCGCAATTACGTCTCCTCGCTCGGCCTTGACATGCCCTGCGACGACATCGTCGCGCATGGGCCGTCCTCGCCCCTTGCCGCACCCGTCGAGATCGACGGCATGAAGATCGGTCATCGTCTCGCGGTGCAGCCGATGGAAGGCTGGGACTGCGAGCGCGACGGTCGTCCGTCGGAGAATACGAAGCGCCGCTGGCGCCGCTTCGGCCTCTCCGGCGCCAAGCTGCTGTGGGGCGGCGAAGCCTGCGCCGTGCGCCCCGACGGCCGCGCCAACCCCAAGCAGCTCATCATGACCGAGCAGTCGATGAGCGACATCGCCGCCATGCGCGAGAGCGTCATCGCCGCGCACAAGGAGGCGACCGGCGGCGAGGACAACGTCGTCATCGGCCTCCAGCTCACGCATTCCGGCCGCTTCTGCAAGCCGAACGACAACACCAAGTTCGAGTCGATGATCGCCTACCGGCATCCGCTGCTCGACCGCAAGTTCGGCGTGCCGGCCGACCGCAAGCCGATGACCGACGACGAGATCAAGCGCCTCGTCGAGGACTTCGTCGTTGCCGCCAAGCGCGCGCAGGCGACCGGCTTCGACTTCGTCGACATCAAGCACTGCCACGGCTATCTGGCGCACGAATTCCTGAGCGCCGTCGACCGAGAGGGCGCCTATGGCGGCTCGCTGGAAAACCGCACGCGTTTCCTGCGCGAAGTGGTCGAAGGCATCCGCGCCGAGGCGCCGGGCCTGAAGATGGGCGTGCGCCTCTCCGCCTTCGACTCGGTGCCGTTCAAGCCCGATCCGGCGCGCTCGGCGCCGGGCGCGCTCGGCCCCGGCATTCCGGAAGAGCATGCGATCCCCTATCGCTATGCCTTCGGCGCCAACAAGGACAATCCGCTCGAATACGACCTGACCGAGACAAAGGCGTTCTTCGAGATCCTGCGCGGCCTCGGCATCCGCTTCGTCAACGTCACGGCAGCGAGCCCCTACTACAACCCGCACATCATCCGCCCGGCGCTTTATCCGCCGTCCGACGGCTATCATCCGCCGGAGGATCCGTTCGTCGGCGTCATGCGCCAGCTCGAAGTCGTGCGCGAACTGAAGAAGGCGTTCCCCGACTTCTGCCTGATGGGCAGCGGCTACACCTACTTGCAGGAGTTCTTCCCGAACGTGGCGCAGGCGGTTGTCAGCCGCGGCTGGGTCGATCTCGTCGGTCTCGGCCGCATGGTGCTCGCCTATCCGGAATTGCCGCTCGACATTTTGCAGGGCCGTGCGCCGAACAAGAAGCGCTACTGCCGCACCTTCAGCGACTGCACCACCGCGCCGCGCAACGGCATCGTGTCCGGCTGCTATCCGCTCGACGCGCACTACAAGAAGACGCCGGAGTTCAAGCAGCTCGCCGCGGTGAAGAAGGCGGTCGCGAGCTGACCCCATGGCCCGCACCGTCGCCCTCATCGGCACCGGCATCATGGGCGCGCACATGGCGCGCCGGCTGGCGCAGGCGGGCCTGCCGACGGTCGTCTGGAATCGCGACCGCGCCAAGGCCGACAAGCTCACGCAATACGGCGTGACGGTCGCCGCGACGCCGTCGGCGGCCTGCGCGAGCGCCGACGCCGTCATCGTCATGCTCAGCAACGGTCCGGTGGTCGAGGAGGTCATGTTCGCCGCCGACGCCTCCGGCCGCGTTCCCTCCGAGGCGATGCGCAAGGGGTCGGCGCTGATCGTCATGAGCTCGATCCCGGTCGAGACCTGCCAGGCACAGGCGAAGCGGATGGAGGCGCGCGGCGTCGGCTATATCGACGCGCCGGTGTCCGGCGGTGAGCCGGGCGCGCGCGACGGCACGCTTGCGATCATGGCTGGCGGCGACGCCGCGCTGGTGGAAAATCTCACCGACGTGTTCGCGCCCATGGGCCGCGTCACTCGCATCGGCCCCGTCGGAACGGGGCAGATGACCAAGCTGTCGAACCAGATCATCGTCGGCGCCACCATGGCGGCGGTCGCCGAGGCGATGACGTTTGCCGCCCGCGGCGGCGCCGATCCGGCGGCGTGGCGCAAGGCGTTGATGGGCGGCTTTGCGGATTCGAAGATCCTCAACCTGCACGGCCAGCGCATGGTCGAGCGCAATTTCGTGCCCGGCGGTCCGGCCGAATATCAGCTCAAGGACATGCGCACGGCGCAGGCCTGGGCCGAGAAGAACGGCCTGAAGTTCACGCTGCTCGACTGCGTCGAGGATATGTTCTCGGAGCTGATCGAGCGCTTCGGCACCGGGCTCGATGTTTCGGCGATCATGCGTGAGGTCGAGCGCAGCGCCGGCGGCAAGGACGCGACGAAGGAGGGCAAGTCATGAGCGGCCGCATCGGGCTTACCGTCGCGGACGGCGTTGCCCGCATCCTCATCGACCGCCCCGACAAGATGAACGCCATCCTGCCGGAGATGGTGCTTGAATTGCAGCGCGTCTGCCAGGCGGTCAACGACGACGCAAATGTGCGCGTCGCGACGATCATGGGCGCGGGAGAGCGCGCCTTTTCCGCCGGCAGCGACCTGAACGTGCTCGCCGACCTCACCGACGTCATGGCCTTCCGCGACCGCATCGAATACGCGGCGCTGGTGCGCGACATCCGCAAGCCGGTGATCGCCGGGCTCAAGGGCTGGGTGCTCGGCGGCGGCATGGAGATCGCGATCGCCGCCGACATCCGCGTGGCCGGCCGCAGCGCGAAGATCGGCGGGCCGGAAGTGACGCGCGGCTGGATCGGCGGCGGCGGCGCTTCGCAGATGCTGCCGCGCCTCGTCGGCATCGGCCAGGCGATGAAGATGCTCTTGACCGGCGATCCGGTCGACGCCGAGACGGCATTGCGGATCGGGCTGGTGGAAGAAGTCGTCGACGACGCAGCGGTCGAAGGCCGCGTCATGGAGATGGCCAAGAAGATCGCCTCGTTCTCGCCGGTGGCCACGGTGGCGGTGAAGGCCGGCGTGCGCGCCGCGATCTCGATGTCGCTCGAACAGGGCCTGGCTTACGAGAACGAACTGCACACGATCTGCATGTCCGATAGCGCGCGCCACGAAGGCATCAAGGCCTTCCAGCAAAAGCGCGAGGGGAAGTTCTAGCTTCTTATGGCCCTGCGCCATCTTTTGCTTGTCGTCCCCGGGCTTGTCCCGGGGACCCCGTTCAGGGAGGCACGGCGCCCGCCTAAGCGGGATGGCCGGGACAAGCCCGGCCATGACGGTCGAGGGTTTGTCGCCCGGGACGACAGCAGCCTATCCCGTCACCCTGAGGAGCCGCCGCGCAGCGGCGGCCTCGAAGGGTCTCTGAGCCGCAATCTGTCGTCCCCGCGAAAGCGGGGACCCATACGCCGTGCCCTATCGAGGGACTG
>DASTGR010000436.1:0-16716 GCA_035718885.1 Pseudolabrys sp. | reverse complement strand
TACGCGCTGTATTTCTTGTGAGCTCCCTATCCCTCCCCCGCTTGCGGGGGAGGGTGGCGAGCGAAGCGAGCCGGGTGGGGGTCTTCGCAATTGCGCAGTGACCCCACCCCCGGCGCTTCGCGCCGGACCCTCCCCTTTCAGGGGAGGGATAAGAGGACCTCAATGCCTGAAATGCCTCACGCCCGTGAGCACCATGGCGATGCCGTGCGCGTCGGCGGCGTCGATGACTTCCTGATCGCGCATCGAGCCACCGGGCTGGATCACCGCCGTGGCGCCGGCCTCGATCGCCACCAATAGCCCGTCGGCGAACGGGAAGAACGCGTCCGACGCCACCACCGAGCCCTTGGTCATCGGCGCTTCGAGCTTCAATTCGCGCGCGGCGTCCTCGGCCTTGCGCGCCGCGATGCGCGCGGAATCGACGCGGCTCATCTGCCCCGCGCCGATGCCGACCGTGGCGAGGTCCTTGGCATAGACGATCGTGTTAGACTTGACGTGCTTGGCGACCCGGAAGGCGAAGCGCAGATCGTTCAGCTCCGCCGCGGTCGGCGCGCGCTTGGTGACGGTCTTCAGCGTCATGTCGTCGACCACCGCATTGTCGCGCGACTGCACGAGCAGCCCGCCGGCGACCGTCTTCGCGGTCAGGCCTTTCGCGCGCGGATCGGCGAGCCCACCGGCGAGCAGCAGGCGCAGGTTCTTCTTCGCGGCGACGATCGCGATCGCCTCATCGCTCGCGTCCGGCGCGATGATCACCTCGGTGAAGCTCTCGACGATCGCCTTCGCCGCTTCCGCATCGAGCGTGCAGTTGAGCGCGACGATGCCGCCGAAGGCCGAGGTCGAGTCGCAGGCGAGCGCCTTGCGGTAGGCGTCGGCGAGGCTCGCGCCTTCGGCCACGCCGCACGGATTGGCGTGCTTGACGATGACGCAGGCCGCGGTCCGCCGCGGATCGAATTCGGCGACGCATTCGTAGGCCGCATCGGTGTCGTTAATGTTGTTGTAGGACAGTTCCTTGCCCTGCACCTGCCGCGCCGTGGCGACGCCGGTGCGCGGCTCGGGCGTGCGATAGAAGGCGGCGCTCTGGTGCGGGTTCTCGCCGTAGCGCAACGACTGAAGCAGCCTGCCGCCGACGGCGCGATAGTCCGGCGCGTCGTCCTTCAGCGTCGCGGCGAACCAGTTCGAGATCGCCGCGTCATAGGCCGCGGTGCGCGCATAGGCCTTGGCGGCAAGCCGCGTGCGCAACTCAAGCGACGTCATGCCGGCGTGCTCGGCCAGTTCGGCAATGACTTTGGCGTAGTCCTCCGGCTCGACCACGACGGTGACGTCGTGATGGTTCTTCGCGGCGGCGCGGATCATGGCCGGCCCGCCAATGTCGATGTTCTCGACGCAGTCGTCGTAAGGAGCGCCCTTCGCGACCGTCGCCTCGAACGGATAGAGGTTCACGACCAGGAGATCGATCGGCTTGATGCCGTGCGCGGCCATCGCGCCGGCGTGTTCCTTGTTGTCGCGGATCGCGAGCAAGCCGCCGTGCACTTTGGGATGCAGCGTCTTGACCCGGCCATCCATCATCTCGGGGAAGCCGGTGAGGTCGGAGACGTCCGCGACCTTGAGCCCGGCGTCTTTCAGCGCCTTGGCGGTGCCGCCAGTCGAGACCAGATCGATGCCGAAGCCGGCGAGCGCAGTGGCGAATTCGATGAGGCCGGTCTTGTCGGAAACCGACAACAGCGCGCGGGTGATACGGCGGGGATGGCTGGTCATGCGGCGACGCCCTTTTACAACGCGCCGGTAGCACAAAACGCCGCCGCCTCAAATGCGGCGGATCACTTGCCCAACGGCAATTCCGGCTCGTCGATCCGGTCCGGCCGGGCGCCGGGCGTCGCCGGCGGCGTGTGCCGGAAGCTCCAGCGTACCGCGGGCGCCGTTCGGGCATTGCCGTAGACGACGATCTGCACCGTGCGGCGCGGCCCCTCGCTCGCCGACAAGTAGACGCTTTCCTCGATCTGCACCGACTCCGCCAGGGTCGCGAAGGTCCACACTTCCTTGTCCGGCATCAGCAGGATCACGCCGCGCCCATCCGACAGGCGACTCGCCTTGATCGAAGGATGCAGGTGGAAGCGCACGGCGTAATCGTCCGGCGTCGTGCCGGCGGGCTCGTTGCCTTCGGCGTCGCTGAAGCTGTCCTCGCCGTCCAGCGCCCGGCCGTCGGCGGCGAGCCTTACCGTGCGGTGATGGACGATGGCGAATTCCGTGCCATAGCCGTCATGCGAGGCTTGCAGCGTGATGGTCCCGTCGTGCTCGTCACGCGCGGTATGCACCGTGCGTGGCCCCGCAACGATCGGGATGCCGCCAAGCAGCTTGCGGAAGGATGCACTTTCGACGAAGCGGCTGGACGAGTGCTCGTGCACTGTCACGGTCGAGTGCGCGGGCGTCGCACGCGCGACCTGCCGCCAGGTCTCGCGGTTGACTGCCGGCAAGCCGCAATTGACCACCAGCCGGTGCTGCTTCCATGACAATTCGAACGACAGGCAGCCGGCGTGCGCTTCCTGGCTCACCGCGACCGGCGGCGGCCGTCCGGTGTCCATGATCAGCGCGGTCTGCGCCGCTTCCAAGCGCTGGTAGCCGGAATGAGGCGCATTCGACAAAGGCTGTCCCCGTGCATCGTCATAGGCGAGCACGGTGGCGAGCAGGTCGACCGGCGTGGGCCCCATGCCGTTGAATTGCGCAAAATTGCCGTCCGCGTGACGGAAGAACCGCAGCATCGGCATCATGCGGTCGATGGCGTTGTTGATCGCCTGCGGCGGTTGCAGATTGCGCGCCGAGAACAACTGCCGCAGCGGCAGGAGGTCGGCGAGAATCTCGATGAGCGTGCCGGGATTGCGGCTGATGTGACCGCCATCGGGCAGGATCTGCGCGCGCAATTCCTCGATCAGCTTGCGCGCATTGCCGCGCA
The DNA here is from genome assembly GCA_035718885.1 of Pseudolabrys sp. Classification (GTDB taxonomy): domain Bacteria; phylum Pseudomonadota; class Alphaproteobacteria; order Rhizobiales; family Xanthobacteraceae; genus Pseudolabrys. The sequence continues at coordinate 13,772 of DASTGR010000436.1, read as the reverse complement.
GCGCGCCGGCCTGCCCCTGCATGCAGAGGCTCGCATAATTGAGCGCCATCAGCGCCTGTAGCCGCGGCAGGCCTTCGCGCGAATGGCGCAACGTGCGGCGCAGATAGCGTACCTGTCGCGACAGGCTGCGGATGAAGCGGCGATAGAAGCGGGCATCAGCGTCCTGGAGCACGAATGGCGCCTGGCTCAGCCAGCACAGGATGCGGCGCGCCAGAATGTCGTTGCGCCAGCCGAGCGGATGCCATTTGCCCTGAATGCTGATCCAGTCGTCGATCAGCGCGCGCGCATTGGCGCGGGTGATCGCCGAGTCGGCGGCGCGCAAGTGACGCAACCACTGGAAGCTCAGCAGCATGACCGCCCATTCGTCGGATGGCGGCGTCATCTCGAAGGGCGAGCGGCGGTCGCAGATCACCACCTTGCCGGCGAAGGCGAAGCGGCCCGCATAGATTTCGCTGGCGCGGGTAGCGTCCGCGGTGCGCAGATCCTGCGGTGCGATCAAGAGGCGGTCGGTCTTGCCGGAGCCGTAGCGCCAGCGCAGCAGCGGATGTGTGGCGACACGCGCGAGCAGGCTGCGGAAGGCGCGGCGCCCGATCAACGCGGAGAGCCCAAGCCGCTCCGCCACCGTGACCCGCATCATGAGATTGTCCGTCCCCCGCGCGTGGGCGCACGATTCGCGTGCACGATTACGATAGCGAAGGCGCGTTCAAGGACCAAATCACGCGACCGTGCCGATACTTACGCAGTCCGCACCAGCCGTGCACCGTAGAAGCCGTCCATGCCCCCGAGGTGCAGATCGGCATCGGGCAGCATTTGCGGCAGCGTGCGCAGGTCGCCGTCGGCATTGAGAAATTCGGCATGGCCGAAGACGTCGTCGGCGCCAAGCGGCAGGCGATGGACCTGCGGATTGCGGGCCAGCAGCGCGGCGACCTGGGCCTCGCCCTCCTCGGGCTCGAGCGAGCAGACACAATAGACGATCCGGCCGCCCGGCTTCACGAGGGTCACGGCGCGGTCGAGCAGCCGCTGCTGCAACGAGGTGAGCTGCGTCAGGTCGGCCTCGCCCTTGAGCCAGGGGACGTCAGGATGGCGACGGATGGTGCCGGTGGCCGAGCACGGTGCATCGACGAGCACGGCGTCGAACGGCCCGCCTTGCCATTCCAGCGCGTCGGCGACATGCGTCTCGGCGGCAAGGCCGAGTCGTTCGAGATTTTCCTTCAGCCGCGCGATGCGCGCCGGCGAGCGATCGAGTGCGGTGACCTGCGCGCCGGCCGCGCAGAGCTGCGCCGTCTTGCCGCCCGGCGCGGCGCAGAGATCGGCGACCGACAGTCCGCGCACGTCGCCCAGCAGGTGCGCCGGGAGCGAGGCGGCGGCGTCCTGCACCCACCATGCGCCTTCGGTGAAGCCGGGCAGCATCGTCACGGCGCCGTGCGCGACGGTGCGTACCGTGCCAGTCGGCAGCACGCGGCCGCGCAACCGCTCGGCCCAATGAGCGGCGTCGGACTTGACGCTGATGTCGAGCGCCGGCTCGTGGCCGTTCGCCTCGGCGATCGCGCGCGCAGTGTCGGCGCCATAGGCGGCGCGCCAGCGCGCCATCAGCCAGTCCGGCGTATCGCGCGTCGCCGGCTCCGCCAGGATCGCGTCGCGGTTTTGCGCCACGCGGCGCAGCACGGCATTGACCAGCCCGGCATAGCGCGCGCCGCGGCGGTCGGACTGCGCCAGTCGCACGGAGAGGTCGACGGCCGCATGGTCCGGCACGTCGAGCCACAAAATCTGCGCCGCGCCGACCATCAGGATGGTTTCGACGCGCGGCGCGTCTCCCGGAAATCCCTTGTCGAGGTAGCCCGCAAGCGCGTGCCGCAGCGTGCCGAGGCGGCGCAGCACGGTCGCGGTCAAGCGGCGCATCAGCGCTCGATCACGATCGGGCAATGTCGGCAGGCCGATATGCGCACCACGGCCCGAGAGCTGCTCGTCCAGCGGCACGCGCTTCCGCAGCACGCCGTCGACGATGTCGGCGGCGATCTTTCGAGCGGCAAGGCCGGGAACTTCCGGCTGGGGAGACGTGCGCGGACGCGCCATAGAGCCCGGTCTGGACACGAATTGTGTCGAGGTCGCGAACTCTATCCCGAAAACGTCACGATTTCACAGAAATCGGCCCGACTACCGCAGCACGATGACTTCGGTGCCGACCCGGGTGCGCGCGTACAGGTCGAGGATGTCCGCGTTGTACATGCGGATGCAGCCGTGCGAGACGAAGCCGCCGACCGAGGACGGATTGTTGGTGCCGTGGATGGCGTAGTTGCCGCGGTCGAGCCCGAGCACCGCGGCGCCCATCGGGTTGCGCGGTGAGCCGCCCGCGATCACCGGGCCGTAACCGCCGCCGGAGAGTTCCGGCGGCGCCTGCCAGGCCGGCCGCATTCGCTTGAGCGCGACGTAAGCCCGGCCATGCCAGGCCATGCCGGCCTTGCCGACGCCGACCGGATAGCGGATGGCCTGTCCTCCGCCGAGCACGAAATAGAGCTGGCGCGCGCCGGTCATGATGACGATGTCGCCGGCGCGGTAGCCGGGATGGATCGGCACCATATCGCGCGCATGCGCGGCATCCGCCACGAAGAGCGAGGCGATGAAAGTCAGTGCGAGGGACAGCCGGCGTGCGAGTCTCATCGCTCGACGATCACCGGCGTGCCGACGCCGACCATACTGTAGAGCGTGCGGATGTCGGCGTTGTACATGCGGATGCATCCGTGCGAGACGAAGCGGCCGACCGATTGCGGCCGGTTGGTGCCGTGGATGGCGTAGGTGCCGTCGCCGAGCGTGAGCGCGAACGCGCCCATCGGATTGTTCGGCGCGCCGCCCGGGATGACTTTCGGCAGCCGCGGATTTTCACGGCGGATGTCGTCGGGCGCCTGCCAGGCGGGCCGCACGTATTTTCCGGAAACCTGCGACGTGCCGGTCCAGGCCTGCCCCGACTTGCCGACGCCGACCGGAAAGCGCATCGCGCGGCCGCCGTCGAGAATGAAATAGAGGCTGCGTTCGGACGTCTTCACGACGACGGTGCCCGGTGCGAAGCCCGACATCGGCACAATGTCGTGCGTCGATGCGCGCGCCGCGGCAACGACGAAGGCCCACATCAAGACAATGAAGACGAACAGCGCCGTCCGCCGCAATACGAGAGTCATTTCCAGCGCGCCCCGAATGGCCCGACAGGAGCGACAATAGTCAAGGAAAGGCGCGCGTCAGGCGAAAGCTGCCGGTAACGTAAACGCAAAAAGACCTTTGGTTTTCGGTATTTGGCGCTGGCTGCGGCACCGCGTCCCGGGCCGGCCGAACTTCCCGGTGGCCAGATTTTATAGTTCGGTTAAGCTTAAGGGGTCGATCGGTACGGGGGTCTTGTAATGCTTGCTCCGACGCCGCGCGAACAGCGCCGCTTCCAATTGATATTGATCAAGCCGTCGCATTACGACGCCGACGGCTATGTCATCCAGTGGGTCCGATCGTCGATACCGTCGAACTCGCTGGCCTGCGTTTACGCGCTGGCGATGGACGCGGCCGCGCGCAATGTGCTCGGCGACGACATCGCGATCGACATTTCGGCGACGGACGAGACCAACACGCGGGTCAAGGTCAAGGACATCGTCGCGCAGCTCAAGAGGCACGACAATTTCGGCATGGTCGGCCTGGTCGGCGTGCAGTCGAACCAGTTCCCGCGCGCGCTCGACATTGCGCGGCCGTTGCGCCAAGCCGGCATTCAGGTCTCGATCGGCGGCTTTCACGTGTCCGGCTGCATCGCCATGCTCAAGGAGACGCAGGCCGATCTCAAGGCCGCACTCGACATGGGCTGTTCGCTGTTCGCCGGCGAGGCCGAGGAAGGCCGCTTCGACGCCGTGCTGCGCGATGCGGCCTTCGGCGGGATGAAGTCGATCTACAATTTCATGGATGAGCTGCCGGCGATCGAGGCGACGCCGACGCCGTTCCTGCCGCCGGAGAACTTGAAGCGCACCGCCAACCACTACGCGTCGTTCGACGCCGGCCGCGGCTGTCCCTACCAGTGCTCATTCTGCACCATCATCAACGTGCAGGGCCGCAAGTCGCGCCGCCGCACTCCGGACGACATCGAGCATCTGTTGCGCCGGCACATCGGCTACGGTTTCAACTGGTTCTTCGTCACCGACGACAATTTCGCGCGCAACAAGGACTGGGAGCCGATCTTCGACCGGATCATCCAGTTGCGCGAGCGCGACGGCCTCAACATCAAGATGATCATCCAGGTCGACACGCTCTGCCACAAGATCCCGAACTTCATCGAGAAGGCGGCGCGCGCCGGCGTGCGCAAGGTGTTTATCGGGCTCGAGAACATCAACCCGGCGAACCTGATGGCGGCGAAGAAGCGGCAGAACAAGATCACCGAATACCGCCAGATGATTCTCGCCTGGAAGAAGGCGAAGGTCATCACCTATGCCGGCTACATCCTCGGCTTCCCCGCCGACACGCCGCAATCGATCCGCGAGGACATCGAGATCATCAAGAAGGAGCTGCCGCTCGACATCCTCGAGTTCTTCTGCCTGACGCCCCTGCCCGGCTCGGAGGACCACAAGGTCCTCACCGGCAAGGGCGTGTGGATGGACCCGGACATGAACAAGTACGACCTCGAGCAGGTCGTGACAGCGCATCCGAAGATGTCGAACGAGGAGTGGAACGGCATCTACCGCGCCGCGTGGGACATCTACTACACGCCCGAGCACATGAAGACGATCATGCGCCGCGCCGCGGCGTTCGATCTCGGCATCTCGCATCTGCAAGGGCTGCTGTTCATGTTCTCGAAGGCGGTGGCGATCGAGAACCTGCATCCGCTCCAGGGCGGCATCTGGCGCCGCAAATACAGGCTCGACCGCCGCTATGGCATGCCGATCGAGCCGGCGTGGTCGTTCTATCCCAAGCGCCTGATCGAGACCGTCCGCAAGCTTCGCATGATGACGCGCTGGTGGCTGGAGCTCGACCGAATCCGTCAGGACGTGCGGAAAGACCCGAACAAGCACGCCTACATGGACGCGGCGTTACAGCCGGTCGACGAGCACGACGTCGAGACCATGGCGATGTTCACGCACAACGAAGGCGCGCGCAACGAAGTGGCGCGCACCAAGCGCATCCATGAGCTGACGCATGGCGGCGCGCACGAGGAGCGCGCGGAGGCGTGAGCTGACGGACCCGCAATTATTTGCTTGTCATCGCCGGGCTTGTCCCGGCGATCTCGATTATGAGAGCACAGTGCCCGCCTAAACGAGATGGCCGGGACAAGCCCGGCCATGACGACGTATGGCACTGCGAATGAGGCCTGTCACGCCCCGGCCTTCGCGGCCGCCTTCTTGTTCTGGCGGTTGTTGACGAGGTCGTCGACCACGGCCGGGTCGGCGAGCGTCGTCGTGTCGCCGAGATTGCCGAAGTCGTCCTCGGCGATCTTGCGCAGGATGCGGCGCATGATCTTGCCGGAACGCGTCTTCGGCAGACCAGGCGAGAACTGGATCAGGTCCGGCGAGGCGATCGGGCCGATCTCCTTGCGCACCCAGTTGACCAGTTCCTTGCGCAGGTCTTCGGTCGGCTTCTCGCCGGCCATCAGCGTCACATAGGCGTAGATGCCCTGGCCCTTAATGTCGTGCGGATAACCGACGACCGCGGCCTCCGACACCTTCGGATGCGCGACCAGCGCGCTCTCGACTTCCGCCGTGCCCATGCGGTGGCCGGCGACGTTGATGACGTCGTCAACGCGGCCGGTGATCCAGTAATAGCCGTCGCCATCGCGGCGGCAGCCGTCGCCGGTGAAGTACTTGCCAGGATAGGTCTTGAAGTAGGTGTCGATGAAGCGCTGGTGATCGCCATAGACCGTGCGCATCTGGCCCGGCCATGAATCGGCGATGCACAGATTGCCGGTGGTGGCGCCATCGAGCACCCTGCCCTCGGCGTCGACGATCTCCGGCACGACGCCGAAGAACGGCCGCGTCGCCGAGCCCGGCTTCAGCTTCGTCGCGCCCGGCAAGGGCGTGATGAGAATGCCGCCGGTCTCGGTCTGCCACCAGGTGTCGACGATCGGGCAGCGATCGTCGCCGACCACGTGGTAGTACCACTCCCACGCTTCCGGATTGATCGGCTCGCCGACCGAGCCGAGCAGCCGCAGCGAGGAGCGCGAGGTCTTCTTCACCGGCCCTTCGCCGCCCTGCATCAGCGCGCGGATCGCCGTCGGCGCGGTGTAGAGGATGTTGACCTTGTGCTTGTCGCACACCTCCCAGAAGCGCGACGTGCTCGGATAATTCGGCACGCCTTCGAACATCAGCGAGATGGCGCCGTTGGAGAGCGGCCCGTAAATGATGTAGCTGTGGCCCGTGACCCAGCCGACGTCGGCGGTGCACCAGTAGATGTCGCCGTCGTGATAGTCGAACACGTACTGGTGCGTCATCGAGGTGTAGACGAGATAGCCGCCGGTCGTGTGCATCACGCCCTTCGGCTTACCGGTCGAACCCGACGTGTAGAGGATGAACAGCGGATCTTCCGCGCTCATCTCCTCGCACGGGCAGTCGGCGGACACGGTCTTCGCGACATCGTCGTAGAAGACGTCACGGCCGGCCTTCATCTTCACGGCGGCGTTGGTGCGCTTGACGACGATGACGCACTTGACCGGCGCCTTCTCGCAGGCGGCGTCGACGTTTTCCTTGAGCGGAATCTTGCGGCCGCCGCGCAGGCCTTCATCGGCGGTGACGATGACGTCCGACTTGCAGTCGTCGACGCGGCCGGCGATCGAGTCCGGCGAGAAGCCACCGAAGATCACCGAGTGCACGGCGCCGATGCGCGCGCAGGCGAGGATGGCATAGGCCGCCTCGACGATCATCGGCATATAGATGGTGACGCGGTCGCCCTTCTTGACGCCCTGCTTCTTCAGGACGTTGGCGAAGCGCGAGACCTCGGCGTGAAGCTGCTTGTAGGTGACGGTCTTCGAATCCTTCGGGTCGTCGCCTTCCCAGATCAGGGCGGTCTGGTCGCCGCGCTTGGCCACGTGACGGTCGACGCAGTTGTAGCAGGCGTTGAGCGTCCCATCCTCGAACCACTTGATCGAGACGTTATGCGGGTCGTAGCTGGTGTTCTTGACCTTGGTGAAGGGCTTGATCCAGTCGACGCGCTTTGCGTGCTCGCCCCAGAAGCCGTTCGGATCCTTGATCGAGCGCGTGTACATCTCGCGGTACTTCGCGTCGTCGACGAAGGCACGCTTCTGCCAATCGGCCGGCACGGCATAGGTTTTGTCGTCGGACATGGGCCTCACTCCTCCCGCCCCGCGGTTGAGCTCCTGGGGCGTATTTGCACAAGTTTGCGCCATTATGCGCCGCCGATCCGGGGCCGGACAAGGCGCGACGCGTCGCACTTTGGGAGGGGTAGCGGGTTGATCCAGGTCATGGTGTATCCCTCCCCCGCTTCTCCGCTTGTCATCGCCGGGCTTGTCCCGGCGATCCCGATGAGGAGGGAGGCACAGTGCCCGCCTGAGCGGGGTGGCCGGGACAAGCCCGGCCACGACAGGTCTAAACCCCGCCCATCTTGCAGACGAGCTTCCATTCGGCGTCGGTGATCGCCGGCAGCGACAGCCGCGATTGCTTGAGCAACTGGATCTCGGCGAGCTTCGGCTCGGCCTTGATCGCCGCCAGCGTCACGGGTGTCTTCAGCAGCTCCACGGCCTTGATATCGACGCAGACCCAAGGCTCGCCCGCCTTCGCGGTCGGGTCGGGATAGGCCTCGCGGATCACCTCGCAGATGCCGACGACCTCCTTGCCGATGTTCGAATGGTAGAAGAAGCCGCGGTCGCCCTTCTTCATCTTCATCATGTTGAGCTTTGCGGTGTGGTTGCGGATGCCGGTCCACGGCTCGCCCTTGGCGCCGCGCTTGGCGAGATCGTCCCACGAGAAGACGTCCGGCTCGGATTTCAGAAGCCAATGCGCCATTAGAGCGTTCTCCAACCTGTCATGGCCGGGCTTGTCCCGGCCATCTCGCTTAGGGAGGCACTATGCCTGCCTTATCGGGATTACCGGGACTCGGCGCGTTCCGCGCCGGCCCGGTGATGACAGACTATTCTTCCGACTTCAGCGGCCGCGTGAGAAGCGACTCGATCGCGGCGTCGACCGTGAGCGAGCCGTCGAGCACGGCGGCGACCGCCGCCGAGATCGGCATGTCGACGTTCCTGTCGCGCGCCATCTCCAGGAGCACCGGCGCGGTGAACACGCCTTCCGCGAGCTTGCCGCTCGGCGCTTCGCCGCGGCCGAGCGCGACGCCGCAGGAGAAGTTGCGCGACTGCGGCGTGCCGCAGGTCAGGATGAGGTCGCCCAGCCCCGACAGGCCCATCATCGTCTCGGTCTTGGCGCCGCAGGCGCGGCCGAAGCGCACCAGCTCGGCGAAGCCGCGCGTCGTCATCGCCGCAAGCGCGCTGGCGCCGAGGCCGCGGCCGCTGACAATGCCGGCGGCAATGGCGAGCACGTTCTTGGTCGCGCCGCCGAGTTCGACGCCGCGCACGTCGGTCGAATGATAGGGCCGGAACGTGCCGGCGTTCATCGCATGCGCGAGCGCGTGCGCCACCTCGGCGTCGCCCGCGGCGATCGTCACCGCGGTCGGCAGGCCGCGCGCGACGTCCGCCGCGAAGCTCGGCCCGGACAGGATCGCCGGCAGCGCGCTCGGCGCACACTCCGCGATGATCTCGGTCATGAACTTGTGCGTGCCGCGCTCGATGCCCTTGGCGCAGGCGATGAGCGGCGTGCCGGCGGCAATGACCGGCGACAGCGCGGAGAGCGTCGCGCGCATCGCCTGCGCCGGCACCACCAGCAGGATCGCGTCACTGCGCGCGACGACCGCGAGATCGACCGTCACCGCGATGGCCTCGTGCAGCTTCACGCCGGGAAGAAACTTGCTCTCTCGTTGCTGGCTGAGCCAGGCAGCGTTGCCGGCGTCATATTCCCACAGCGTGACGCTGCGTCCCGCGCGCGCAGCCGTCTGGGCGAGCGCCGTTCCCCAAGCGCCGCCGCCGACGACGCCGATGCGATCGAATGTCATTTGTAGGCCGCCGTGTTGAGCTTGCGGCCGCGCGCGGCGGCGACTTCATCGAGCGGCCAGCGCGCTTTCGGCGCCGTTTCGAGCGTGTCGACCAAGCCGAGCGCAAGCCGCTCGGCACCGGCCCAAGCGATCATCGCGCCGTTGTCGGTGCATAGGTCGGGCGGCGGCGCGATCAGTTTTATCTTCTCCTCGGCAGCAAGCTTGGCGAGGACGGCGCGGATCGCCTGGTTGGCGGCGACGCCGCCGGCTACGACCAGCGCGTTCGGCGCGCCGCATTGCGCGCGGAACAACTTGAGGCCGGCGCGCAGCCGGTCGTAGACGACGTCGGTCACCGCCGCCTGGAACGACGCGCAGAGGTCGGACACATCCTCGTCCGACAGAGGCGCGACCGCTTCGGCCTCCAGCCGCAGCGCGGTCTTCAGCCCGGAGAGCGAGAAGTCGGCCTCCTTGCGGTGCTGCATCGGCCGCGGCAGCGCAAAACGCGTCGCCTTGCCGCGCGCGGCTTCCTTCTCGACCTGCGGCCCGCCTGGATAGCCGAGGCCGAGCAGCTTGGCGGTCTTGTCGAAGGCTTCGCCAATCGCGTCGTCCATGGTGGTGGCGAGGCGCACGTAATCGCCCACGCCGCGCACGGCGAGGATCTGCGTGTGGCCGCCGGAGGCCAGGAACAGGCAATAGGGAAACGCCGTCGCGTCGGTCAGCCGCGCGGTGAGCGCATGCGCCTCGAGATGGTTGACCGCGATCAGCGGCTTGGCGGCGACCATGGCGATGGCCTTGGCCGTGGTCAGGCCGACAATGACACCGCCGACGAGACCGGGCCCGGCGGCCGCGGCGATGCCGTCGATGCGCTCCAGCGGAACGCCAGCCTGGGTCATGGCCTCGGCGACAATTCCGTCCAGCACTTCGACATGGGCGCGCGCGGCGATCTCCGGAACCACGCCGCCGAAGGCGGCATGCTGGTCGATCTGGCTGAGCACGACATTCGACAGGATGCGGCCACGGCCGTCCGCCTGCCGCTCCACCACCGCGGCCGCGGTCTCATCGCAGGTCGTCTCGATGCCGAGGACGAGCATAAGGCTCCTTCTGTGATCGTCATTCCGGGGCGGCCCAAAGGGCCGAACCCGGAATCCAGACGCACATGCCAGCCTCTGGATTCCGGGTTCGCTCGCTCCGCTCGCGCCCCGGAATGACGACGCCCTCCCATTCGGGCCGATGGTGAACTAAAAGGTGGCCTACCATCGAGAGGAACCATGGCGCAATCCACCGCTCTCCTGCGCATCGGCACGCGCGGCAGCCCCCTGGCGCTGGTGCAGGCGCGCGCGGTCCGGGCGCGGCTCGCGGCGGCGCTCGGCGCCGACGAGGAAACGATCGCGCTGGTCGTCATCAAGACCTCCGGCGACCGCATCCAGGATCGGCCGCTGGCGGACGTCGGCGGCAAGGGCCTGTTCACCAAGGAGATCGAGGAGGCGCTGCTCGACCGGCGCGTCGATCTCGCCGTGCATTCGTCCAAGGACATGCCGACACTATCGCAGCCGGGGCTGACGCTGACCGCCTGCCTCGAACGCGAGGACCCCCGCGACGTGTTCCTCAGTCATAAAGCGAAGCGGCTCCAGGACCTGCCGCGCGGCGCGGTACTCGGCACCGCTTCGCTGCGGCGGCAGGCGGTGGCCAAGCGTCTGCGGCCGGACCTCGAGGTCATACCGCTGCGCGGCAATGTCGAGACGCGGCTGCGCAAGCTCGAAGCCGGCGAAGCCGACGCGACCTTGCTCGCGCTCGCCGGTTTGAAGCGGCTCGGCCTCGAACGCCACGCCACGATGATCATGAGCGTCGACGAATTTCTGCCCGCGGTCGGCCAGGGCGCCATCGGCATCGAAGCGCGGACGGACGACGCGCGCACCCGCGAGACGCTCGCGCGCATCAATCATGCCGACACGTTCACGGCGCTCGCCTGCGAGCGCGCCTTCCTCGCCGCGCTCGACGGTTCGTGCAAGACGCCGATCGCCGGCCATGCGACGCTCGCCGGCGACGCGATCGAATTTCGCGGTCTGATCGCGCGGCCGGATGGCATGGCGGCGCACGACATTCGCGGCAACGGACATATCGCGGACGCCGCCGCGATCGGCGATGAGGCCGCACGCGAATTGAAGCGCATCGCCGGCCCGCATTTCTTCGATTGACGATGCGCATCGCGCTCACCCGCCCACAGGCCGAAGGCGAGCGCAGCGCGAGCCTCTTACGCGCGCGGGGCCACGATGTGCTCCTCGCGCCACTGATGCGCGTCGAACCAGTCGCCGCCGATCTCGCCGGCGACTGGAGCGCTGTGGTCGTGACCAGCGGCAATGCGCCGCTCGCGGCCCGGTCGAACCAAGGACTCATGTCGCTGCCGGTGTTCGCGGTCGGCGCGCGTAGCGCCGAGGCGGCGCGCAAGGCGGGCTTCACCGACGTGACATCCGCCGATGGCGATGCGCACGGCCTGATCCGCCTCATTGCCGCGCGGCATCGTGACCCCAAGCCGCTGCTCTATCTCGCCGGCGAGGACCGCGCGGCCGATCTCGTCAGCGAACTCGCGCGTCGCGGTATTACGGCAGCGGTGCGGATCGTCTATCGTACCGTGACTGCGTCCTTCCCTGCCGCGCTGGCGGATGCGCTGCGCGCCGGCACGCTCGACGCGGTGCTGCATTACTCGAAACGCAGCGCCGAGAACTATGTTGCCGGCGCGCGCGAAGCCGGGATCGTGCCGGCTGCACTTGGCATTCGGCACGTCTGCTTATCGGTGCAGGTGGCTGCGCCGCTCCAAGCCGCCGGCGCCGCCAATGTCGCCGTGGCGAAGCAACCCGACGAGGCCGCAATCGTTGAACTTCTCGGGCCATCCGGCGGTTGACGTGGCGCAATCGCGCGGTTTGCGTTATTTGCTAGCCGCAGGGCGGGGATTCGGGAGCAAGACCGCATGGCAGACAAGCGCAAGGCGCCGCAGGGGCCCGATGCCGCCCGCAAGCGCAAGGCGCCGACCATCGACCTGACAGCAACCGATGTCACCCCGCCGCCGCCGGTGTCCGATCCCGACCCGCAACCGGCTCCCGAACCGGCCGCCGCGACGACCGCCGACAGCCCGATCGAGCCACCGCCTCCACCACCGCCGGAAGACCCGCCGAGGGCGGCCGCCGACCCGGAGGCTGCGCCGCCTCTTCAGCCCGCTGCCGAAGCGCGACGCGGTACGCCCATCGCGGCCATGCTCCTTGCAGGCGTTGCTGGCGGTGTTGTTGTTGCCGCCGTTGCTGCCGGCGCCTGGTATGCCGGCCTCGTGCCGACCAATACGCCGGCCCGCAGCGATATGGTGCCGAAGCAGCAGATCGCCGCCCTGCAAAACGATGTCGATGCGCTGAAGAGCCGGCCGGCGCCAGCGGTCGACACGAAGACGACCGACGCGCTGTCGCAGCGCGTGGCGCAGCTCGAGGCCGCGCTGAAGAACCTGCCGAAGACTGACGGAACCGATCCCCAGTTCGCGCAGAAGCTCGCCGATCTGCAAAACGCAATCACCCCGCTGACGCAGCGGCTTTCCTCGGCCGAGAGCGCGATCAAATCCGGCGACACCGCTGTCGCCGCGCTCGGCAAGCGCATCGACGATATCGCCGGCAACGCCGCGCAGGCGCGGCAGGACGCCGCGGCCGCGGGCAGGACTGTGGCGCAAATGGATTCGCAGGTGAAGGATCTCGCCCGCAACCAGGCGAGCACGGTTACGCGCGCCGATATCGATGCCGTGCAGCAGAAGCTGTCGAGTCTCGAGCAGGCCGAGCAAGCGGCGCGCGCCAGCATCAGGCAGAGCGCGGCGGCGGCAGCCACGACGCGGCTGGCGCTCGCAAGCCAGGCCTTGAGGAACGCCGTGACGAGCGGCGGGCCCTATGCGGCCGAGCTCGCGCAGGCCAAGGCGCTCGGCGCCGATGCGAACAAGCTCGCGGCGCTGGAGCCGTTCGCAACGAGCGGCGTTCCGGGCGTGTCCGCGCTGGCGCAGCAGCTGCGCGACCTCGTGCCGCAGATGCGCAAGATTGCCGCGCCGCGCGCGCAGGCTTCGGGCTCTTTCCTCGAAAAGCTGCAAGCCAATGCCGGCAACCTCGTTCGCATCAGCCCGGCGACTGCGCCGTCCGGCGACCAGCCGGCCGACGTGCTGGCGCGCCTCGAAGTCGAAGCGGCACATAACGACATCGCCGCCGGCGCAAGCGACATTGCCAAGCTTCCCGACGCTGCGCAGGCGCCGGCGAAGGACTGGCTCGCGCGCGTCAAGGCGCGGCAGGCCGCGATCGCCGCGGCCGACGATCTTGCCGCATCGAGCGCCCGCACGCTGACCCAGGGTGCGCAATGATCCGGGTCGCGGTCTTCCTCATCGCGCTGGCTCTGATCGCGAGCGGCTTTGCCTGGTTCGCCGACCGGCCGGGCGACCTCGTCCTTACCTGGATGGGCTACCGTATCGAGACGTCGCTGATGGTGGCTCTGGTCGCGCTGCTCGTGCTGGTCATTGTCGCGATCCTGATCTGGTCGATCGTGCGCGGCATCTACCGCGCGCCCGAACAGGTGTCGCTGTTCTTCCGGCACCGTCGCGCGATGAAGAGCTATCTCGCTGTCTCGCGCGGGCTGATCGCGGTCGGCTCCGGCGATCTGAAGCTTGCCCGCCGCTCCGCCGACGACGCCGGACGGCTGTCGCCCGGGGACCC
>DASTGR010000435.1:0-26397 GCA_035718885.1 Pseudolabrys sp. | reverse complement strand
CGGATGCTCGATCAGGCCGGCGTCGACGCCGTCTGGGGAATTGCTCCGCAGGCCGACGAAATCCGCAAGCTCGACCAGCAGCGCATGTTGCAGGATGCCGTCTTCACGGAGGAGCCGACCGAAGACGATCTGACCCTGGCGCGCGCCGTGCTGGCCGACCGCTCGCCGGACGCGATTGCCGCGGCGCTGGTGCGTCTCTATCGCTCGCGCCTTCCTTCACCGGAAGACATCCTCGATCCTGGTCAGAGACGGGACTATGACGGCGCGCGTTCGCGCGAGGACCGTTCCGACAGGCGCGGGCCTCACACCGCGCGCGGCGGCGATGAAGACCGCGGCCCGAAGCCGGGGCAGAGGACAGGCTTTCGCCGCAGCATGGAAGGCGGCAGCGTCTGGTTTCGCGCCAATGTCGGCCGCCGCAAGAATGCCGAAGCGCGCTGGCTGCTGCCGATGATCTGCCGCCGCGGCGGCATCGGCAAGAACGACATCGGCGCGATCCGGATTTACCAGGCCATCACCGAATTCGAGATCTCGGGGAAGGCGGCGGAGAGTTTTGCCGCCAAGGTCGAGGCACCCGACCAGGAGGACATCCATATCGAGCGGCTCCCCGACGGGCCGCGCGGCGAAGCGCCGTCCGGCGCCGGCGTCGACAAGCCGCAGGGCGGCGAGGCGCGGCCGAACGACAAGCCGCGATACGGCGACGAGCCCCGCAAGCACCACGACGAGCGTTTCCGCGAACGCGCGCCAAAGCCCGACAAGAAGCCGGGATTCGACAAGAAGCGGCGCCACGATCACAAGCCGCCTTATGCGGGGAAGCCGCAGGGCGGGGATGCCACCGCTTTCTCAAAACGTCCGTTCGGCAAGAAGCCGAAGAAAAACAAGCATCGCGGTTGAGGCGGCCCTAACTCCCCGCCAGTACGGCCAGCGCGCCGACCGCGAGCGCCAGCCCCGCCATCTTGCGCGGCGTCGCCCGTTCGCCGAGCAGTGCGATGCCGAGGACGGCGGCGACCAGCAAGCCCATCTGCGCGATCGGCACCAGTACGCTCGCCTGGCCGAGCGCGATCGCGCGCACCATCGTCACCGTCGCCAGCAGTTGCAGCACCGTGGCCGGCACGCTGAAGCGAAACGTGCGCGACGGCGGCGCGAGCCGGCGGTCCTTGACGAAGACGACGAGCGTGGCGAGCGGCATGAACACCGCCGCCTGCGCCATCACCAATGTTTCCGGCACGGCGCCGTGGCGCAGTCCGATCGTGTGGAAGAAGTTGGCGGCGCCGAATGCGAGCGTGGCGAGCCCGACCTGCACCAGCGAGCGTGTACGCGGGGCGGCGGCCTCGCCCTTGCCTTTCTCGATCAAGAGCCGCGTCGCGACGAGCGCGAGGACAAGGCCCGCGGTCTTGCGCAGGGTCAGCGGCTCGCCGAGGACGAGGATCGCCAGCCCGGCCGTGACGATGAAGCTCATGCGGAAGATCGAGGCATTGGTGCTGACCGCGCCCTCGGCGAGGCTGCGGCTGAAATAATAGAGGCCGGTGAAAGTGGCGACGCCCGCGAGCGAGCCCCACAGCGCCGCCGGCGCCGGCACGAATTTCTGCGCGAGCACGGCGTAGACGATGATCGTCGGGCAGTAGAGCCAGGCTTGCGCCATGATGAAATGATCGGAGCGGATTTTCGCCGTGGCGGCCCGCTTGTAAACAAAGTCGCTGACGCCGAAGCAGACGAGCGCGATCATCGCTTCAAGAAAGGCTTCGTTCATGGCAAGGAAGGTGTGCTGCGGCGTGACGGGTTTGCGCCGCGCACCATGCCGTTCCAACGCCGTTCCAGCAAGCCGGGAGCAGTCAATGCCGATCGCCCTCGCCGCCCATCGCGCCCAGGTCGCGCGCCTGTCATGACCGCGCCTGTGTTCACCGCGCATGGCGCGTCGATCCCCGCGGTCGGCTTCGGCACCTCGCCGATGACCGGCGGCATGTCGCCCGAGACGGTTCTCGCCGCGCTCGCGGCCGGCTACCGGCACATCGACACGGCGCGCAAATACGGCACCGAGCGCGCCGTCGGCGAAGCGATGCGCGCCTCGCGCCTGCCGCGTGGCGAGATCTTTCTCACGACGAAAGTCTCGCATGAGAATCTGCGCGCGGCCGACTTCGCCCACTCGATCGACGAGAGCCTCGCCGCACTCGGCGTAGATTACGTCGATCTCTTGCTGGTGCACTGGCCCAATCCGGCGATACCGGTGCCGGAGGTGATGCCGTCGCTGGCGAAGGCGAAGCGCGAGGGCCTCGCCCGCCACATCGGCGTCGCCAATTTCAACATCGGATTGCTCGACGAAGCGATCGCCACCTGCCCCGAGCCGCTCGCCGCGCTCCAGGCCGAGTATCATCCCTATCTCGACCAGACGAAGCTCCTCGCCGCTGTGCGCGAGCGCGGCCTCGTCTTCATCGCCTATTGCCCGCTCGGCCGCGGCCGCCTTTTCGGCGATCCCGTGCTCGGCGACATTGCCACGGCGCACGGCCGCAGCGTCGCGCAGGTCGCGTTGCGCTGGCTGTTGCAGCAGGACGTCGCGTCGATTCCGTTCTCCTCGAAGCCGGAGCGCATCGCCGACAATTTCGGCGTCTTCGATTTCGCGCTCACGGACGAGGAGATGCGCTGCATCTCGGGCCTGAAGCGGTCCGACGGCCGCGTCGCCAATCCGGCCGGCCGCGTGCCGGGCGGTTGGGATTGAACGGGCGCAAATGCCCCCGACCCTGTTTAGAGAGCGCTAAGCACCGGCCGTTATGGTCCCGTTACGTGGCGCCGTCCCGGGGCCGGCGTCATGGTTAACGAGGCGTGAATGCGGACGATGCGGCTGACGGCGATTGCGGGGGTGGCAAGTCTTGCTGCCGGCTGCCTCGTGCTGCTCGCCGGCACCGTCGCGACGCGCTCCGGCGAGGGCGCGCCCGAGCGAGAGAAATGGAAGGCGGAATATGTGCGCCCGAGCGCCATCCCCTTCCCGGATACCAATGCCTATTCGGAAGCCAAGTCGCGGCTCGGCCGCATGCTCTTCTTCGAACCGGCGCTCTCCGGCTCCGGCACCAAGTCCTGCGGCAGCTGCCATAATCCGGGCCTGTCGTGGCAGGACAATCTGCCGCGCGGCATCGGCGATACGCTCGAGCCGATGGCGACGCGCACGCCGACGCTGCTGAACGTCGCTTGGGTGCCGAAGCTCGCCTGGGACGGCCACTTCCGCGACCTGGAGGCGGTCGCCTTCGGGCCGATCACCAATCCCAAGATCATGAATGCGCCGGAAAAGCTGGTGATCGAGCGCCTGTCCGGGATCCCGGGTTATGTCAGCGCGTTCAACGCGGCGTTTGGGCCCGGCCCGATCACGCGCCGCAAGGCGGAGTTGGCCTTGGCGACCTTCGAACGCTCGATCGTGTCGGGCGAAGCGCCGTTCGACCGCTGGATCAAGGGCGACGAGCGCGCCATCAGCGTGGCTGCCAAGCGCGGCTTCGACCTGTTCAACGGCAAGGGTCATTGCGCGGCCTGCCACAGCGGCTGGGCTTTCAGCGACTCCTCGTTCCACGACGTCGGGACGGCGAGGGGCGACGACATCGGCCGCGGCCGCCTGTTCCCGACTTCGGTGCAACTGCGCTACGCGTTCAAGACGCCGACGCTCAGGGACGTCGCGCGCAGAGCCCCGTACATGCACGACGGCTCCGTAGCGACCTTGGCTGATGTGATCGATCTCTACGACAAGGGCGGGATAGATCGGCCGAGCCGCGCCGAGGAGATCAGGCCGCTGCATCTGACTGCGCAGGAGAAGGGCGATCTCATCGCCTTCCTGCAAACGCTGACGGCTGCGCCGTCAGCCGTGGCGCTGACCACGCTACCGCGCTAAGCGGAACTCCAGCGAGATTGACGATCAGATCAGGACTGGCAGGCCGGCGCCGATGAGGCCGAGGCCGCCGACCAGGAGCACCCCGGCGGTCGTTTCCAGCGCCTCGACATGCGCCGGATACCGCTCGGACAGGGCGGCAATCGTCCCGCCGAGGATCAGGCTCGCTAGGCTGCAGATTGCAATCATGACGGCTCCCGGTTGCACCGCTATCTGAACGCAGCGGTTGCACAGCCGATTTAGCACTCAGACAGTGACCAAACCGTTTCCGCGCGGTTGTCAACGCGCGAGCGGCCGGTT
The DNA here is from genome assembly GCA_035718885.1 of Pseudolabrys sp. Taxonomy (GTDB): domain Bacteria; phylum Pseudomonadota; class Alphaproteobacteria; order Rhizobiales; family Xanthobacteraceae; genus Pseudolabrys. The sequence goes on along the minus strand of DASTGR010000435.1, from coordinate 22,235 downwards.
GTGCCGCCGGTATAGGTTAACCAATCCTTACAATTTACCATATCATCCCCACCACAGCACCTCCAGTTTGTGGTAAATAGATAGTAAGTTCAGTTCGGTGCTCGGGGCGGCGCACCTTACTCGTGAAGTTCCTTGGAATGAACTTGGAAATCCGGTGGAAAGACCTGGTAATGCGTAAATTGTCGTCGTTGATGCAACCCCTAGCAGCGATCGGTGCCGCTTTCCCGATCTACGGGATGCTCGTAGGAAGTGCAGAAGCCCATGTGAAGTGGTTCTGCGCGTTCGACGTCGCGGGTGCACCCCGCGGTCTCGAGAACGTTCTCTGCCCCGATTTTGAGTACCTCATCGGCCTTTCGCTCGTCGCGCTGCTGGCCGGTGCTCTGTTCGAAGGCACGCATATCGGCCTGGCCATGCAGCGGTCCATGGACCGCGTCACGGCGCCGATCCTCGACCGCACGGAGCTGATGTTTCGCGCGGGCACGGCGTTCTTCTTCATCGCCGTATGGGGCTTCGGCGGAGTCCTGCTGACACCGGAATTGAAGACGGATTCGTCGTTGATCGGCGCGATCCAGCTCGGGATTGCCGCCGGCATGTTGTCGCGGCGCACGATGCCGCTGTCGGCACTGGGCATCGCCGTGCTCTACGCCGTGGCGCTCTACAATTACGGCCTATTCCACCTGCTCGACTATCCGGTCTTCCTCGGCGTTGCCGCCTATCTGGCGCTGACGGGTCTCCAGCGCGACTTCTTCGGCATCAAGGCGATCGACATCGTGCGGTGGACCGCCGGCATCACGCTGATGTGGGCTTCGATTGAGAAGTGGGCCTATCCGGAGTGGACCTATCCGCTGCTCGCGCAGCATCCGGGTATGACGCTCGGCTTCGATGCGGACTTCTACATGCGGGCCGCCGGCGCGGTGGAGTTTGCGCTTGCCTTCGCGCTCATGTGGACGCCGCTCGTTCGCCGCGTCGCCGCGATCATGCTGACGCCGATGTTCATCGGCGCCGTCTTCACCTTCGGCAAGGTTGACATGATCGGCCACACCCTGATCGTGGTGGTGCTGTTCGCCATCGCTGCCGATAACCGCGGGAGCCGCGAACTGGTTCGCTACCCTTACCTGATGCCGGTCGGCTATGCGGCGGCGCTCGCGCTGTTTATGGCCGCCTATTACGGGGCGCACTCGGCGCTGTTCGGCACAGCGTTCCTCTGAACGATCTGAAGGCGCTTGATGTCATGGCCGGGCCGAAAGCCCGGCCATTGGCTTTTGCGAGCAGGACGCCGCGCGCCTACTCGACGTGGACCTTGAGTTTCATCTTCGGATGAATCGCGCACAGCACTTCGAAATCACCCGCCGTAGTGAAGGTGATCGTCGCCTTGCTGCCCGGCTCCTGATCGCCGGAATCGAAGCTGAACGTCGGTGAATCGATGTAAGCGTGGTGCCGCAGGTCGCCGTCGTCGTTAACAATCACCAGCGTCTCGCCCTTCTGGATCGCGAGCTTGTCCGGGTGAAACAGCCGGCCCTTCTGCGACACGGTGTATTGCTGCGCGGCCCGGCTGCCCATGACGCCGAGCCCGGTCAGCGACGCTGCGATCAGCACGAGGCTGGTCGCGATCTTCGCCCGTTCGGAGAGCCTGAAGCGCATTTCGCGTGCCTTTCGCCGGTTGCAGCCGCTTTCAGGCAGCCTCCGATTGCGCGGTTAAGGCGGCGTTAACGAAGCAATCGAGATCGCCCGCACAGCTGAACCACCTTTAACATCTGGACCTTACATTCCGAGGCTCTGATACGGGTCTTGGGATGAAAGCGAGCCGGATCGAAACGCTGCTGTCGGATGGAACGTCGCCTGCGCTGCGCGCGCTGGCGCGCGCCGCGGCGTCGCTGCGCACGATCCGCGGCCGCATCCTGGTCGCCTTCGCGGTGATGACGATCATCACCGGCTCGCTCGCGGGCTACGCCATCAGGGGCGTCCAGGACGCCGGCGTGCTTGTGCGCAAGACCTACGACGAATCCCTGATGTCGATCAATTACGCGCGCGCGGCGGCGGCCGACTTCGCCTCGATGCGTGCGACATTCGGCCGACGCTGGATCGCCGAAGATCCGAAGATGCGCGTCGAGCTCGATCTCCAGATCGCCAAGCTCGCGCAGACGCTCAAGGAAGACCTCGATATCGCGGTGCAGCGCTCGCAGTCTCAGCGCGCGAAGCAGGCCGCCTCGCACGTCGAAGACGCGGTCAGCACATGGCGTCGCACCAGCCTCAACCTGCTCGACGCCACCCGCATGGATGCGAGCTGGGAAAAACTCGATACCTATGCGCGGCAGGTCAACGAGCAGATCGACCTCCTGATCAATTACACGGCCGGCGACGGCTTCATCTACCGGCAGTCCGCGCTCGCAACCGTCGAGCGCAACATTCGTCTGAACATCGCCGGCGCCGCGCTTGCGCTGATCCTGTCAGGACTCGTCGCCTGGGCGTTGACCAGGCGCATCATCCGACCTGTCGCCGCCGCCTCGAACGTCGCCGAGTGCATCGCCACCGGAAGGCTCGACGTCGTCATTCCAGCGGGCGGGCCGGACGAACTCGGCGCGCTCCTCTCTTCGATGCGGCTGATGCGCGACAATCTCAAGGACATGATGGGCCGGGAAGTGGCGCTGCGGCGTTCGGCGCAGACCCGGCTCGCCGACGCGCTCGCGAATTCGGACGAAGGCGTCGTCGTCGTCGACGCGCAGGACCGCATCGCGCTTGCGAATGCGCAGGCGGCCGGCTTCCTGTCTCTGTCGACCGAGCAGCTCGAACCCGGCACGCCGATCGCCGATTTGAAGCAGGCGCTGCGCGATCCGATCCTCGCCGGCTGCATGCTGACGCGCCCGAGCGGCGAAGCCTCGGTGCCGGAATGGCAGCTCGCCGACGGACGCTGGCTGCGCGTGTCCCGCAGCGCCACGCGCGACGGCGGCTTTATCGTCGTGTGCAGCGACATCACGCAGTCCAAGCGGCAGGAAGCGACGCTCAGGCAGAGCAATCTGCGGCTCGACGCGGCGCTCGACAACATGTCGCAGGGCCTTTGCCTGTTCGACGCGCAGAACAGGCTCGAGGTCGTCAACCGCCGCTTCTTCGAGATTTTCGGCCTGTCGCGCGACCAGATCGCGCCCGGCATCAGCTTCCGCGAGATCCTCGAACTGAGCGCGGCGCGCAGCAACGAAGGCGCCAACGCCAGCCAGGTGCTGAGCGACCAGGCCGAGGTCATCAGCCGGCACAAGAGCGGCACGCATTACTACGAGCTCAGCGACGGGCGCATCATCGCCAGCGTCTACAGCCCGACTTCGAACGGCGGCTGGGTGGCTACCTTCGAGGACGTCACCGAGCGGCGCCTCGCCGAGGCCCAGATCATGCATATGGCGCGGCACGACGCGCTGACGGATCTGCCGAACCGCGTGCTGTTCCGCGAGCGGATGGAGCACGCGCTGGAGCGCGGCGAGAAGCTCGCCGTGCTGTTCGTCGACCTCGACCGGTTCAAGACCGTGAACGACACGCTCGGCCATCCGGTCGGCGACGCGCTGCTCTGCGCCGTCACCAAGCGGCTGAAGGAAGCCGTGCGCGGAAGCGACATGGTCGCGCGGCTCGGCGGCGACGAATTCGCCATCATTCAGTCCGGCGCGCGTCCGACCGACGCGTCCGAGCTCGCGGCGCGCATCATCGAGGCGGTGTCGCAGCCGCATGACGTGCTCGGCCAGCAGATCGTGATCGGCGCCAGCGTCGGCATCGCCGTCGCGCCGACCGACGGACGCGAGCCCGACCAGCTTCTGCGCAATGCCGACATGGCGCTCTACCGCGCCAAGAGCAGCGGCCGCGGCAGCTATCACTTCTTCCAGCCGGAGATGGACGCGCAGATGCAGGAGCGCCATGCGCTCGAGGTCGATTTGCGCAGGGCCATCGGGCAGGGCGAGTTCGAGGTCTTCTATCAGCCGATCGTCGAGGTCGCTCGGCGCGAGATCAGGGGCTTCGAGGCGCTGGTGCGCTGGCGGCACCCGCAGCGCGGCCTGGTGTCGCCGGCCGTCTTCATCCCGGTCGCCGAGGAAATCGGCCTCATCGGCCAGCTCGGCGACGTGGTCCTGCGGCAGGCTTGCCGCGACGCCGCCGCCTGGCCGGACGACATCTCCGTCGCCGTCAATCTCTCCGCGGTGCAGTTCCGCAATCCGGGGCTGCCGCTGTCGATCGTGTCGGCGCTCGCCGCCGCCAACCTGCCCGCCGGCCGGCTCGAGCTCGAGATCACCGAGACGGTGCTTTTGCAGGACGACCGCACGGTGCTCGATCTGCTGCACCAGATCCGCGCGCTCGGCGTGCGCATCTCGATGGACGACTTCGGCACAGGCTACTCTTCGCTCGGCTATCTGCGGAGCTTCCCGTTCGACAAGATCAAGATCGACCGGTCCTTCGTGCAAGAACTCGGCAAGAAGGAAGACTGCCTGGCGATCGTGCGCGCGGTGACCCAGCTCGGCGCCGACATCGGCATGGTCACCGTCGCCGAAGGCGTGGAGACCGAGGAGCAGCTCGACGTGCTGCGCGTCGAAGGCTGCAACCTGGCGCAGGGCTACCTCTTCAGCCAGCCGCGGCCGGTCGGCGAGATCCCGCAGCTCCTGCGCTCGTTCAACGCGCGCGCCGCGGCTTGACCTAACGCAAGGCGAAGAGGCCGCCGCGGCCCGCATATACCCGCATGCGCCGGCTCGGGATTTTCATCGCTTTTGCATCGGCGGTCGTGGCGTCCGCCGCGCCCGGGCAGCCGCTCGATCCGGCCGCGCACGGCCTCATGCTGGTCAGACAGAATTGCAGCGCCTGCCATGCCGTCGGCCGCAGGGGACCGAGCCCGCACCGCGCCGCGCCGCCGTTCCGCACCCTCGGCCGCAGTTTCGACCTCGACGAGTTTCCGCAGCGTCTGGTGCGCGGCCTGTCGGCCATGCACCCCGATATGCCGGAGATAAGGTTCACCGAGGATGATGCGCGCGACGTGCGTGCCTATCTGCGCGCGATCCAGGAATAGTCAGCGCACGCCCGTACTGGCACGGGCGACCGGCGTCTCGGTGGCGTTCACCGCCGCATAGGCGTCGGCAAGCCCGGCGCCGAACTCCGGATCGCGGCCCTTGCGGCCCAGGTCCTTTGCCGTGCCGGTGAGGATGCCGCGCACCTGCTCGGGCTTGAGCTCGCTCTTGCGCTCGATAAGGAGGGCAGCGATGCCGCTCACCTCCGCCGCCGCATAGGATGTGCCGGAGGAGACTTCGTAGCCGCCGCCTGGAATGGCGACGAGCAGGTCGGCGCCGGGCGCGGCAACGGCAATATGGCGGCCGCGATTGGCGACGGCGAGGAGCTTGTCCTGCGCGTCGGTGCCGGTGACCGCGATCACCTCGGCGTCGGCGGCCGGATAGAGCGGCGGCGACTTCGGGCCGGCATTGCCGGCGGCGGCAATCAGTACGACGCCCTTGCGGTGCGCCGATTCGAGCGCGCGGTGGATGGCCGGATCGGCGGGGCCGGCGAAGCTCATATTGATGACGCGCGCTTCATGCGCGACCGCCCAGTCGAGAGCCTTGATGATGGCGAAGGTGGTGCCCTGCGTGCTGCCGCCCTTCGGGTCGAAGGCGCGTACGGCGAGAATGTTCGCCTCGGGCGCTGCGCCGACGAGCTTGCCGTGGGCTGCGATCAGCGCCGCGATCGCGGTGCCGTGCGCGTGGGGTTCTGACGGCGTCCCGGTTGCGTCGAACGTCTCTGCGACCGCGCCGGCGAGATCGGGGTGTGTCGTATCGACGGCGGAATCGATCACCGCCACGCGCACCTTGCCGCCCTTGGCCAACGCATGCGCCTGCGGCAGGTGCAGCTTGGCGAGCTCATATTGCGCGGGGTCGCCTTCGGCTTTCTGCTCGGCCTGCTGGAGGGTGAACTGGTAGTTCGGCTGCGCCGAGGCGACGAGCCGGTCGGCTTCGAGCTGCCGCACGACGGCGGCGACTGCGCGGCGGTCCGGGATGCGCCAGCGGTAGAATGTCGTGCCGGTCAGGCCGATCGGCGTCGAGGAGATGCGGGCGAGACGAAAGCGGCGCTGCAACGCATCGATCTGCGCCGGCGTCGCCGAATTGCGCAATTCGATCACCACCTCGTCGGGCACCAGGCGCCGCTCGCCGGCCGGCGGCGCATTGGAATTGCGCCGCCGAGCGGCCTGCGCCTGCCGCCGTGCAGGCGGCGGGGGGCCGTAACCGTCGTCATCCGGGCCGTCGTCGATGACGCGGTCCGGCGGGATCGCCGATAGCACGCCGCCGATTACGCCCGTGGCGACGCCGCCCCAGCCGCCGAAACGGCCGCCGCCGCGATAGCCACCGTCACCGCTGCCGCGCGTGCCGCCATTGCCGCCGCCGCGCGTGGGCGGCGCGGATGGCGGCGCCGACGCGGCCGGGCGGCTGACGCCGACCGACCTCATCTTCTGCGCGCTCGCGCTTTGCGCGATGACGGCGGATATGAGAACTGCGAGACAGACGAGGGCGGGGCGCGTGACGCTCATAGCCGGCTCCTCTTTTCGTTACCGCGTGGGCGCGACGAAGCCGACGACCTTGTCCGACTGCAATTTCTTGACCAGCGCGTTGAGATCGCTCGAGGGGAGGGACGCGTCGCCGACGCGAACCTTGTACAGGCCGCCGGCGGTCGGGCCCGCGACCACGTTGAACTTGTTCATCTCCATGAACTTGGTGATGTCGTCCATCGTCGCCTGCGGCGCAAAACGGATAATCGTGAACGCGCCGACGCCGGGCGCGGTGGTGGGCGCCGAAGCCGTCTCGTAGCTGCCGCCGCTGCCGGACTTCGTGACCATGACGCCGATGACGCCGGCCTGAAGCACGATCGCCAGAACGGCAGCCGCCGAGGCATAGGCCATCGCGCGCGGCGTGAAGCCGCCGAAGAACTCGGCGATGCGCGCGCTCAATCCGAGCCCGCGCGGCGCCCGCTTCGGCTCGGCGTCGATCTTGGCGAACAGGTCGGTCATGGCGCGCGCCGACGGCGCGCCGAGCGTCTCGTTCAATTGAATCGTCGCGCCGAGCTCGTCGCGCACCATCTCGAAGCGGCGCGCAAGCTCCGGGTCGCGCTTGAGCGCCGCCTCGACGCGCTCGGCGTCGCGGCGGTCCAGCGTGCCGGCGGCATGCCACGGCAGCAGCTCCTCGATGCCGTCGGCTTCCTTGTGTTCGCTCGTCATGGCCATCCTCGATCGATGCCGCGCTCCTTGAGGAGTTCGGACAATTTCTTGCGCGCATAGAACATGCGGGTCTTCACCGTCGCTTCCGGGATGTCGACGATCCGCGCCACCTCTTCCACGGACTTCTCGTGGTAGTAGACGAGATCGATGACTTCCCGATGCTCGACCGAGAGCGCGCTCATCGCTTCACGCAACAGAGCGGCCTTGTCCTTCTTGGCGAGGGTGACCTCGGGATCGTCGGAATGATCCTCGATCGCCTCCGCCGTTTCCTCGTCGAGCTCGTACTCCGGCTTGCGCCGCAAGGCGGACAGCGCCTTGAAGCGCGCGATGCTCAACATCCACGTCGACACCGCGGACCGGCCTTCGAACTTGGCCGCCTGCCGCCAGACATCGAGGAAGACCTCGCTGATGAGGTCCTCGGCCGTGGCCTCGTTGCGCACCAGCCGCAACACGAAGCGGTACACCCGCACATGGTGCCGCGCGAACAGCACCTGCATAGCGAGCCGATCGCCATTGGCGATGCGTGAAATCAGGACTTCGTCCGAACTCGTCTGCATCGCAAATGTCCGGTCGGCTCGTCGTTTGGTCGCGCCATCGGCCGTCCAGGTTCAAGCAGAATCGAGGGAATTTCGTAAACGCCCGCCCCCGGCCGGCTTCTAGGGTGCGCCGATAGGGTGGCATCGGGCAAGCAACCCGGCCGAAAGGGCTAAAAAAGTTTTGAACCTGCCGGGGAAGGGCCGCGACCTATGGCCATGGACGCGATGCCCCGCGCCCCTTGAACCCCAGGAGAGACCCCATGTTCCGCAAGCTCGCTATCGCCTTCGCCGCCACCGCCGCCCTCGGCGCCGCCGCGCTCGCCCCGACCTCCGCCTCCGCCTTTCCCCATCACCACGGCTGGCATCACGGCTGGCACGGCGGTTTCGGCATCGGCTTCTACGGCCCCGGCTACGTCTCCGGCCCCGATTGCTACGTCGTCAAGCGCCTGGTCGATACCCCGGTCGGCCCGCGCTGGCGCCGCGTGACGGTCTGCGACTGACCGTTCGCAGCGGACGCCCCGGCCCCGGCTTCTCTCCCCAGGAAGCCGGGGCTTCCTTTTGCGCCGCAGGGCTGCCGCATTCCGCCGCAGCCGACATTAGCTCTGCCGTCAGGCATCCCTCGCACCCCTCCATGAGTTCTGCTACGGGAGGTCCGCCTGTCGACGCGGGGGGCGCCGCATGGGTGCCCAAGGCCAGCGCGCCGAGGCGGAGGAACGATGTTGAATTGGCTGCGTGCGGTGGCGCGTTTCTTTACCAATACGATCGGCTGGAATCGCATCGGCTTCCTGCTCAGCGTCGTCATCATTGCCGTCGCCGTCTACGTGCTCGTGCACATGCTGCACGACCTCGACATCGACGAGGTGTTCGCCGCGCTCAAGGCGGTGACGCCGCACCGGATCGCGATCGCGGCCATCTTCGTCGCCGGCGGCTATTTCACGCTCACCTTCTATGACTGGTTTGCGCTGCGCACGATCGGGCGCTCGGACGTGCCGTACTACACCGCGGCGCTCTCGGGCTTCACCAGCTATGCGGTCGGCCACAATATCGGCGCTACAGTCTTCACCGGCGGCGCGGTGCGCTACCGCATCTATTCCGCGCGCGGGCTGACCGCGGTCGATGTCGCCAAGATCTGCTTCGTCGCCGGCCTCACCTTCTGGCTCGGCAATGCCACGGTGCTCGGCCTGTCGGTCGCCCTCGACCCGCATGCGGCTGCGCCGATCACGCAACTGCCGGGCTGGATCAACCGCCTCATCGCGCTCGGCATACTCGGCGTGCTGTTCTCCTATATCGGCTGGGTGTGGAGCGCCAAGCGCGTCATTGGCAAAGCGGACTGGACGGTCGAATTGCCGAGCGGGCCGTCGACGCTCCTCCAGATCGTGATCGGCCTGTTCGATCTCGGCTGCTGCGCCATGGCCATGTACATGCTGCTGCCGAGCGACCCGCATATCGACTTCATCACCATCCTCGTGGTGTTCGTGTCGGCGACCTTGCTTGGCTTCGCCAGCCATGCGCCCGGCGGCCTCGGCGTCTTCGACGCGGCGATGCTGGTCGCACTCTGGCAGTTCAACAAGGAAGACCTGGTCGCCGGTCTGCTGCTCTTTCGGGTGCTCTATTATCTCGTGCCCTTCGCCTTCGCCCTGAGTATCCTCGGCACGCGCGAAGTCTGGCTCAGCACGCGCCGGGCCAAGGCGACCGCGGAGTTGCAGAAGGTGGATGTCGCGGCGCCGGTCAAATCCGAGCTGGAGGCCGAAAAGACCGATCGGCATTGAGGCAGATGGCGGGGGACGCGGCAGACGGCGACAGGGAAGGGGCGAGCTTCGCCGCTCGAGTGGCGCACGCTTGGCGCGTTCTTCGCGGCGTCGGCGCGAACGGCAATTCCGCCATCGTCTCCGCCGCCGCGCGCCCCGCGGCGCGACTGCATCCGCAGGCGGCGTTGATCGAGGCTCTGATTGAAGGCCTGCACGAAGCCGCGATCGTTCTCGACCGCGAGGGCCGGGTCGTCGCCTTCAACGATGACGCCGTGTCGATCGCGCCGGCATTGCGCCATGGCGAGCCGGCTCTGATCTCACTGCGGACGCCGGAACTGGTCGACGCAATCCGCCGCGCCGGCAAGCGGCGCGAGCCGCAGCGTGTCGAGTTCTTCGAGCGGGTGCCGACCGACCGCTGGTTGGAGGCCTTCGTCACGCCGGTCGAACCGCCTGGCGAGCGCGCCGGCGATCTCGTCCTGCTCACCTTCAACGATCTGACGCCGCTGCGACGCGTCGAAGAGATGCGCGCCGACTTCATCGCCAATGCCAGCCACGAGCTGCGCACGCCGCTCGCGGCGCTGCTCGGCTTCATCGAGACGTTGCAGGGTCCGGCGAGGAACGACACGACGGCGCGCGAGAAGTTCCTCGGCATCATGCAGGCGCAGGCAACGCGCATGGCGCGGCTGATCGACGACCTCTTGTCGCTGTCGCGTATCGAGCTCAACGCGCATCTTCAGCCGAGCACGCCCGTGGAACTCGCGCCGATCGTCCGCCAGGTGGTCGATGGGCTCATGACGCTCGCCCGCGATCGCGGCGTCGACATCAACGTCGCCGCCCCATCCGAGCCCCTGGTCGTGCTCGCCGAGCGGGACGAGCTCATCCGCGCGCTCGAGAACCTGGTCGAGAACGCGCTGAAATACGGGGCGGCGGGAAAACGTGTCGACATCACGCTCGCGCGCGGCCAGACGCGCGCCGGCGCGCCGGAAGCGCGGATCACCGTACGCGATTTCGGCCCCGGTATCGCGCCCGAGCATCTGCCGCGGCTGACCGAGCGCTTCTATCGCGTCGACGTGTCCGACAGCCGCGCGCAGGGCGGCACCGGCCTGGGCCTTGCCCTCGTCAAGCACGTGCTCAATCGGCACGGCGGCCGGCTCTCCATTGAGAGCACATTGGGAGCTGGCGCGGCCTTCACGATGCATTTGCCGTTATCCAGCGCCGAACCCCCGCCGGTTTCATAAATCAAGCGATTGCAGTGGCTTAGACTGTCATCCGGCTGTTACATGACCGTCATAGAACGGTGACGCGCAGGGCCTAAGGCTGCCACGCGATTTCGGACACCCTTGATCAAGGGCAATCACAAGAAAAGTCCGGGGCGCAGTCTGGAGAGCGTCTTTCGTATTTGCGCAACAGCGGCCGCCCGAACCGTCGGGCGGGTATCGGGCGGCGAGGGCCATGACGGCTCGCGCGCCACACGACCGCAACATGGAGAGATTCCGATGAAACACTGGTCCGCACTTGCCGCGGCGGGCGTCGTCGCCCTCGCGCTCAATGCTCCCGCCAGCGCTGCCGACATTTCCGGCGCCGGCGCGACCTTCCCCTATCCGATCTACGCGAAGTGGGCTGATGCCTATAAGAAGGAGACCGGCAACGGCCTGAACTATCAGTCGATCGGCTCCGGTGGCGGCATCAAGCAGATCACTGCGCGCACCGTCACCTTCGGCGCGTCCGATATGCCGCTGCAGCCGAAAGAACTCGACAAGATCGGCGTCATCCAGTTCCCGACCGTCATGGGCGGCATCGTCCCTGTCGTGAACCTCGACGGCGTCAAGAGCAACGAACTGACGATCGACGGCGCCACGCTCGCCAAGATTTATCTCGGCGAGATCAAGAAGTGGGACGATCCGGCGATCAAGAAGCTGAACCCGAATGCCAAGCTGCCGTCGCAGGCGATCGCGCTGGTGCACCGGTCGGACGGCTCGGGCACGACCTTCATCTTCACCAACTATCTCTCGAAGGTCAGCGCCGAGTGGAAAGACAAGGTCGGGTCGTCGACGTCGGTCGAATGGCCGGGCGGCATCGGCGCCAAGGGCAACGAGGGCGTTGCCAACGGCGTGATGCAGACCAAAGGCTCCATCGGCTATGTCGAGACCGCCTACGCCAAGCAGAACAAGCTGACGACGACCAAAATGGTCAACAAGGACGGTAAGACCGTCGAGGCGACGCCGGATGCGATCATGTCTGCCGCGGCCGGGGCCGACTGGGCCAAGGCTCCGGGCTTCTACATGATCCTGACCGATGAGCCCGGCGCGAAGTCGTGGCCGATCGCCGGCGCGACCTTCATTCTCGTGCCGAAAGTGCCGAAGGACATCGCCGCGACCAAGGAAGCCCTCACGTTCTTCGCGTGGGCCTACAAGAACGGCGACGACATGGCCAAGGGCCTCGACTACATCCCGATGCCCGACAACGTGGTCAGCCTGATCCAGGCCAAGTGGAAGTCCGAGATCAAGGACGACTCCGGCAAGCCGGTGTTCTGATCCGGTGACGAATGCGGGAAAGGGCGCCCGACCGGCGCCCTTTCCTGTCCACCGCCGCCCGCAAAGCGGCTTTTGTTACGGCTCTTGTCTTACGGCTCCCGGGCCGCTTCAGTGGCCCTTTCCCGGTCGCGACAGTCAGGGAGTGGAGCCGGATGAGACCCGACGGGAGGCGACCCGTGGTTGACGTTGCGTTGGACGGCGGCTCGGCGATGGCGGTCCGCGATCGGGCCGACCGCGCCCAGATGCTCCAGCGGCTTCGCCTCGGCGACATGGCGTTCCGCCATCTCACGCGCGCCGCGGCGATCGTCGTCCTTCTCATCCTCGGCGGCATCATCGTCTCGCTCGTCATCGGCGCGTGGCCGGCGCTTCAGAAATTCGGCTTCCGCTTCCTGACTTCGGAAGTGTGGAATCCGGTCACCGAGAAATTCGGCGCCGTCGCGCCGATCTACGGCACGCTGGTGACCTCGCTCATCGCCATGCTGATCGCGGTGCCGGTCGGCCTGTTCATCGCGATGTTCCTGACCGAGCTGTGCCCGATGTGGCTGCGCCGGCCGATCGGCATCGCCATCGAATTGCTCGCCGGCATCCCCTCGATCATCTACGGCATCTGGGGTCTGTTCGTGTTCGCGCCGTTCCTCCAGCAGCACGTTCAGCCTTTCATGATCGACACGTTCGGCAACGTACCGGTGCTCGGAGACCTGTTTGCCGGACCGCCTTACGGCATCGGCGTGCTCACGGCCGGGCTGATCCTGGCGATCATGGTGCTGCCGTTCATCACCTCCATCTCGCGCGACGTGTTCGAGGCGGTGCCGCCCGTGCTCAAGGAGGCCGCCTACGGTCTCGGCTGCACCACCTGGGAAGTGTCGCGCTATGTCGTGCTGCCATTCACGCGAGTCGGCGTCATCGGCGGCGTGATGCTCGGGCTCGGCCGCGCGCTCGGCGAAACCATGGCGGTGACCTTCGTCATCGGCAATGCGCACCGCGTCTCGCCGTCGCTGCTGGCGCCGGGCACGACGATCTCCGCAACCATCGCCAATGAATTCACCGAAGCCGTCGGCGACCTCTATACGTCGTCGCTGATCGCGCTCGGCCTCATCCTGTTCGTCATCACCTTCATCGTGCTCGCTTTTGCGCGGCTGATGCTGATGCGGCTCAACGCGCGGCTGGGGGCCTGACATGGCGCTTTACGACGCCCGCCGCCGGCGCAACGTCGCCGCCAAGAGCCTGGCGTTCGGCGCCACGATTTTCGGCCTCGCCTGGCTGGTGCTGATCCTCGCCGTGCTGCTGTGGGAAGGCTTCAGCGGCCTGTCCTTGGCGGTCTTCACGCAGATGACGCCGCCGCCGGGCTCGGCCGGCGGCCTTCTCAACCCGATCATCGGCAGCCTCGTCATGACGACCATCGCGGTCGCCATCGGCACACCGCTCGGCATCCTGGCCGGCACCTACATGGCCGAGTACGGCCGCTACGACCGGCTCGCCACCGTGGTGCGTTTCGTCAACGACATCCTGCTCAGCGCGCCGTCGATCGTCATTGGCCTGTTCATTTACGAAGTAATGGTCGCGCAGATGGGCCACTTCTCCGGCTGGGCCGGCGCGGTATCGCTCGCCGTCATCGTCGTGCCGGTGGTGGTGCGCACCACCGAGGACATGCTGGTGCTGGTGCCGGACACGCTGCGCGAGGCGGCAGCCTCGATCGGCCTGCCGCGCTCGCTGATGATCCGCAAGGTCGCCTACCGCGCGGCGCGCGCCGGAATGGTGACGGGCGTGCTTCTCGCGGTCGCGCGAATCTCGGGCGAGACCGCGCCCCTCTTGTTCACCGCGCTGAACAACCAGTTCTGGAGCCTGAACCTCAACGCCCCGGTGGCGAGCCTGCCGGTCGTGATCTTCCAGTTCGCCTTGAGCCCGTACAAGGACTGGCAGCAACTGGCCTGGACCGGCGCTCTCATCATCACGCTCGCGGTGCTTGCGCTGAGCATCATCGCGCGGACCCTGGCATCAGCGAGAAAGTCGTCATGAGTGCAGTTGCATACATCACGCCGGCCGTCGGTCATTCGCTGCCCGGCACGGAGGGTCTCTACGAGAAGGTCTCCGCCCGCAATCTCGACTTCTATTACGGCGACAACCGCGCTCTCAAGAACATCAACGTCGCGCTGTTCCAGGGGAGGGTGACGGCGTTCATCGGCCCGTCCGGCTGCGGCAAGTCCACGCTTCTGCGCATTCTCAACCGAATGTACGACCTCTATCCGAACCAGCGCGCCAGCGGCCAGGTCACGCTCGACGGCGAGGACATCCTGTCGCCGGCGCAGGACCTCAACCTCCTGCGGGCCAAGGTCGGCATGGTGTTCCAGAAGCCGACGCCGTTCCCGATGACCATCTACGAGAACATCGCCTTCGGCATCCGCCTCTATGAGAAGCTGTCGAAGTCAGAGCTTGACGACCGCGTGCGCGACGCGCTCGTCCGCGCGGCACTCTGGGAAGAGGTCAAGAACAAGCTCGGCGCCTCCGGCCTGTCGCTGTCCGGCGGCCAGCAGCAGCGCCTGTGCATCGCCCGCACCGTCGCGGTGAAGCCCGAGGTGATCCTGTTCGACGAGCCGTGCTCGGCACTGGACCCGATCTCCACCGCCAAGATCGAGGAGCTCATCTCCGAGCTCAAGGACGACTACACGATCGCCATCGTCACCCACAACATGCAGCAGGCGGCGCGCGTCTCCGATTACACCGCCTTCATGTATCTCGGCGAGCTGATCGAGTTCGGCGACACCAGCAAGATCTTCACCTCGCCCGACGATCGCCGCACCCAGGACTACATCACCGGCCGCTTCGGCTAAGGACGACCCCGATGACCGAACATCACACCGTCAAGGCCTTCGACACCGACTTGCAGGATCTCGCCCGCATGGTCGCCGAGATGGGCGGGCTCGCCGAGAAGCAGGTGGCCGACGCGGTCGACGCGCTCGCGCGCCGTGACACGACGCTCGCGCAGCGCGTCACCGCGGCCGACGTGCACATCGACACGCTCCAGCACGAGATCGAGGAGAAGGCGGTGCTGACGATCGCGCGGCGCCAGCCGATGGCGGTCGATCTGCGCGAAATCGTCTCGGCGCTGCGCATCTCCAACGACCTCGAGCGCATCGGCGACCTCGCCAAGAACATCGCCAAGCGCGTCATCGCGCTCAACGCCGAGTTTCCACCGCCGAAACTGATCCGCGGCGTGGAGCATATGACCGATCTGCTGCTGGGCCAGCTCAAGGCCGTGCTCAACGCCTACGCGCGCCGCAGCGTCGCCGAGGCGATGGCGGTGTGGCGCGGCGACGAGGAGATCGACGCGGTCTGCACCTCGGTGTTCCGTGAGCTCCTGACCTATATGATGGAAGATCCGCGCAACATCACCTTCTGCATCCATCTCTTGTTCTGCGCCAAGAACATCGAGCGCATGGGCGATCACGCGACCAATATCGCCGAGACCGTGCACTACATGATCGAGGGCAAGCCCATCACCGACCAGCGGCCGAAGGGCGACACGACGAGCTTCGCCGCCTTGCGCAAGGCCGGCGAGGCTTAAACAAGAGACGAGGCACGATGAGCGCCCGCATTCTGATCGTCGAGGACGAGGAGCCGCTGACTATGCTGCTCCGCTACAATCTCGAGGCGGAGGGCTACGAGGTCGACACCGCGGCGCGCGGCGATGAGGCCGATACGCGGCTGAAGGAAAAGGCGCCGGATCTCGTCGTGCTCGACTGGATGCTCCCTGGCTTGTCGGGCATCGAACTGTGCCGCCGCCTGCGTGCCCGGCCGGAGACGCGGGCGCTGCCGATCATCATGCTCACCGCGCGGGGCGAGGAGAGCGAGAAGGTACGCGGGCTTGCGACCGGCGCCGACGACTACATCGTCAAGCCGTTCTCCGTGCCGGAATTGCTGGCGCGGGTGCGGGCGCTGTTGCGCCGCGCCAATCCGGAACGGGTCGCTACCGTGCTCGCGATCGGCGACATCGAGCTCGACCGTGACAAGAAGCGCGTCATGCGCGCCGGGCGCGCCATCGATCTCGGCCCGACCGAGTACCGGCTGCTCGAGTTCCTGATGGAGCGCCCGGGCCGCGTCTTCTCGCGCGAGCAACTGCTCGACGGTGTCTGGGGCTCGGACATCTATATCGACGAGCGCACCGTCGACGTGCATGTCGGTCGCCTGCGCAAGGCGATCAATCGCGGCCAGGAGACGGATCCGATCCGCACCGTCCGCGGCGCGGGCTATTCGCTCGACGACCGGTTCGGCCGGGCAAACTGACTCTTCAAAAGCAAAATGGCCGGGCATTGCCCGGCCATTGCGCACGCCAGATCGACGAACCTCAGCCGCGGAACGGCCGCTTGTCCCGCCGGCGATCGTGCGCCGGCTGATAGGCGACGCGGCAGTGATATGAGCAATAGGGCAGCTCGTTCGCCGTATCGCCGCCGCAGAAGAAGAAGTCGCCGCCGCCCGGATCGCCGACCGGCCACCGGCACGTGTGCTCGTTGAGCTGGAGCAGCGTCTTACGCTGTTCGACCGGAATCTCGAGCAGCTCGGGCTCGGGCTCCATTTCGTAATCGTAGGCCAGCGCCGTATTGCCGCGGATCTGCGGCCGCGACACGCGCAGCATGTGGCCCGAGGTGCGCGCCTTGCGCGGCCGCGGCGCCGCCGAGGACGGACTCTTGGCCCGGCCGGACAGGCCCAGCCGGTGCACCTTGCCGATCACCGCGTTGCGGGTAATGCCGCCGAGCTCCGCCGCGATCTGGCTGGCCGACAGCCCGTCGGACCACAGCTTCTTGAGGAGTTCGACCCGTTCATCGGTCCAGCTCATGGGTTCGTGGCCTCCCAGCCCCTCGAGTGAATCCATCCCCGTTCGCCGGGCGCCTTTTCAGGCACCTGAACGCAAACTCTGTAAGGAATGAACCCGAAATCTCGTTTATCGGTACGACATCTCGTACCGTCTGATCCAAAAGTTACACTAGCGCTTGACTCAGGCGCAAGCTTTTGCAATCGCCCGCACGTCAGCTACCAACAGGTTTTCCTTTAGAATCCGCACTTGCGGCATAATTGAGTCGCCGAATCGGTTCCCTGGCACCGGTTGACCCGACACGGCACCGCTCCTAGAATGCCAAAAGTGCCGCCCGGCGAGGCGGCACAATTCTTTTCGGGGCCGCGCGTGATCCCGAAAAGCCAAGGCCCCAAGGCGCCTTAGCGCTCAAAAGGGCCGATTGCCGCCTTTTCCGCGCGCAGACGAACAGCGCCAGTTGAGACCCATGCCCGTAAGCTCGCACGTTTTGCCGACCTATGCGCGCGTCGACCTCGCCTTCGAGCGGGGCGAGGGCGCCTGGCTCTATACGGCGTCGGGCGAGCGCTATCTCGACCTCACCTCGGGCGTCGCGACGAACGCGCTCGGCCATGCGCATCCGGCGCTGGTGGCGGCGCTCACCGAGCAGGCGCACAAGGTCTGGCACGTCTCGAATCTTTATCGCATTCCGGGCGCCGAAAAGCTCGCCGACCGGCTTTGCGAGGCTTCGTTCGCCGACGTCGTTTTCTTCTGCAATTCGGGTACCGAGGCGCTCGAGGGCGCCATCAAGATGGCGCGCAAGTATCACGCCGCGAACGGTCATCCGGAGAAGTTCCGCATCGTCACCTTCGAGGGCGCCTTCCACGGCCGCACGCTCGGCGCGCTGGCCGCGACCGGCAACAAGAAATACCTCGACGGCTTTGGCCCGCCGGTCGAAGGCTTCGACCAGGTCCCCTATGGCGACCTCGAGGCGGTGAAGAAGGCGCTCACGCCGGAGACCGGCGCCATCCTCATCGAGCCGGTGATGGGCGAGGGCGGCGTGCGCGTCGTGCCGCATGCGTTCCTGCGCGCGCTGCGCCAGCTGTGCGACGAGCGCGGCATGCTGCTGATGTTCGACGAAGTGCAGAGCGGCATGGGCCGCACCGGCAAGCTGTTCGCTTACGAGCACTCGGGCGTGAAGCCCGACATCATGGCGCTGGCCAAAGCGCTCGGCGGCGGATTTCCGGTCGGCGCGTTCCTCGCCACGGCCGAGGCCGGCAAGGGCATGACCGCGGGCACGCACGGCTCGACCTTCGGCGGCAATCCGCTGGCGATGTCGGTGGCGAACGCAGTCATGGACGTCGTCAACACCAAGGAGTTCCTGTCGCAGGTGCAGCAGACCGCGCTGCGCTTCAAGCAGCGGCTCGCCGAATTGAAGGATCGCCACGCCTCGGTCATCGCCGAGGTGCGCGGCGAGGGCCTGCTGATGGGCCTGCGCATGGTGCCGCCGGCCGCCGCAATGGTCGACGAGCTTCGCGCCGAAAAGGTGCTGGCGCCGACTGCCGGCGACAATGTCGTGCGGCTCCTGCCGCCGCTGATCGCCGGCGAGGAGGAGATTTCCTACGCCATCGATGCGATCGACAGGGCCTGTACGCGGCTCGCCCAGCTCCATGCTCCCAAGAAGGGGGCGGCGTGATGGGTGAGGTCCGGCATTTTCTCGATCTGATCGACATATCGAGGGACGATCTCAAGGGGATGATCGACAACAGCCGCGCCATGAAGGCGGCGCGCGCCCGCGGCCATTCATCCAAGCCTCTCGAAGGCAAGACGCTGGCGATGATCTTCGACAAGCCGTCGACGCGCACGCGTGTCTCCTTCGACGTCGCCATGCGACAGCTCGGCGGCGAGGCGATCATGCTGACCGCGCAGGAAATGCAGCTCGGCCGCGGCGAGACGCTGGCCGACACCGCGCGCGTCCTCTCGCGCTTCGTCGACGCCATCATGATCCGCATCCTCGACCATGAGGCGATCGCCGAGCTCGCTCGCCATGCGACCGTTCCGGTGATCAACGGTCTGACCCGCCGCTCGCATCCCTGCCAGGTCATGGCGGATGTGATGACCTTCGAGGAGAGGCTTGGGCCGATCCGCGGCCGCACGGTCGCCTGGACGGGCGACGCCAACAACGTGCTCGCCTCCTGGGTACACGCGGCCGAGCGTTTCGATTTCCGGCTGCGCGTCGCGACGCCGGCCGAGCTCAAGCCGAAGAAATGGCTCACCGACTGGGCCAAGTCATCCGGCGCAAAAATCGAGTTCGGCACGGACCCTGAGGCGGCGGTCAAGAACGCCGACTGCGTCGTCACCGACACCTGGGTCTCGATGGGCGACCGCGACGGCAAGCACCGCCACAACGTGCTCAAGGGCTATCAGGTCAACGCCCGGCTGATGTCGAAGGCGAACCCGGAGGCGTTGTTCATGCACTGCCTGCCGGCGCACCGCGGCGAGGAGGTCACCGACGAGGTGATCGACGGGCCGCAGTCGGTTGTGTTCGACGAGGCGGAGAACCGGCTGCACGCGCAGAAGGGCGTGCTCACCTGGTGCCTTAACGCCGAGGCGTAACGGGCCGAGGGGAACAACCCCTCGAAAATCCGCTCCCGCGCGCTACATAGGGCGTCATGGTCACACCACGCACCGAAATCCCCTCCCGCGCGCCGTCGGCGGTCGCTGTCGACGACATCGTGCTGCCGTTCGAAGTGTCCGCCCTCGATCTGCGCGGTCGCGTCGTGCGGCTCGGGCCGGTCGTCGACGAGATCCTCGAGAAGCACGACTATCCGCAGCCGGTGGCGAAGCTGCTCGGCGAGGCGATCGTGCTCACCGTCATGCTCGGCACGGCGCTCAAGTTCGACGGCCGGTTCATCCTTCAGACGCAGGCCGACGGCCCGGTGCGCATGCTGGTGGTCGACTTCACCGCGCCCAGCAAGGTCCGCGCCTGCGCCCGCTTCGACAAGACCCGGGTGGCGGAGGCCATCGCAGCCGGCAATACCGACGCCGGCGCCCTCCTCGGCAAGGGCCACCTCGCCATGACCATCGACCAGGGACCGGATATGAGCCGCTATCAAGGCCTGGTGGCGCTCGACGGCGGCTCGCTGGAAGACGCCGCGCACGAATATTTTCTGCGCTCGGAGCAAATCCCGACACAGGTGCGACTTGCGGTCGCAGAAGAACTGCGTGCGGCCGAGGGCGGCGCCAGCCATCGCTGGCGGGCCGGCGGCATCATGCTCCAGTTCCTGCCCAAGTCGCCGGAACGCGCCCGCGTCGCAGACCTGCATCCGGGTGACGCGCCGGACGGCGTCGAGCCGCACGTCGTCGAGGAAGACGAGGCCTGGACCGAAGGCCGGGCGCTGGTCTCGACCGTCGAGGACGTCGAATTGATCGATCCGTCGCTGTCGAGCGAGCGGCTCGTCTATCGCCTGTTCCACGAGCCGGGCGTGCGGGTGTTCGATCCGGGTGACGTGCGGGCGGAGTGCTCGTGCTCACGCGAGACGGTCGAGTCGATGCTCAAGAGCTTTTCGCAGGACGACCGCGACCACATGGTCGAGGACGGCAAGATTTCCGTCACCTGCGAGTTTTGCAGCGCGACCTACGCGTTCGCGCCCGGAGATGTCGGCGCGAAGGCGGAGTAGGGCGGTAGCCCGCGGCCAGAATCGGTTATACCGCTCTCATGCCGCGATTGCCGCTTGCCTTCTTCGCCCTTTTTCTCACTTCGCTGCCTGTGGTCGCGCAGACGTGCCCCGCGCCGCTTGCCGACGCGCACAAGCTCGTTCTCGTCACCACGCGCGACATGGCGAGCACCAGCGCCACCGTGCAGCGGTTTTCCCGAGCCAATCCGCACGCGCCGTGGAAGCCGGATGGCGGTCCGGTCAGCGCGATCGTCGGCCATAACGGCATGGGCTGGTCGAACGCCTTCCGCTCCTTCGCCAAGGATGGCGAACCGACCAAGGTCGACGGCGACAAGAAGGTGCCGGCCGGCTTCTACAAGATCGGCAGGCCTTTCGGCTTCGAGCACTCCTCGCTCAAAGGCTATCTGCGGCTGTCCGAGGGCACGGTCTGCGTCGACGATCCGCGGTCGCGCGCCTACAACACGATCACGACGCGGGCCAAGGTCGGCGACAAGGTGCACGGCGAGAACATGTGGCGCGTGCCCGACTATTCGCGCGGGCTCGTCGTCGACTATCCGACCGATGCGCACAACCGTGCAGGCTCCTGCATCTTCATCCACAACTGGCTTCCGGGAAAGACCGGCACGGCCGGATGCGTCGCCGTCCGCGCCCCGGTGGTCATCAAATTGCAGGAGTTCGCGCAGGGTGGGGCGGTTGTCGCCGTTCTTCCGAAGCAGGCGCTCGACCGCTTCAAGGGATGCCTGCCGGAGTGACGGTCAGTTGATCGTCCGCTCCGAATAGGAGCAGTCGAGCGAGAAGGCCGGGATCTCGATATCGAAATGCTCGCCGCCGCCCGAAACCATTCCGTATGTCCCGGCCATGAAGCCCGAAGGCGTCGGCAGCGGGACGCCGCTCGTATATTCGAACGAGCCGCCGGGCTCGAGCACCGGCTCTTCGCCCACCACGCCCGGCCCTTTCACCTCCTGCAAGCGGCCGAAGGCGTCGGTGATGCGCCAGTGGCGGGTCTTCAACTGCACGGTCTCGGAACCGTGATTGGAAATATTGATGGTGTAAGCCCAGAAGAAATAGCCGCTCGTCGGCGACGATCGCTCCGGCATGAAGCGGGGCGCCACGGTCACCTCGATCTTGCGGGTTGTCGCCCGGTACATTGCAATAACCGCCTGAAAAACGTCCGCCTGACATATGCCATCGAGCCTTGCTGCGCTCGAAGCGTTCGTCCGGATTATGACCCCAACGTGCCGCGAAAGAAAAGCCGCCCATGGCCCCGGTGACGACCGAACGCGACCTGCGGCTCGACCTGTTCCGCGGCCTGGCCCTGTGGCTGATCTTCCTCGACCATATTCCGTCGAACGCCGTGAGCTGGATCACCATCCGCAATTACGGCTTCTCGGATGCCACCGAGATCTTCGTCTTCATCTCCGGCTACACGGCCGCCTTCGTCTACGGCCGTGCCATGCGCCAGAACGGCTTCATCGTCGCCTCGGCGCGCATCCTCAAACGCTGCTGGCAGATTTATGTCGCGCACGTCTTCCTGTTCGCGATCTATCTCGCCGAGATCGCCTATGTCGCGCATTCGTTCGACAATCCGCTCTATACGGAAGAGATGGGCGTGCTCGACTTCCTGCGCAATCCGGATGTCACGATCATCCAGGCGCTGCTTCTAAAGTTCAAGCCCGTCAACATGGACGTGCTGCCGCTCTACATCATGCTTCTGGTCGGCTTCTCGCCGGTGCTGTGGCTC
>DASTGR010000434.1:0-2325 GCA_035718885.1 Pseudolabrys sp. | reverse complement strand
CGGGCAAGCCCGAGTTGCGCGTGCCATCTCGCTTAGGTAGGCACCACACTGCCATCCTGATCGGGATGGCCGGGACAAGCCCGGCCATGACAAGCCGAGACCTCTTCATGCCTGTCGCCCAGAATATCGACAACGCACTCGAAAAAAATATCGGCGCGCACGGCGTGTCTGACGCGGCGCTGACCGCGGCGCTCGCCCGCACCGAGGCCGCGCTCGACCGCCTGCGGCAGCACTACACCGACGGCACGCTGCCGCTGCTGCGCCTGTCCGAAAAGCAGGACGACATCGCCGGCATCCGTGAGGCCGCGGCGCGGCTGAAGGACGGCGCGAGCGACATCGTCATCCTCGGCACCGGCGGTTCCTCGCTCGGCGGCCAGACCATCGCCCAGCTTGCCGGCTTCAACGTGCCCGGCGTCGGCGCTTTGCGCGATCCACCGCGCATGCATTTCATCGACAACCTCGACGCGCTGTCGTTCGAGACGATGCTGAAGTGCCTGCCGCTCAAGACCAGCCGCTTCGTCGCCATCTCCAAGTCCGGCGGCACCGCCGAGACGCTGATGCAGACCATCGCCGTCATGTCGGCGCTGAAGGCAGCCGGCGTGGATCTCTCGAAGGCCATGCTCGGCATCAGCGAGCCGGCGAAGGCGGGCAAGCGCAACGGCCTGCGCGACCTCCTCACGCAGCACGGCGTCGCGCTGCTGGAGCACGATCCGAATGTCGGCGGACGCTATTCGGCGCTGACCAATGTCGGGCTCTTGCCGGCGGCGGCGCTCGGCCTCGACATCGGCGCGCTGCGCCAGGGCGCCGGCCACGCGCTCGCGCCCGTGCTGGCGAAGAAGAAGCCCGCCGACGTGCCGGCGGCGCTCGGCGCCGCGCTCAACGTCGCGCTCGCCGAGAGCAGGGGCAAATCGATCAGCGTGCTGATGGCCTATGCCGACCGGCTCGAGCGCTTCACGCACTGGTACGTGCAGCTCTGGGCCGAAAGCCTCGGCAAGAACGGCAAGGGCACGACGCCGCTCGCGGCGCTCGGCCCCGTCGATCAGCACAGCCAGGTGCAATTGTTCATCGCTGGCCCGCGCGACAAATTGTTCACCGTGCTCACGGTCGCCGGCAAGGGGCTCGGGCCGCGCATGGATGCCGAACTGTCGAAGATCGCCGGCGAGCCGGGATTTGGCGGCAAGACCATCGGCGATCTCGCCGCGGCGGAAGCGCGCGCCACCGCCGAGACCCTGGCGAAGAACGGCTGCCCGGTGCGCACCTTCGCCGTCGATACGCTCGACGAGGCCGTGCTCGGCGAACTGATGATGCATTTCATGCTCGAAACCATCATCGCCGCGCACCTGATGGGCATCGACGCCTTCGACCAGCCCGCGGTGGAAGAGGGCAAGGTGCTGGCGAAGAAGTATCTCCTCTCCTAGTCATTCCGGGGCGGCCCGAAGGGCCGAACCCGGAATCCAGCCACATGCGCTGAGCTTGGGTTCTGGATTCCGGGTTCGCAGGCTTCGCCTGCCTCCCGGAATGACGCATGATGTACCGATGATCCGCGTCACCGACACCATTTCCCTCGACGACTCCGAGCTTTCGGAATCGTTCGTGCGCGCGTCCGGCCCGGGCGGGCAGAACGTCAACAAGGTGTCGTCGGCGGTGCAGTTGCGCTTCGACGCGCGGCGCTCGCCCTCGCTGCCGAACGACGTGGCGATCCGGCTGATGGCGCTCGCCGGCCACCGCCTGACCAAGGACGGCGTCATCGTCATCGTCGCGCAGGAGCACCGCGACCAGTCGCGCAACCGCGCCGAGGCGCGCGAGCGGCTGTTCGACCTGATCCGCCAGGCGGCGGTGCGGCCGACAGTGCGGCGCAAGACCAAGGTGCCGAAATCGGCCAAGCGCGAGCGGCTGGAATCGAAAAAGCGCCGGTCCGGCATCAAGAACCTGCGGCAGCGGAAGCCGGGGATTGATTGAGGGTGTTGGCGCTCGTCGTTGCGCCCTCTCCCCCTCGTGGGAGAGGGCATTGAGAGATTCTCGACGCGCGATGACGGGTGAGGGGGCGGCCCCTCACCCCGTCTTTGAATTTGCGTCGCTGCGGCTGCCCTCTCCCACGAGGGGAGAGGGCACGTGCGGCGGCGTGGACAGTCGTCGCACCGCAGCACAAATACTTTACAAAGGACTATTGACCGGTCCTCTATCTTGTATATAGTCCTTGTGTCCTGCTCACCCGAGGGGCGTCGTCATGGGACGCCGTGAAGACGGAGCAGCGGTGAGGAAGGGGCGGAGATGTGCCCAGAACTCATCGGGTCGGCCAAGCGGGGAAACCCCGCCGTCGGCTGA
>DASTGR010000433.1:0-8604 GCA_035718885.1 Pseudolabrys sp. | reverse complement strand
GCGAAGCGGTCGATCACCGCCTCCTTGAAGCGGCTCTCATAGTCGAGGACGTAATGCGGGATGCCGATGCGCTCGGCGACCGAACGCGCGTCGTAAATGTCCTGACCGGCACAGCAGGCGCCCTTGCGATGGGTCGCGGCGCCGTGGTCGTAGAGCTGAAGCGTCACGCCGACGACGTCGTAGCCTTCGGCCTTCATCAGCGCCGCAGTCACGGAGGAATCGACGCCGCCGGACATGGCAACGACGACGCGGGTCTCCTCGGGGCGGCGATCGAGATCGAGAGAGTTCGGCATGGCTGGTCGTTACTACAGGTAGCGATGGGGTGGGCGCAATGCGAGCCCCAGCCGAGGCCGCGGACCCGGCAAAAGCTGCCGGACAGCGTGCAGGCGATGCCGGGACGGACGCCCGCCCCACACCGATGGTCGGCCGCAAGCGTTTGATTTCACGAATGGAATAGCCCCGGCCCGGCTGGCCTGCCGATTGCAGACCTTTTGGCGGATATCCAGGAGACATGTCAGTGCCGCAGGTTGCGTCGTCCCCCAGCAAGCTACATGCGCATGAGCACGCTCATGCCAGGTCCGCGCGATCGGCGCGGGCTGAGGGCACGCCGTCGCTGTTCGACAGCCTCGTCGATCAGACCTCCCAGCAGGCGCAGGGCGATACCCCCGCCGGCGCGCAGTCGTCCGGCCAGAAACCGGCCGCAGGCCAGACGGCGAAGGCGGATGCCGGCAAGGATCAAGCGCCGACACAGCCGGCTGCCAATGGCGCGGTCACGTCGGCATCCGAGCCTGTCCTCGGCGTGCAAACCCCGATTGACGCCGCCGCCGTGAAAGATGCCGCCGCCGCAGTTGCGACGAAGCCTGCCGCGGCCGATGCCTCCGGGGACGCCGGCGACAAGGATGCCGGCAATAAGGATGCCGGCGCATCAGATACGGCCGTTGCCGCCAATCAGCCGCCG
This sequence comes from Pseudolabrys sp., assembly GCA_035718885.1. Classification (GTDB taxonomy): domain Bacteria; phylum Pseudomonadota; class Alphaproteobacteria; order Rhizobiales; family Xanthobacteraceae; genus Pseudolabrys. Next base: position 7,646 of record DASTGR010000433.1, on the reverse strand, counting down.
CCGGCGATCGATGGTTCGCTCGCCGCCGCCGCGCCGGCCATCACCGCCGCCGCCGCCGCGATCACGCCCCCGCCCACGCCGGCCGACACGCCGCAGGCATCGGCGCCGGGCGAGGACTCAGCCCCGGCGATCTCGGCCACCCAGCCGGCCGCGGCCGTCATCACGCCCGCGCTGACGACCGTGCCGGCGCAGCCCGACCCCATCGAGCCAGCCTTCGTTGCGGCCGCGACGGCCCAAAAGTTGCAGCCGTTCCAGGCCAAGGACTCCGTTAAGGACAAGCCGCAATCGGACAAGCCGGCCACGGGCAACGCCGCCCCGCTCGCGCCCCAACCAGCGGCGGTGGACGACCAGGCGGTCCCGCCACCGGCACAGCCCGGCACGCCCGCAGCAGCGGCCGACACCAAGACTGATCCGGCGGAGAAGGCGGCAGCAAAGGACGCTCAGCCCCGCCGCGATCGTGCCGACGCCGCGGCTGCGAAGATCGACGCGTCCTCGCTCGCCGCCCCGGATGGCGCCGCCGCTGCCGGCACCCAGGCTGCCTCCACGCTGGCCGGCACATCGTCAGCAAACGGCGCGAACGCGACCACCGCGAACGCCGCACCGCAAGGCGCGTCGAACGCACCGCCGGCGGCAAGCGTGCCGGTGGCCGGTCTCGCCGTCGAGATCGCCGGCCGCGCGCACGCCGGAAAGAACCATTTCGAGATCAGGCTCGATCCGCCGGAGCTCGGCCGCATCGAGGTCAAGCTGTCGGTCGACCGCCAGGGCCAGATCACCTCGCACCTCATCGCCGACCGGCAAGACACGCTCGACCTCCTGCGCCGGGACTCCACCGGCCTCGAGCGCGCTTTGCAGGACGCGGGCCTCAAAACCGGCGGCGAGGGTTTGCAATTCTCGCTGCGCGATCAGTCGTTCAACGGCGGCCAGAACGGCGACAGCCGCTCCAGCGCGGCGCAGGCCATTGCGATCGACGATACTCTTCCCGCCGTCGACGTCGGGACGAGCAGCTACACCCGGTATATCGGCCGCATCGGCGGCGTCGACATCCGCGTCTAGAGGACCACCATGGCGACTATCCCCGCGACATCCGCAACGACCGCCGCGACCGCAACGGCAGCGAGCAGCGGCGGCTCGATCGTCAGCGATCCGATGATCGCCAGCAACTTCACGACCTTCCTGCAAATGCTGACGACCCAGTTGAAGAACCAGGATCCGACCAGTCCGATGGACACCAACCAGTTCACTCAGCAGTTGGTGCAGTTCGCGCAGGTCGAACAGCAGATGAAATCCAACAGCCAGCTCACGTCACTGGTTGCGCTGCAACAGGCTGACCAGGCGACTGCCCTGCTCTCCTATGTCGGCGCAACGGTCGCGGTCGACGGATCGAGCGCGGCCCTCAAGAACGGCTCCGCCGGCTGGAATCTCGCCGCCACCAAGCCGGCCACCGCCACCGTGACCATCAGCGCCGCCTCCGGTCAGACAGTCTTCAAGACCACGGTTCCCGTGAACGCCGGCAGCCAGTCCTTCGTCTGGGACGGTCGCGGCAATGACGGCAAGCAGTGGCCCGACGGCACCTACAAGATTTCGGTGACGGCGGTCGATGCCAACAACCAGGCGACCAGTGTCGCGACCGAAGTGCAGGGTAAGGTCGATTCCGTCGACCTCACGCAAAGCCCGCCGACCCTGTCGATCAACAGCCAGGCCTACGCGCTCACCCAGATCAAGCGCATCATCAGTACGAATTGACAGAGCCGGCGCCGGTCCGGCACTCGCATTTGGCAATTCTGACCCATATGTTAACGGGCGTCGGCGCCCTCTTTGGCGCTTTGAAAGCGGCCTGGTGCGCCAACTGTAACCAAAACGTTAGCGAAACGAGGCCGATACGGCCTGATTCCAGTCATTGCGCTTAGCCAAATTTTAAGCCGGGACCTGTAGCTTTTGACGCAGTGCTTGTCAGTCGAGTGTGAGTACGCCATGACCGAACCCCACCGCCCGAGGGTCAAATATGTGATCGGGCCTGACGGCAGTCCGCTGACGATTGCGGACCTGCCCCCGCCGACCACGAAGCGCTGGGTCATCCGGCGCAAGGCCGAGGTCGTTGCCGCGGTCCGTGGCGGCCTGCTCTCGCTCGAAGAAGCGTGCTCCCGCTACACGCTAACGGTCGAAGAGTTTCTGTCCTGGCAGGCCTCGATCGATCAGCACGGCCTCGCCGGTCTGCGCACGACGCGCATTCAGCAATATCGCCAATAGCACCGCGGCTCATCCCTGAATTCATGTGACGCCGGCCCTCGTGGCCGGCGTCACGCTTTTGCGCGCGACGTTGCTGCGCGTGCGAATGCACGCGGAGCGAACGCAAAGTTTCCGCGCGCGTGCGCGCGCGGAGCGTTTTTGTTCCGAATTTGTCCGTCGATAGACGAGCAAAAGCCGATGTGATCGCGGAACAGCAAATTTTTCCATCAATCGGTGCTGTGCAAGGGAACGGACAAAATCGCCTCCCGTTAAGGTCGGGCGCTGTCACTGGGAAATTCAAGTTCCTCGCGGCGCTGCCGATTGACAATCCGATGCGGCAACTCGGAACGCCGCGACGCGAACGCGTCGCGCATACAAGGAGGCTTGCTCATGACACTGACCAAGATTCGCACGATCGCACTCGCCGGCACCATCCTGCTCGGCACGGCGGCGATGGGCTACGCGCAATCCAGCTCGACGATTGGCGCCGGCGGTTCGACCGCGGGCTCTGGCTCGTCCAGCACCACGCTCGGCACCGGCGGCTCGTCGGCGGGCGGTTCGGGCTCCGGCTCTGCCTCGACGCTCGGCGTCGGCGGCGCGACCGCGGGCAACGGCTCGGCCAGCACCTCGCTCGGCACCGGCGGTTCGGCCGCAGGTGGCGGCTCGGGCTCGGGCTCGGCTTCGACCCTGGGCCTCGGCGGCTCCACCGCGGGCAATGGCTCGGCCAGCACCTCGCTCGGCACTGGCGGCTCGGCGGCGGGTAGCGGCAAGAGCGGCTCAGGCTCGGCCTCGACGATGGGCGCGGGCGGCTCGACCGCCGGCAAGGGCTCGTCCAGCACGGCGCTCGGCACCGGCGGCTCGGCCGCGGGTAGCGGCAAGAGCGGCTCTGGCTCGGCCTCGACGATGGGCGCGGGCGGCTCGACCGCCGGCAAGGGTTCTTCGTCCTCGAGCATGGGCACCGGCGGTTCGTCGGCCGGCACCAACGGCCTGAACACGGCCGATGAGCATGCTGGCAAGCATGGCAAGCGCGGCCGCGACGAGGCTCGCGAGCACATGAAGAAGAAGGGCGATCACGATCGCGACTAAGGCCCATTGAGGCCCGACCAATCATCGGGCCGAGGCGCCGCGCAACTTTCCGCGACAGCGGACGTCGCGCGGCGCCGTCTTTCACGCGAAAGGAGAACAGCCATGAGATCCGCAGCGATTGCTGCACTTGTGGTCGCGAGCCTGGCAGCCGCCGGCGCGCATGCGGCGAGCACGACCGTGACCAATTCGGACAACTGCAAGACGGTCCATCTCAAGCCAGGCGAGAATCCGCCGACCGGAAGCATGTCTACTTCGATCACCGCCGGAAACGGCAAGGTCAGCGGCCAAACGACGACGGGTAACGGCGTGTCGGTGCAATCGAGTGGCAACGGCGTTGGCACCAGCGTCGCGACATCGACCTCGGGCGACGGCCGCACCACGACCGTCACTTCGGCCAACGGCAACTGCACCATTTACGTGCAACCGGAAAAGTGAGGCATCCATGACCCCGTTCAAATCGATGTTCATCGCTGGCGCGATGCTCCTCGGCGCAGGCTCATTCGCCCTGGCGCAATCCGCATCCACCGTCGGCGCCGGCGGCAGCACCTCAGGCGCAGCTTCGGGCGGCACAGGCGGCAGCGCAGCGGCCGGCGGCACGTCGGCGTCCACCCTGGGCCTTGGTGCGACGAGCGGCGGTTCGTCGGCGCTCGGAACCGGCGGCTCGGCCGCGGGCGGCACCCGAGACACGGGCTCGAGCAAGGTGCACGGGAACGCCAATAATCTGAACGGGATGTCGAAGGCCCGGGCCCAGGATAAGGGCACCTGGAGCGACTCCAAGACCCACACGAAAATTCACAAGGGCGAGGTGACAAGCCGCACCAAGTCGATGGCGCATGAACCGGGTGGTCCGCCGGTCAAATCGACCACCGGCGTCAATACCGGCAAGCAGTAAGCGGAATTGAACGTCAGCGCGTGGCGGCGGCGGGCACGTCCCGCAGCCGCCATGGCGCTTTTCCAAATCGCTCGGACAAAAACTCGAGAAACACCGCGACGCGCGGCAGCCGGTTCCGTTCCGGCGGATAGAACGCGTTGAGCGGGACCGGCTCGACGTGATGCGTGCCGGTGAGAAGCGGCACCAGTTCGCCGCGCCGCAGCGCGTCGCCGGCAATCACTTCCGACAGACGCACGATCCCCGCACCCTCGATCGCCAGACGCAGTGCTGCTTCTGCGTCGTCGGTCGTGACGCGCGGCCTGACATCAACGACATCGATGCCGGCGCGCGTCTTGAACGGCCAGCGGCTGAGGCCCGGGCCGGCGACGACGATGCAGTCGTGATCGCGGAGGTCGGCGGCGGCCTGGGGTGTCCCGCGGCGTCCCAGATAGGCCGGCGCGGCACAGATGACACGGTGCAGGTCGGCGATCTTCTTCTGGATGAACGGCCCCCCTTCCGGGATGTGGCCCGAACGCACGGCAATGTCGGCCTGCTCCTCGATCAGATCGACGAGGCGATCCGTGATCGAGAGGTCGATGTCGATTTCCGGATAGCGGGCGAGGAAGTCGGCGAGCGCCGGCGCCAACTGGTGCAGGCCGAAGGCCGTACCGGCGTTGATGCGCAGCTTGCCGCGCGGCGCGCCACGCACGCGCATGACCTCGGCTTCCGCCTCCTCGATGTCGGAGACGATACGGCGGGCGCGGGCGAGGAAGCCCTCTCCCTCGGGGGTCAGGACCAGGCGGCGGGTACTGCGCTCCAGGAGCCGGGCGCCCAGCCTGTCCTCAAGGCGCGAAACAAGCTTGGAAACCGCCGAGGGGGTGAGCCCCAAGTCTTTGGCGGCGGCCGAAAAACTGCCCCGATCGAGGACACGGACGAAGACCCGGAGATCCGATGTGCTGTCCATATTCGATCCTTTTTGTCACCAATCAATACATCCCATAGCATATTATATTCTCAATGAAAGCTAATATCATGCGTGTTGTGCATGGGACCGCCCAGGCACTGGAGATTACGACCATGATCCAGACACGCATCCTGACCCAGGACGATATCGAAGCCGTCGTCGCCCGTGCGCGCGAAGACCGCGCCGAAGCGATCCGCACCGGCGCCGCGAGCCTTTCCCTGATCCTCCAACATTTCCTGACCGATCTGCGCCGCACGCCGGCGCGCGCCTGACGCCCTACCGTTTCCACTGACGGGCCCGGACCTTGCGCCCTCCCCGCAAGTCTGGGCTTCTTTTTACCTGAGCGCCGTCAACGGCTTGACGGATGCCCGGCAAGCCCCCATTCCTGTTGGCGTCAGTCGGCCGGACGGCCGCTCCGTGCCAATGCCGAAAGGCGGCCGGGGAGGAAAGTCCGGGCTCCATGGACCAACGGTGCCGGATAACGTCCGGCGGGCGCCGGTTTCGACCGGACCCAGGGACAGTGCCACAGAGAAGAGACCGCCGCGGCGCGTAGCGTATTGTCGCGGCAAGGGTGAAACGGTGCGGTAAGAGCGCACCGCGCCTCCGGCAACGGCGGCGGCACGGCAAACCCCACCGGGAGCAAAACCGAATAGGAACGGCGCGGCCCTTCGGGGCCGGATCGGTCCCGATCAGCCGTTCGGGTAGGTTGCTTGATGCGCCGGGCAACCGGCGTACCAGAGGAATGGCCGTCACGTCGGCGGGTTCGCCCGCCGGCCATACAGAACCCGGCTTACAGGTCGGCTGATACGATAAGGGGGCTCGGTGGCAACTCCGCCGGGCCCCCGCCATTTTCGGCGACGCCGCTTGAGCCTTCAGGCCGGTGTGTCCGCTGGATGCTGGACCGCGACGGCACCGTCGCTCAGCCGGTCGATCACCTCGGATTTGAGGCGCGCGGCCGGAAGCGGCTCGCCGAAATAGAAACCCTGCACTTCGTCGGCATGCGCGTCATAGAGGAAGTCGACCTGGCTCGCTGCCTCGACTCCTTCGACCGTCACCCTCATGTTCATTTCGCGGCCGAGCGCGATGATTGTCTTGACGACAGTCTCTACGTCGCGGCCGGACGTCTCGAAGCCTTCCATGAAGCTGCGGTCGAGCTTGATCTTGTCGAAAGGAAATTTCCACAGATAGCTGAGACTCGAATAACCGGTGCCGAAGTCGTCCATCACGACCGACAGGCCCCTCTCCTTGAGCCGCCGCAGTGTCGTCATCGTCGCATCGGTGTTCGTCAGAAGCAGCGTCTCGGTAATCTCGAGCTCGAGCCGCCGCGGCGGCAGTCCGCTTTCTTCCAATGCCCTCGTGACAGCCTCTTCGACCTGTCCGGTCTCGAATTGCGCCGGCGACAGGTTCACCGCAACGGTGAGATGCCCCGGCCACGTCGCGGCGGTGCGGCAGGCCTCGCGCAGCACCCAGGCGCCGATCTTGTCGATGACGCGCATCTCCTCCGCAACCGGGATGAAATCGACCGGTGAGATCAGCGAGCCATCGGGGCCCGGCAGACGCACCAGCGCCTCGAAGCCGATCAGGCGCTTGCCATGAACCTCGACGATCGGCTGGTAATGCAGCACGAACCGCTCATGCGCGATGGCGTTGCGGATGGTCTTTTCGAGGCTGATGCGCTTTTGCAGCGACTCGTCCATCTCGCGCATGAAGAAGCGGACGCAATCGCGGCCCGCCTCCTTGCCGGCGTAAAGAGCGAGGTCCGCACTTCTCAAGAGCCGCTCGACCGTGTCGCCATCATCCGGCGCCAGCGCCACGCCGACCGTGAAGGTCGAGCGCATCTCCTGCTCCTTGTAGTGTACCGGTGCACCCAGCACGGATCTCACCCGCGCCGCGAAACTTTCGGCCTGCGCCCTCCCGCTCACGCCGACTTGCGCGACGACGAATTCGTCGCCGCCGACGCGTGCGACCGCATCGCCGCTCGCCGCCATTGCGCGCAGCCGCGCGGCCACCGTGGTCAGCAGGAAATCGCCGCCATCATGCCCGAACATGTCATTGATCGTCTTGAAGTGATCGATGTCGATGAAATAGAGCGCGACACGCGCATGGGTGGCGGGCTGCGCGGCGAGCAATTCCTCGAGTGTCTGCGTCAACCGTGCGCGGTTCATCAGCCCGCTCAGGACATCATGGTACGCGAGAAACTGGATGCGGCGGTCGGCCTGCTGTTTCTCCTGCGTGCGCCAGTACCAGGCGAGCGATGGCAGGCCGAACGCGAGCGCGGTCAGACAAAACAGCAACAACGCGGCAGTCAGGAAGGCCCAGGCATGTTGCTCGCGCGCTTCAGTTTCATCGACATAGGCCGCGACCACCGCGACCGGCCGCCCCCCGATCATGATCGGCACATAGGCCTGCGCGAAATAGGTCGGCTCGCCCGGCTCGCGACCCTGCCTGGCATCGACGATCGGCGCGTTGCGCCTCACCGCCTCCGCCGCCGATGCATCG
>DASTGR010000432.1:0-21012 GCA_035718885.1 Pseudolabrys sp. | reverse complement strand
TCATCGACATAGGCCTTGTCCTGCCGGATCAGATATTCGGCCCATTCATAGAGCTGCTCGAAATAATCCGAGGCATGGTACAGGTTCTCGCCCCAGTCGAAGCCGAGCCAGTGGACGTCGCGCTTGATGGCGTCGATATATTCCTGCTCTTCCTTGACCGGATTGGTGTCGTCGAAGCGAAGATGACAGCGGCCGCCGAACTCCTGCGCGATGCCGAAGTTGAGACAGATGGATTTCGCGTGGCCGATATGCAGATAGCCATTCGGCTCCGGCGGGAAGCGGGTGACCACTTGGGCGACACGACCGGCGTCGAGATCGGCCTTAACGATGTCGCGAATGAAGTCGCGGCCAGCCTCAATCGCGCCGCCATCTCCGCTTGCCTTGACGTCCGCAGCCATGCTTCCCGATATCCTTCGAAACCCTTGGGCATTGCGGCCTTTCGGCCACGCCCGGCGGCCTATGGCATGTCGGCACGATCGGCTCAATGTCAACCGCGCTGACAATCTCCCGGCAACCGTGCTAGACGCGCCCCCCAGATGACCGTCGTCACCCGCTTCGCACCCTCGCCCACAGGCTTCCTCCACATCGGCGGCGGCCGCACCGCGCTGTTCAACTGGCTCTATGCACGCCGCCAGGGCGGCAAGATGCTGCTGCGGATCGAGGACACCGACCGCGAGCGTTCGACCGACGCGGCCATCGCCGCCATCATCGACGGCCTCCAGTGGCTCGGCCTCTCGTGGGACGGCGATATCGTCTACCAGTTTTCGCGCGCCGCGCGGCACCGCGAGGTCGCCGAAAAGCTGCTCGCCGAGGGCAAGGCCTATCACTGTTACGCCAGCCCTGAAGAGCTCCAGGCGATGCGCGAACAGGCCCGCAAGGAGGGCCGCTCCAAGCTGTATAACGGCCTGTGGCGCGACCGCGACCCGTCCGAGGCGCCGGCCGGCGTCAAGCCGGTGATCCGGCTCAAGGCCCCGCAGACCGGCGAGACGGTGATCGAGGACCAGGTGCAGGGCCGCGTCGTCTGGCAGAACGCCGATCTTGACGACCTCGTGCTCCTGCGCTCGGACGGCACACCGACCTACATGCTCGCCGTCGTCGTCGACGACCACGACATGGGCGTTACCCACATTATTCGCGGCGACGACCACCTCACCAACGGCGCGCGGCAGAAGCACATCTACGACGCGCTCGGGTGGGGCGTGCCGTCCATGTCGCACATCCCGTTGATCCACGGCCCCGACGGTTCCAAGCTGTCGAAGCGGCACGGCGCGCTCGGCGTCGACGCCTACCGCGCCATGGGCTATCTGCCCGCCGCGATGCGCAACTACCTCGTCCGGCTCGGCTGGAGCCATGGCGACCAGGAGATCTTCACCGAGGACGAAATGGTCGCCGCCTTCGACCTTGGCCATATCGGCCGCTCGCCGGCGCGCTTCGACTTCGCCAAGCTCGAGAACCTCAACGGCCACTACATCCGCGCCACCTCGGATGCCGACCTGCTCGCCGAGATGGAGAAGGTGCTCCCGCACATCGCCGGCGGCGACGTGCTGGCCGGGAAACTGACGCCGGCGCTGCGCACGCAGCTCGTCGCCGCCATGCCGGGATTGAAGGAGCGAGCCAAGACGCTGGTCGAACTGTTCGAGGCGAGCCGTTTCGTTTGGGCCGAACGGCCATTGCCGCTCACCGAGCAGGCGGCCGCGCTGCTGACGCCCGAGGCGCGGCAAGCCATCGCTGCCCTGCTGCCGGAACTCGAACCGGTCGCCGACTGGTCGGCAGCCGCGATCGAGGCGGTCGTGCGGGCCTTCGCCGAGCGCGGCGGCGTCAAGCTCGGCTCCGTGGCGCAACCCTTGCGCGCCGCGCTCACCGGCAAAACCACCTCGCCGCCGATCTTCGACGTGCTGGTTGTGCTGGGACGCGAGGAGAGCCTCGCTCGTCTGCGCGACCGAACCGAAGCGGTTACCGCCGCGTAACGGCACGGCCGCTCCCGGAGCGTTCGAGCCATGCCTATATGGCTGGCAGAACAACGCGGTAGGCTATCTTGCAGCGCACAGTGGGATGGGCTACGCAAACAGCGGCCGGAACCGGGCAACGCCCGCCGTCTCGCCGCTTCCGGTGACTGCCTTTCCCGCGCATCGCTTGCCGCCAAAGTGAGGGCCCGACCATGGACGCCAAAACAGACAAGAAAACCGGCACGATTGGGGTCGGCAACAAGAACTGGGACTTCCCGGTGTACCAGGGCACGGTCGGTCCGGACGTCATCGACATTTCCAAGCTCTACGGCGAAAGCGGGATGTTCACCTACGATCCCGGCTTCACCTCGACGGCGAGCTGCGAGTCCAAGATCACCTACATCGACGGCGATGAAGGGATCCTGATGTACCGCGGCTATCCTATCGAGCAGCTCGCCGAGCACGGCGACTTTCTCGAGACCTGCTACCTGCTGCTCTACGGCGAACTGCCGACGCCGACGCAGAAATCGGACTTCGACTATCGCGTCACGCGCCACACGATGGTGCACGAGCAGATGAGCCGCTTCTTCCAGGGGTTCCGCCGCGACGCGCATCCGATGGCGGTGATGACGGGCTGCGTCGGCGCGCTGTCCGCCTTCTACCACGACTCCACCGACATCGCCGATCCGCATCAGCGCATGGTCGCCTCGATCCGCATGATCGCCAAGGTGCCGACGCTCGCCGCCATGGCCTACAAATATTCGGTCGGCCAGCCCTTCGTCTATCCGAAGAACGAATTGGATATGGCGTCGAACTTCCTCCACATGTGCTTCGCCGTGCCGGCGGAAGAGTACAAGCCGAACCCGGTGCTGGCGCGGGCGATGGACCGCATCTTCATCCTGCACGCCGACCACGAGCAGAACGCATCGACCTCGACCGTGCGCCTCGCCGGCTCCTCGGGCGCCAATCCGTTCGCCTGCATCGCCGCCGGCTGCGCCTGCCTGTGGGGTCCGGCGCATGGCGGCGCCAACGAAGCGGCGCTCAACATGCTGCGCGAGATCGGCTCGGTCGACCGCATCCCCGAGTTCGTCAAGCGCGCCAAGGACAAGAACGACAGCTTCCGCCTGATGGGCTTCGGCCACCGCGTCTACAAGAACTACGATCCGCGCGCCAAGATCATGCAGAAGACCTGCCACGAGGTCCTTGCCGAGCTCGGCATCAAGGATGATCCGCTGCTCGACGTCGCCATGGAGCTCGAAAAGATCGCGCTGCACGACGAATATTTCGTCGAGAAGAAGCTTTACCCGAACATCGACTTCTATTCGGGCATCACGCTCAAGGCGATGGGCTTCCCGACGACGATGTTTACGGTGCTGTTCGCGGTCGCCCGCACCGTCGGCTGGATCGCGCAGTGGAAGGAGATGATCGAGGACCCGAAGCAGAAGATCGGCCGTCCGCGTCAGCTCTACACCGGCGCCACCCGCCGCGACTACGTGCCGATCTCGCGGCGCAAGTAAGCCCGAAGGCGGCGTTCGAAACGATTAATGGCCGGGGGTCCATCCCGGCCATTTGCTTTTTTGAGCGCGGCGGCTCATGCGAGCTTGCGCGGCGCCGCCGTTTTGGCATCGCCGGTGTTCGGCGTACCGGTCGGCTCGATCAGCAGCATGTGCACCTCCTCGCGCGCCACCGGGCGATGCTCGACGCCTTTCGGCACGACGAACATCTGCCCCGGCCCGAGCGACACAGTGCGGTCGCGCAGCTCAATGTCGAGATGGCCTTTGAGGACGAGGAAGAAATCGTCGGTGTCCTCGTGCTTGTGCCAGACAAACTCGCCTTCAACCTTCACGACCATGACGTCGCAGGCGTTGAACTGTGCCACCGTGCGCGGCGACCAGTGCTCGGAGAAGGTCGCGAGCTTTTCGGCGAGATCAATCGTGTCGCTCATCTGACGCGCCCCGCTGCGCACCTGCGGCAGCCCGCAAGCGCCGCCTAGCCGCCTATTGGGCCCGGCCGTTGACCGCCGCGCCGTTCGCCTTGCCCGCGCTCGCGCCGTCATAAGCCCACTGAACGTACAGACCGGCCCAGGTAAACCCGCCGCCGAAAGCGGCGAGCACAAGCTTGTTGCCGGGCTTGAGCCGCTTCTCGTAGTCCCACAGGCAGAGCGGGATCGTCGCGTTGGTGGTGTTGCCAAATTTGTCGATCGTCACCATGACGCGGTCCATCGGCAGGCCCATGCGTTCGGCCGTCGACTCGATGATGCGCTTGTTGGCTTGATGCGGCACCAGCCAATCGATCATGTCGCCGCGCAGATTGTTGCGCGCCATGATCTCGCCGGAGACTTCCGCCATCTTGGCGATCGCAAATTTATAGACTGCGGCGCCTTCCTGATGCACGTAGTGCAGCCGCGCCGCGACCGTCTCGGCGGTCGGCGTCATGCGCGAGCCGCCCGCCTTCTGGTGCAGGTGAATCCAGCCCGATCCGTCGGAGCGAATGAGCGAATCCATGATGCCGTAACCCTGCTCGTCCGGCTCGAGCAGCACGGCGCCGGCGGCATCGCCGAACAGCACGCAGGTGGCGCGGTCGGTGTAATCGATGATGGACGACATCTTGTCGGCGCCGACGACGATGACCTTGCGCGCGGTGCCGGCTGCGATGAACTGCGCACCGATAGTCAGCGAATAGAGGAAGCCCGAGCAGGCCGCCTGCACGTCGAACGAGCCGACATTGCGGATGCCGACCATGTCGCAGATGAGGTTGGCGGTCGACGGAAACTGGAGGTCCGGCGTCGTCGTCGCACAAATCAGGAGATCGACGTCCTCCGGCCGGGTATGGGTCTTCTCCAGGAGGCCGCGCACGGCTTCCGCCGCCATGTGCGAGGTGCCGAGCCCCTCGCCTTTGAGGATGTGGCGTTCCTTGATGCCGGTGCGCTCGGTGATCCACGCATCCGTCGTGTCGACCATGCGGGCGAGATCCGCATTGGTGAGCAGGTCCGGCGGCACGTAACCGTGCACAGCTGTGATGGCGGCACGCGGGGATGGAATCGGCAACGGCGGAAGCCCTGTTAGACCATTGACATACGCCCGATCGCAGTGCCCGGGCAAGTTACTCCCGTGGCACCGGTCATGTCGCCGGCGCAGGTGTGGATTGGTTAAAACCGGCCATTTCCAGCACGAAAGCGGCCGCCCGGCGGCTCGGAACGGCTCGCCCGATCTCCATGATGGCGTCGAGGCGCGCGAGCGCCGCGATCTGGGCGCGCCGCTGCGGCGTATCGGCCAGCAAGGGTGCCAGCGCGGCGGCGAGCGTCTCGGCCGTGCAATCGCGTTGCAGGAACTCAGGGATCGCCTTCTCGCCGAGCACGAGGTTGGCGAGGATCGCCGTGTCCACCTTGACCAGCAGACGGGCGATCATCTCCTCGAACAGCGGCACCTTGTAGGCCGCGATCATCGGCACGCCGGCGACGGCCAGTTCCAGCGTCGAGGTCCCGGATTTTGTAAGTGCCGCGCGGGCGACGCGGAAGGCCGCGTCCTTCTCGTCCGACTCGGTCACGACGCGCGCGGCGACGGGCCATTGCGCGACCGCTGCCGCGACGAGGCTGGCAAGCCGCGGCACTGCCGGCACGACGACATCGAGCGGTCCGGCCATGGCCGACACGAGACCGACCGCGTCTCCGAACACCGACGCCATCCGCCGCACCTCGGCGGTGCGGCTTCCCGGCAGCACGAGCAGCACCGGAGGATCGGACAGGCGACGGCGCGCCTCCTCCGCGTTCGGGCGCAGGCGCTCGACCGCTTCCGCAAGCGGATGGCCGACGAAATCGGTCGGCGGGCCGTGGAGCCTGCGCATCGCCTCCGGCTCAAAGGGCAACAACGCCAGCACGCGGTCGACATAGGCGCGCATCTTGCGCGAGCGCCCGGCGCGCCACGCCCAGACCGACGGGCAGACATAATCGACGATCGAGACGTGCGGCGCGCGCGCACGCACGCGCCTCGCGACGCGATGCGTGAACTCCGGACTATCGATGATCACCAGCACGTCCGGATTGGCCGCAATCGCCGCGTCGGCGGCTTCGCGGATACGCCGCAGGATCAGTGGCAGCCGCGCAGGTATAGCGGCAAAGCCCATAATGGCGAGATCGCCGAGCGGGAACGGGCTCGGCACGCCTGCGGCCGCCATATGGGCGCCGCCGATACCGGACACGCGCACCGCCCCGCCCGTTGCGTCCTTGAGCGCCGCAATCAGCGCCGCGCCGAGCCGGTCGCCGGAATCTTCGCCCGCAACAATGAAGACATGCGGCGCCGCGCTCATGCCGCGGGTCCGGAGGCGCCGAACACGAACAGGCCGGCGCGGTCGGCCGCCTCTCTGAGCGCATCCGGCTCGGCGACCACCGTCTCTCCCGCGATCACGACGATGCCGGACAGGCCGGCCTTTGCGGCCGCCGCCACGGTGGTCGGACCGATCGAGGGCAGATCGAAGCGGCGGTCCTGTTGCGGCTTGGGCGCCTTCACCAGCACGCCGCGCGGCGCGCGGATGCGTCCTGTCGCGCGCAACGTCGCGACGCGCGCCAGCATGCCATCGGTGCCTTCGGCAGCCTCGACCGCGACGATGTGGCGGCCGGCGACCACGGCCGCCTGCCCGATGTCGAAGCGGCCGGCAGCGGCCAGGTAATCGAGCCCGAGGCCGACATTGGCGAGGTCTTCCGCGTCCGGCACCAGCCGGCCGAGCGAGCCGTGAGGCGCCAGGATTTCAGGTGCAACCTCGTGCGCGCCACGCAGCCTGAAGCCCTGCTCCTCTACCAGTTTAGCAATATTCGAGAGCAAGTGGTTGTCGCCGCCCAGAAAAGCCTTGGCAATACGCGGCAGAATTTTGAGCGTCAGAAAGTCCGGGCGAAGCCCCCAGAGCGAAGGACGCGTAAGCCAGCCGATGAGCACGATTTCGGTGCAGCCGAGCGGCCGCGCGACGCGGGCGAGCGTTCCGAATTGACCCAGATGGACCCAGGTGTGCTCACGGCCGGCATAATCCTCCGGCTTGGCGGCGCCGCGTACGGGGAACAGGAGAACGCGCCGACCGCGCGCCAAGACGTGGTCGGCGACAGCGAGCGGCAGGCTGCCGCCGCCGCAGACCAGCGCCAGCGGCCCTTCCGCGACCGTGGCCTCGTCCGCGCTCATTGGTCCTGCTCGTCTTCGCCGCGCTTGATGGCCATGGTCAGCGGCCGCTTCCCGGCGCGAATGAACTCGACAATGCGCATGACCAGTTCTTCGCTGGCGTACTCGGCCGCGACCTTGTCGAGCCGCGCCCGGAATTCGCCGGCGCCGAAGAACAGCGCCTGATAGGACTCGCGCACGCGGAGGACTTGCGCCTTCGACAGGCCGCGCCGGCGCATGCCGACAACGTTCAAGCCGACCAGATGGGCGAGCGGCCCGTGCGCCATCCCGAAGGGGATGACGTCGGCGCGGATACCGGACAGGCCGACCAGCATCGCGCCCTCGCCGATGCGCACGAACTGGCGCACCGCGACGCCGCCGCCGAACACGACATTGTCGCCGACGGTGACATGGCCGCCGAGCACGGCGTTGTTGGCGAAGATGACCTTGTTGCCGACGACGCAGTCGTGCGCGACGTGCGAATTGACCATGAACATGCAGCCGTCGCCGACCGTCGTGACGCCGCGGTCGGCCGCGGTGCCGGTGTTCATCGTGACGTGCTCGCGAATGTCGTTATCGGAGCCGATGACGAGCCTGGTCGGCTCACCACGATAGCCGGTCGACTGCGGCGGCGTGCCGAGGGAAGCGAAGGGCTGGATCTTGTTGCGCGGGCCCAGCGCCGTGTGCCCGGCGACGTTGACGTGCGAGGTCAGCACGCAGCCGTCCCCGATCGTCACGTGCGGGCCGATCGTGCAATACGGCCCGATGGTCACATCGCTGCCGATTTGCGCGCCGGCCGCGATGCGGGCCGACTGGTCGATGCTGGCGCCGCTCATCGGTCTGAGATCATGGCGCCGACTTCCGCCTCGGCGACGATCTGGCCGGCGACCTTGGCCTCGCCGCGGAACCACCACATCGTGCGGCGGCGCTGAATGCGGGTCATATGGTATTCAATCGTATCGCCCGGCAGCACCGGCTTCCGGAACTTCGCCTTGTCGATCGTGAGGAAAAACACGGACTTCGGCGTCGAGCCCTGCGCGATGATGCACATCACGCCCGCCGTCTGCGCCATGCCTTCGATCATCAGCACGCCGGGAAACACAGGGTTTTCGGGAAAGTGGCCCTGG
The DNA here is from genome assembly GCA_035718885.1 of Pseudolabrys sp. Classification (GTDB taxonomy): domain Bacteria; phylum Pseudomonadota; class Alphaproteobacteria; order Rhizobiales; family Xanthobacteraceae; genus Pseudolabrys. The sequence continues at coordinate 12,798 of DASTGR010000432.1, read as the reverse complement.
AAGTGGGGTTCGTTGATGGTGACGTTCTTGATGCCGATGCCGTGCTCGTCAGCCTTCATGTCGATGACGCGGTCGACCAGCAGGAAGGGGTAGCGATGCGGCAGCATCGCCAGCACCTTGGCGATATCAGCCGCTTCGAGCTTGGTCACCGCTTCGTCCATCGTCGAACCTGTCCTCATTCCTCGTTTGAGTCGCCGCCGCCCTTGCGCCGCGCCATCTGTTCCAGAAGCTTTATTTCCCGGAACCACAGTTTCACGGGTTTCGCCGGGGTGCCGCCCCAGCGCGCCCCTGGCGGCACGTCGCCGTGCACAACGCTGATCCCGGCGATCTGTGCGCCTTCGCCGATCGTCACTTGCGTGTTCAGGCCGACGCGAGCGCCAAGCACGACGAAATCCTCGAGCGTCGACGAGCCGGCTATGCCTGTCTGCGCCACGATGACGCAATGGCGTCCGATCGTCACATTGTGGCCCACCTGCACCAGGTTGTCGATCTTGGTGCCCTCGCCGATCACGGTATCGCGTATGGCGCCGCGATCGATGGTCGTGCCAGCGCCGATCTCGACGTCGTCCTGAATGATGACGCGGCCGACCTGCGGCACCTTCAAATGGCCCTTGCCGCCCATCACGTAGCCGAAGCCGTCCTGGCCGATCTTGCAGCCGGGATGAACGATGACACGGTCGCCGACAAGGCTATGCATGACGATGGAGCCAGCGCCGATGGCGCAGTCGCGGCCGACGCGCACGTCGGCGCCGATCACGGCGTTGGCGCCGACCAGCGTGCCGCTGCCGATCTCGGCGCGCGGACCGATCACGGCGCCCGGCTCGATGGTGACGTCGGCTTCGCACCGCGCCGTCTTGTCGACATGGGCGCCTTCGACCGAGCCTACCGGCGCGAGCGAGGACGGCCGCAAAGCACCGGGGAACATCGCCCGCGCGACGGCGACGAAGGCGCGGTACGGCGCGGCAACGATGAGCGGAACCGTGCCGGCCGGCAGTCCGGCGGCGAGCGATTTCGTGGTCAGGCAGGCGCCGGCGCGGCTGGCGCGGGCGGCGTCGACAAAGCTCCGGCTTTCGAGAAATCCGAGGTCAGCCGGCGACGCGCGGTCGAGCGCGGCGATGCCGCTCATCCGGCGCGAGGCGAACGCCGACGACGGCGCCTCGGCGCCGGCGATTTGGGCGATCTCGGCCAGTGTGAGACCGCGAGATTGCCGCAGGAAGACCGGCTCGCTCATCGCCCACCAACGTCCCTGCCGCCAGCTGCGGTCAGGATCAGAACCTGGTGCCGCCGCTGAACCGGAAGATCTGCGTCTTGTCGCACACCTGATTGCCGCCGATCCCGGTCTCGCAGTACTTGGTGATCGGATAGGCGAAGTCGAAGCGCAGTGGTCCGAGCGGCGAATCCCAAAGCAGGCCGATGCCCGCGGCGGAGCGGATATCGCTGAACTTGTCGAGGCCGACCTGCACGGTCTCACCCGTCACGTTCCACGTCGTCGGTCCCTTGTAGCTCCACAGCGATCCGGCATCGACGAAGGTGGCGAGCTTGATGCCGATCTCCTTCGGCAGGAAGTAGAGCGGCGTCTGCGCTTCGAGGCTCGCGCCCCAGTACATCGTGCCGCCGAGCGCGTCGTTGAACGTGCCGTTGGTCAGGTCGCGCGGACCGATGCCGCTCGGCGCGAAGCCGCGCACGAGGTTCGGGCCCATCTGGAAGTGATCCAGCATGCGCAGGTCCTTGCCGCCCCAGCCCGCGATATGACCGCCGGTCACCTTCAGGACGCTGACCACGTCCGGGAAGATTTCGTAGTAGTTGCGGACTTCACCCTGCGTGCGAAGGAAGTTCACGTCGCCGCCGACGCCCGCGAGGTCCTGCTTCAACTCGGCATAGAGGCCGTCGGTCGGGTTCTTGACGTTGTCGAGCGTGTTGTAGGCCAGCGTGTAGCCGACCATCGACACCGTGACCGCACCGTTGGCGAGCTCCATGCGCACGGGCAGCGAGGCCTCGCCGTCGCTGTAGCAGCCGTCGCCCGGCTTCACGCCGGTGCCGCCGTTGACGATCGCCGCCGTCGAGTTTTTACAGTTGTTGTACTGATCGATCAGCGAGATTTCCTGCCGATAGATCGAGTAGCGCGGCGCGAAGGACAACTCTTCGGTCAGGCCGAAGCCGAGCCGGAGATTGGTGCCGACAGTCTTGGTGCCGTAGGACAGATAATTGTTGGCGAGGTTCTGGCGCCAGTACAGGTCGACGCCACCGGCCATGCGATAGCCGAGCAGATAAGGCTCGACGAAGTTCAATTCGACGCCGCGCGAATACTGGCCATAGCTGACCGAAGCCTTGGCGAACTGGCCGCGGCCCATGAGGTTGCGGTCCGAGATGCTGACTTCCGAGATGAAGCCGTCGGCCGTCGAGTAGCCGCCCGCGATCGAGAACTGGCCGGTCGGCTGTTCCTCGACGTCCACATTGACCACGACGCGGTCCGGCGCGGAGCCGGGCTCGTTGGTGATCTTCACATTCTTGAAGAAGCCGAGATTCTTCAGGCGGCGCTCGGCGCGGTCGATGAGCGCGCGATTATAGGCATCGCCCTCGCCGATATCGAATTCGCGGCGGATGACGTAGTCGCGCGTGCGCACGTTTCCGCGAATGTTGATGCGCTCGATATAGGCGCGCGCGCCCTCTTCGACGACGAAGGAGAGGTTGATCGTGTGGGTCTGCACGTTGCGATCGCCGCGCGGCCGCACATTGGCGAAGGCGTAGCCGCGGCGCGAGGCCTCGATCGTCATCGCCTCGACGCTCTTCTGGACGAGGTCGGCGTTGTAGATGCTGCCCGCGCTCAGCTTGACCTGGCTGCGCACGACGGACGGATCGATGGCGCGCACGTTCGACACGACGTCGATGGTGCCGACCTTGTACTGGGCGCCTTCGTCGATCGTGAAGGTGACGATGAAGCCCTTCGCCGCCGGATCGTACTCGCCGATCGCCGATAGGATGCGCACGTCGGCATAGCCGTGCTGAAGATAGAAGCGGCGCAGCAGGTCGCGGTCGGCTTCGACGCGATCCGGGTCGTAGATGTCGGTGGTCTGAAGGAAGCTCAGCCAGTTCGAGACCGAGGTCTTGATGACGTTCTTCAGGCGGCTCGACGAATAGGCGTGCGCGCCGACAAAGCGGATGTCCTTGACGCCGGTCTTCTCGCCTTCGCGGATCTCGAAGACGAGATTCACGCGGTTGTTCGGCAGTTCGATGATCTGCGGCGTGACGGTCACGTCGAAACGGCCGCTGCGGTGATAGATCTCGATGATGCGCTGGACGTCGGCCTGCACGGTCGGCTTCGAGAGCGTGCCGCGCGGCTTGGATTGAACTTCGGTCTTGAGCTGGTCGTCCTTGGCCTTCTTGTTGCCCTCGAACGCGACCTGGTTGATCACCGGATTCTCGGTGACGACGACGAGCAGGCGCCCGCCGGGGTGCTCGATATGGACGTCAGAGAACAGGCCGGTGGCGTAGAGGCCCTTGAGGCCTTCGTCGATCTCGGCAGGGCCGAGCCGGCCGCCGGGGCCGGGATGGAAATAGGCGCGGATGGTCCCCGCCTCGACACGGCGGTTTCCCTGGACCTCGATCGAATTGACGGATTGCGCCACGGCGGCGCTCGCCCCGGCAACGGACAGGGTCCCGGCTCCGACAAGGAAGCCGCCGAGGAGCACGCCAGCGAGCGCAAGTCCCCTAACAAACCGCACACAAAGTCCCATGCGCTACGCGCCCTCTTGTCCTTGCGGCCGCCCCCTAATCGGAATCAGGAGGGCAGCCGGGCTGGCTTTCGTGCTTTGTACAGCGTTTTGGCGGACCTGCAAACGAAAGTCCCCCCGCAACTTCCCCTTTCCCCTCAGAAAGTTGCAGGGCAGCAACGCTTACGAAGTGGCGAGGTGGAGAATGTCATTAAAGGTTGCAAAAATCATCAACATGACGACGATCGCCAACCCAATCCGGAAGCCGATTTCCTGGGACCGCTCGGACAGCGGCCGGCCGCGGGCGGCCTCGATTCCATAGAACAAAAGGTGACCCCCATCGAGCAGGGGAATCGGAAACAGGTTGAGGAGCCCGATCGACACCGACAGGACCGCCGTCAGGTGAATCAGGGCGACGAAGCCGACCGTCGCCACCTCCCCTGAGACCTGGGCGATGCGGATCGGTCCGCCGAGCTGATCGGCGGCCTCGCGGCCGGAAAAGACGCCGCCGATATAGGACAGCGTCCGGTCAACGATGAACCAGGTCTCCTTAGCACCCTCGGCGACCGCCTCGAGCGGCCCATAGCGGCGCGTCTTGATGTCGCCGGGGTGCATCGAGCGGCTGATGCCAAGCACGCCCAGGCGATGAGGATTGCCAAAATTGTCCTTGAGCTCGCGCAGTTGCGGGGTCGCGGTCACGGTGACCGAGGCGCCGCCCCGGTCGACCACGATCGTCAGCGGCAATCCGGCGCTGACGCTGACGATGCGCTGCATGTCGGCAAAGCTGTCGATCGGCTCGCCGTTGATTGCAGTGACGAGGTCGCCGGGCTGAAACCCGGCCGCCTGCGCGGCGCTGCCCGGCTGCACGGTATCGACCCGCGCGCTGGTGATCTGGCGCCCGACGGTGCCGAAGATGACCGCGAAGATGACGATGGCGAGGATGAAATTGGCGATCGGCCCGGCCGCGACGACAGCTGCGCGCGATCCGACCGGCTTGAAGACGAAGCTGCCCTTCTTCTCGTCCTCGGTCATCTGCGCTGCCGCGTCCCGATCCGGGACACTTGCGGCGTTCTCGTCGCCGAAGAACTTGACGAAACCGCCGAGCGGGACCGCGGACAGCTTCCAGCGCGTGCCGTACCGGTCGTTGAAGCCGATGATTTCCGGGCCGAAGCCGATGGAGAAGGCCTGCACCTTCACGCCGCACCAGCGCGCGATGAGGAAGTGGCCGAGCTCGTGGAAGAACACGACGATGGTCAGGACGAACAGGAAGGGCACGATGTAGCCCACTGCCCCGCCGCCGAAGGCCCCCAGGCTCGCCATGATGCCGTTACCCATTACGACCTCGTTCCATAAGCGCCGGGTTCCTTAAGCAAAGGTTACCTAGAATGCCTTTGCGGCAATTTCGGGCAAGAGCCCGCTAGCCAATTGTCTTGAATCATGGTCAACGGCGAGCGCGGCTTCGATGCTGTCGGGCTCCTCCGTGAGCCCCCGCCGGGCGGCCGCCTCGAGCGTGGCTTCGACCAGGGCCGGAATGGCCGGGAAACGGATCCGGCCGGCGATGAACTCCGCGACAGCGACCTCGTCGGCGGCGTTGAGAACGGTCGGTGCCGCGCCGCCGGTGGCGATCGCCTCTCGGGCCAATCGCAGCGCCGGGAAGCGGACGAGATCGGGGTCCTCGAACGTCAGTTGCCGCACCGCAGCGAGATCGAGCCGGGCGGCCGGCCCTTCGATCCGCTCCGGCCAGGCCAGGCAATGCGCGATTGGGATGCGCATGTCCGGGGCTCCGAGTTGGGCCACGACCGAGCCGTCCCGGTATTCGACCATGCCGTGGATCACCGATTGCGGGTGCACGAGGACGTCGATCTGCGCGATCGGCAGGCCGAACAGGTGATGCGCCTCGATCAGTTCCAGACCCTTGTTCATCAGGCTCGCCGAATCGATCGTGACCTTCTGCCCCATCGACCAGTTCGGATGCTTGAGCGCCTGTTCGACCGTCGCGACGCGGATCTCGTCGATGCTCCAGGTGCGGAACGGGCCACCCGAGGCGGTCAGGATGATGCGCTTGACGCCGTCGCGCGGACCGGCCGTGAGCGCCTGGAAGATCGCATTGTGCTCTGAATCGACCGGCAGCACGGTCGCGCCGGTCGCGGCTGCACGGCGCATGAAAAGGCCGCCGGCGCAGACGAGGCATTCCTTGTTGGCGAGCGCAACGGTCATGCCGCGCTCGATCGCCGCCAATGTCGGCTTGAGCCCGATCGCCCCGGCGATCGAGGCCATCACCCAGTCGGCCGGACGCGTCGCGTGTTCGACCAGCGCCGCCTCGCCTGCCGCGACTTCCACGCCGGAGCCGGCGAGCGCGTCTTTCAATTCGGCATAGGCCGCGTCGTCGGAGACGACCGCAACGGCCGCGCCGACTTCGCGCGCGACTTTGGCGAGCGCGCCCGCATTGCGGCCCGCCGCGACCGTCTCGACACGGTAGCGGTCGCGATTGCGCTTGATCAGGTCGACGGTCGAAGCGCCGATCGATCCGGTCGCGCCGAGAATGCTGATGCTGCGCATACCTGACGCAGGCCCCTCTTGCAGGATCTTTGCTGCCTTGCCGGTCACCATATCAGGAGCCCCAATGCGGCGTTCGACAGGCCGCCGTGCACGAGCCCGATCAGGCAGGCGGCGACCGCGGCCGCCCAGAAACCGTCCAGGCGATCCATCACGCCGCCATGGCCCGGAATGAGATGGCTGGCATCCTTGGCGCCGAAGCGCCGCTTGATCCAGGATTCGAGCAGGTCGCCGAGTTGCGCGAGCACCGAGAGCATCACGCCGATGAGCGCCAGCACGCCGGGCTGCACGAATTTGATCGCGGCCGCGAACTCGGCCGGCGCGACAGCACCGAGGATGCGCGGCAGCAGCGCCGCAAGAACGGTGGCGCAGACCGTCCCGCCGATCGCACCCGACCAGGTCTTCTTCGGACTGATCGCGGCGCACAGTTTCGGGCCGCCAAGCGCACGGCCGGTGAAATAGGCCATGATGTCGGTCGTCCACACCACGGCGAACAGGAGCACGATGGCGAAGAAGCCGTAATCGGGGTCGATGCGCAGCAGCATCGGCGCGAGCAGCATGGCGCCGGCATAGCCGGTCCCGGCGGTCACCCAGAGACGGTCGCGCCGCTGCGCGAAGATGAGCGAGGCAATGGCGCCGAGCACGATCAGCAGCATGGCGGTGATCGGCCGGTCCCTCGACTCGACGAAGGCCGCGACCACGAGCGCGGAGCCGCTTGCCGAAAACATCAGCGTCTGGCGCGGGCCGGCGACGAGGTGGATCCACTCCCACAAGACAAGCAGCGCCGCGCCGAGCCAGAACAGCGCGAACACCCAGTCGCCGAACCCAGCGGCGGCGAGCGCCATGGGCGCCATGACGAGCGCCGACAGGACGCGCAGGGCAAGGTTGCCGATGCGGGCTTCGCTGTGCGACGGGCGCGGTTCGGCCCCGGCCTGCGACACGGGATCGGGCACGCGGCTCACGATCCCGTCTTGGCGACGAGACCGCCGAAGCGGCGCTCGCGCTGCTGATATTCGCGGATTGCCGCCTCGAGCGCGGCGCGGTCGAAGTCGGGCCAGTAGGTCGGCACGAAGACGAGTTCGCTATAGGCGGCCTGCCAGAGCAGGAAGTTCGACAGGCGCTGCTCGCCGCTGGTGCGGATGATGAGGTCGGGATCGGGAAGATCGGGCGCGTCGAGGAAGCCGCCGAACGCGTCCATCGTGACGTCGGAGGGCTTCATCTCGCCGGCGGCGACGCGCTCGGCGATGCGGCGTGCTGCGCGCACGATCTCCTGCCGCGAGCCGTAGTTGAAGGCGACGACGAGCGTCAGCCCGGTATTGGCGCGCGTCAGTTCCTCCGCGTCGTTCAACAGGCGCGCGATTTCCGGATCGAGCCCCTCGCGCTCGCCGACGATGCGCACGCGCACGTTCGACTTGTGCAGATCGGCGAGGTCGTTGCGGATGAAGCGGCGCAACAGCCCCATCAGTTCGCCGATCTCGCTCGCCGGTCTGGTCCAGTTCTCGGCGCTGAAGGAGAAGATCGTGACGATCTGAATGCCGATTTCGGTTGCCGCCCGCACGGTGCGCCGCACCGCCTCGACGCCGCGGCGATGGCCCTCGACCCGCGGCAGCTTGCGTGACGCGGCCCAGCGACCGTTGCCATCCATGATGATGGCGACGTGCCGGGGCACGGCGATTGCGCGCGTTTCCTCGTGGGGCAACTTGGCCTCGGTCATCGGCCCATCCCACCTCTAGACGGTGAGAATCTCCTTTTCCTTGGCGGCGAGCATATGATCGATCTCGGCGATGCCGGCGTCGGTGGCCTTCTGGACCTCGGCGGAATGGCGATCGTGATCGTCCTTGCTGATCGCGTGATCCTTCTCCAGTTTCTTGATCAGGTCCATGGCGTCGCGCCGCACGTGGCGCACGGCGACCTTGGCATTTTCCGCATATTTATGCGCGACCTTGACGAGTTCCTTGCGGCGGTCCTCGTTCAATTCCGGAATGCGCAGGCGGATGGTCTGGCCTTCGGTCGCGGGCGACAGGCCGAGATTGGAATCGACGATCGCCTTCTCCACCGCCTTGACCAGCGAGCGGTCCCAGACGTTGACCGAGATCAGCCGCGGCTCCGGTACCGTGACGCTCGCGCATTGCTGAAGCGGCATCTGCGCGCCGTAGGCGTCGACCACGATCGGATCGAGCAGGTGCGCCGAGGCGCGGCCCGTGCGCAGGCCCGACAATTCGGTCTTGAGCGCGGCGGAGGCGCCGCCCATGCGGCGCTTGATGTCGTTGATGTCGTAGGTTGGGTTGGCCATGAGGATACCCCGTAGTGAAGCGTCTTCGCTCGAATTTCAATTCGCCGGCGCCGGCCGGCAAGCCTCTTCAGGCGACGATTGTCGCGCGGCCCTTGCCGCGCAAAACAGCTTCGACCGCGCCCTTGCCGGCGATCGAAAAGACGATGATAGGCATCCGGTTTTCGCGGGCAAGCGCGAAGGCGGCGCCGTCCATGACGCGCAGATCCTTCTCGATCGCCTCCTGGTGCGACAGGCGGTCGTAGCGTTTCGCCGCCGGGTCCTTTTTCGGGTCCGCGGTATAGACGCCGTCGACATTGGTGGCCTTCAGGACGGCCTGCGCCTCGAGCTCTGCCGCGCGCAGCACGGCGGTCGTGTCGGTCGTGAAGAACGGATTGCCGGTGCCGGCGGCGAGCAGGACCACCCTGCCCTTGCCGAGGTTCTTCATCGCGCGCTTGCGATTGTACTGCTCGCAGACCGCGGGCATGGCGAGCGCCGAGAGCGTGCGCGCCTCGTGGCCGGCGCGTTCGATCGCCGCCTCGAGGACGAGGCAGTTCATCACCGTGGCGAGCATGCCCATCGTGTCGCCGACCGGACGGGGCACGCCGCGCTCGGACACCTCGACGCCGCGGAAGATGTTGCCGCCGCCGACAACGACGCCGAGCTCCACGCCGAGCTTGGCGGTGGCGACGAGATCGGCGGCGAGCCGCTCGACGGTCGGCTGGTTGATGCCGAAGTCGTCATCGCCGCAGAGGGCTTCGCCGGACAGCTTGACGATCACGCGCCTGTAGAGCGGATCACTCATGGCGTTGGCGAAGCTCCCTTGTTGGAGGCGGCCTTCCGTTCAGCTCTGGCCGGCCGCGGCCGCAACCTCGGCGGCGAAGTCGGACTCTTGCTTCTCGATGCCCTCACCGAGGGCGTAGCGGACGAAGCCCGTGATCTTGATCGGACCGCCGACCTTGCCCTCGGAGTCCTTGAGCGCCTGCGCGACCGTCTTCTTGTCGTCGAAGATGAACGGCTGCTCGAGCATGCACACCTCCTTGTAGAAGGTCTTCAAGCCCGACTCGACGATCTTCTCGATCATAGCCTCGGGCTTGCCCTGCTGGCGAAACTTGTCGGCGAGCACGTCCTTCTCGCGCTTGACGGCGGCCGGATCGAGCCCGGCCGGATCGAGTGCCTGCGGATTTGCGGAGGCGACGTGCATGGCAAGCTGGCGGCCGAGCGCGGCGAGTTCGTCGGCCTTGCCGGAGGACTCGAGCGCGACGATGACGCCGATCTTGCCGAGACCATCGGTCACCGCATTGTGCACGTAGGACCCGACCGCACCCTGCTTCACCTCGAGCGAGGCGGCGCGGCGCAAGGTCATGTTCTCGCCGACCTTGGCGATGGTGTCGTTGATCGCGTCGGCGACGGTGATCGCGCCGACCTTGGCGGCCTTGATCTTCTCGACGTCGGCGCCGGTGCCGAGCGCGACGTCTGCGATCATGGCGACGAGGCCCTGGAACAGGTCGTTGCGCGCGACGAAGTCGGTCTCGGAATTGACCTCGACGACGACGCCCTTGGTGCCGGCAACCTTGATGCCGATGAGGCCTTCGGCGGCGACGCGGCCGGCCTTCTTGGCGGCCTTGGACAGGCCCTTCTTGCGCAGCCAGTCCTGCGCCGCGGTCATGTCGCCCTGGGTCTCGTTCAGCGCGGCCTTGCAATCCATCATGCCGGCGCCGGTCGAGTCGCGCAGCTCCTTGACCATCTGGGCGGAGATATTTGCCATCTGATTATCCTCGAAATGGAGTCATGGCCGGGTATCGATCCCGGCCATCCGCGCCGCACGAAAACGGCGGCGCCGCTTGAGAGAAGTGCGCGCCCGGCGCAAGCACCGGGCGCCAATAACACCTTACTCGGCGGTCAGCTCTTTGGCCTTGGCGACCCAGCCGGCAACGCGGCCGGGCAGACCGACCTCTTCGCCGACATTGTGCGCGGCCTTATCGTTGAGCTCGGCGATCTGCGAGTAGTGGAAGATGCCGAGGTCGTTGAGCTGCTTCTCGACCGCGCCGGAAATGCCCGGCAGCTTCTTGAGGTCGTCGGCGACGCCGCGCGGCCCGGGGAGCTGCTCGAAGCCGAGATCGCTCGACGGCTGCGTCGGGATCTCTTCGGCGACGGTCGGCTTCTCCTGCGCACCGAGATCGATGCCCGCGTCGCCTTGCGCGCGCGAGATGCCGTCGATTGCCGCGCGCGCGATCAGGTCGCAGTAGAGCGAGACGGCGCGGCTCGCATCGTCATTGCCCGGAACGACATAGGTGATGCCGGCCGGATCGCAGTTCGTGTCGACGACGGCCGCCACCGGAATGTTGAGGCGGCGCGCCTCCTTGATGGCGATGTCTTCCTTGTTGGTGTCGATGACGAAGATCAGGTCGGGAATGCCGCCCATGTCCTTGATGCCGCCGAGCGAGCGGTCGAGCTTGTCGCGCTCGCGCTGCATCGTCAGGCGCTCTTTCTTGGTGTAGCCGCCGGCATCGCCCGAGGAGAGCATCTCGTCGAGCTTGCGCAGGCGCGAGATCGAGCCCGAAATGGTTTTCCAGTTGGTCAGCGTGCCGCCGAGCCAGCGCGAATTGACGTAGTACTGGGCGCAGCGCTTGGCGGCGTCCGCGATCGCGTCCTGCGCCTGGCGCTTGGTGCCGACGAACAGGATGCGGCCGCCCTTGGCGACGGTGTCGGACACTGCTTGCAGCGCCTGATGCAGCATCGGCACGGTCTGCGCGAGGTCGACGATGTGGATGTTGCTGCGGGTGCCGAAGATGTATTGCCCCATCTTCGGGTTCCAGCGATGGGCCTGATGGCCGAAGTGCACGCCAGCTTCCAACAGCTGACGCATTGAAAAGTCAGGAAGCGCCATAATTCTTCTCCGGTTGGTCCGCCGCGGACGGTGTGAGCGCCTGATTTCGTTGGGGAAACCAGGGCCACCGGATGGCGATGCGACCCATTGTCGGGGCCGCGAGCCGAACGTCCGCGTGAGTGATGCGCGGGCTTATATAGGCGGGTTTTCAAGGATGCAAGGCGGGACAGGCACTTAAAGGCGAGCCTTGCCGTCACCCTGAGGAGCGAAGGCGGCGAAGCCGCCGAGCCTCGAAGGGTCTCTGAGTCCGAGGTCCTTCGAGGCCGTCGCTTCGCGACGGCGCCTCAGGACGACGGAAGAGGTTTGGACGCGCGCCATCGCCCGCGTTCTTTGATCGGCCCCGGGTAGGCCGGCCCCCTTTTTCCTTTTCCCCGAGGGGAATGGAGCGCCGGGAAGCGCCAGGGACGGTGACGCGCCGTCCCTTTGGGCGGGGTGGTCCTCCCGCCCGCGCGCCTCACGGCCTGGCCCTGTTACCAGGACCCGCCGCTTACGGAGGCACGCGGCCCCAGTGACGTAGGGGCCTGCGCCTCCCGGCGCTCCACCGGCCTGCGCGCAACGCGCGCGCCGGCCACAGCGGCCATTGTCGGGCCGCCGGTCCGTCCGGCCCTTAGCGGCGCGCTTCATGAGCACGCGCCGCAGAGCCGGCGGACGTAGACAATATTCTACATGTGAAGGACTTTTGTCAAGTCGTAGGCGCTACAGCGCCTCGACCTGCACGACGCCGGGCACGGCCTTGATGGCGCCGGCGATCTGCGGCGAGACCTTGAAGCGGCCCGGAAGCTTCACTTCAACTTCCGTCCCCTGCCCTAACAGCAGGATCATGCTCACTTCTCCGTCGCCATTGCCGGCGCGCGGCGCGGGCTCGAGCCGCTTGGCCACCGCCTCGATCGGCGCATTGTCGCGCAGGAAGACGCGCAAGCCCTTGGCGAGATTGGCGGCGGCACGATCGAGCGGCTCGGCCGATGAGATGCGGACGCGCACCTCGTCGCCCTGCACTTCCGCAGAGACGGTCAGAAGCACCGCGGTGCCGGGCTCCAAAAGGTCGCGGTGCTCGGCGAGGCCTTCGGAGAAAATCACGGCCTCATAGGCGCCGGTAGGATCGGACAGGCCGATGATGCCCATCTTGTTGCCGGTCTTGGTGCGCCGCTCCTGCCGCGCGACCACGGTGCCGGCGACCTTGCCGGCGGTTGCGCCCGCCTTCACGGCGCGCGCGAACTCGGCCCAGGGCTGCACGCGCAGCTTCTTGAGCACCGCGGCGTAATCGTCGAGCGGATGGCCGGAGAGGAAGAAGCCGATCGCCTCGTATTCGCGCTTCAAGCGTTCGGCCGGCAGCCACGGCTCGACATTCGGCAGCACGATCGGCTCGGGGCGCC
>DASTGR010000431.1:0-2541 GCA_035718885.1 Pseudolabrys sp. | reverse complement strand
CGGGCTGGCGCTGGCCATTGCGCTGGTCGAGGCGCTGGGGCCGCAGTTCAAGATCGTCGTCGCCGACCCGGCGCTCAGGCACGAGCAGTCGCGCGACCCGCGCGCCTCGGCCATCGCCGCGGCGGCGCGGCGGCTGTTCGAGGCGATCGGCGTCTGGGAAGCGGTCGAAGCGCAGGCGCAGCCGATGCTCGACATGATCGTCACCGACTCCAAGGTCGGCGACGCTGTGCGTCCGACGTTCCTCACTTTTGAAGGCGAGGTGCAGCCAGGCGAACCCTTCGCGCACATGATCGAGAACCGCGTGCTCACCGACGCGTTGGTCGCCAAGGCGAGGACGCTCGGCATCGACCTGCGCGCGACGCCAGTGACGCGCTTCGATAATCGTAACAATGCAGTCGACGTGACGTTCGCCGATGGCGCGACCGTGACGGCGCGTCTTCTGGTCGGCGCCGACGGCGCGCGTTCGCAGATCCGCGAGCAGGCCGGCATAGCAACGCACGGCTGGAGCTACGGCCAGTCGGCGATCGTCTGCACCGTCGCGCACGAGCGGCCGCACAATGGCCGCGCCGAAGAGCACTTCCTGCCGCCGGGGCCGTTCGCCATCCTGCCGCTGACCGGCAACCGTGTATCGATCGTGTGGGCCGAGCGTACGGCCGACGCCGAGCGCTATGTCGCGATGAGCGATGCCGACTTCCGCGACGAGCTGGAAAAGCGTTTCGGCCTGCATCTCGGCGACATCGAGGTGGTTGGGCAGCGCCGCGCCTTCCCGCTTGGGCTCTACACCGCACGCACCTTCGTTGCCGAGCGTCTGGCGCTGATCGGTGATGCCGCGCACGTCATTCATCCGATCGCCGGACAGGGGCTCAACATGGGCCTGCGCGACGTTGCGGCGCTGGCGGAAGCGGTGACCGATGCGGCGCGCCTCGGCCTCGACATCGGCGGCGCGGACGTTCTCGAGCGCTATCAGCGCTGGCGGCGTTTCGACACGGCGATGATGGGCGTCGCTACCGACAGCCTCAACCGGCTGTTCTCCAACCGCTCTGACGTGCTGCGGCTGGCGCGCGACATCGGGCTCGGGCTGGTCGAACGCATGCCGGCGATGAAGCGCATGTTCATCCGCGAGGCCGCCGGTTTTACGGGTGACGTGCCGAAGCTCCTGAAGGGCGAGGCGCTGTAGGGAGCTGCCGGCCGTTGCCACACGCACGGCGTCATGCGCGGGCTTGACCCGCGCAACCATGATGAGGGTCCGCGGGCACTGACGTATTGCCCTACTTGTTGCGAAGCTTCATGGATTGCCGGGTCAAGCCCGGCAATGACAGTAGGCGAGGCTGTGCGCCAGCTTTAGTTTAGACCTCAGCATGCACCCCGATCGCCTCGGCGATCGCCACCGTGCGGCGCGCCATGTCGGCGTGCAGGCGCTCGACCATGCGGCCGTCAATCGACACGACGCCCTTCGTCTTGTTTTCCGGCCGATCGAACGCCGCGATCATCGTGCGCGCCCAGGCGACCTCGTCCGGCGACGGCGAGAACGCGGCGTTGCACGGCTCGATCTGCGTCGGATGGATCAGCGTCTTGCCGTCGAAGCCGAGCTCGACGCCCTGCCTGCACTCCTCGGCGAAGCCGTGCACGTTGCCGATCTCGTTGTAGACGCCGTCGAGGATATCAATGCCGTGGATGCGCGCGGCGGCGACGCACATTGTCAGCCACGGCAGCATCGGCGCGCGCCCGGCGACGAGGCGCGCGCGGGTGTCCTTGGCGAGGTCGTTGGTGCCCATGATGAAGCCCGCCAGACGCGATTCGGAATCGCGCGCCTCGGCGGCGATGGCCAGAATGTTGAAGATGGCGAGCGGCGTCTCGATCATCGCCCAGATGCGCGTCTTGTGCGCCGTGCCCATGTCGAGCAGGCGTCGGCCGACGAGTTCGAGCGTGTTGTCGCTCGACACCTTCGGCACGACGATGGCGTCGGGTGCGGCGTGCGCGGCGGCTGAGAGGTCGTCGGCGTGCCACGGCGTGTCGATGCCGTTGACGCGGATCATCACCTCGCGATGGCCGAAGCCGCCGGCCCGGACCGCGTCGCAGACCTGCCTGCGCGCGGTCTCCTTGGCGTCCGGCGCGACCGAGTCCTCGAGATCGAGGATGACGGCGTCGGCGGCCAGCGTCCTGGCCTTCTCCAGCGCGCGGGCGTTCGAGCCCGGCATGTAAAGCACGCTGCGGCGCGGACGGACGGTCATTGGTGTTGCCCCCTGACGTACATTAAAAAACCAACGTCGCCCCACCCACCCGTTCGTTCCCGCGAAAGCGGGAACCCAGTTGGACATTGCCTCGCGGCACACCTGCGCTGGGTCCCCGCTTTCGCGGGGACGAACGGGGATATGCAGTCACTGCGCCTTCGGCCCGGTCTTCATGAACCAGTCGGCGATCTGCGCCCCGTTCCAGAACAGCACGTCCTTCTTCTTCCTGATCTTCTCGAAGATCTGCCGGAAGTATTTCGCTCGGTGCGGCGCGCCCATAATGTAGGGATGCACCGAGATCGCCATCACG
>DASTGR010000430.1:0-2310 GCA_035718885.1 Pseudolabrys sp. | reverse complement strand
CGCTGCTTCGCGCGCGCGGGCTTCCATCAATCCTCGATGCAGGAGATCTGCACCGAGGCCGGGATGAGCCCGGGCAATCTCTACCGTTACTTCCCGTCGAAGGAGGCGCTGATCGCCGGCATCTCGGAGCGCAACCGCGCCCAGGCGGCCGCGGATTTCGCCGAGGTCGACAAGGCGCCCGACTTCTTCACCGGCTTCGCCGCGCTGGGGCGGCAATATCTTGTCGAGCGAAGCGACGTGGAAGTTGCGCTGTGCCTGGAGATCATGGCCGAGGCGCGCCGCAATCCGGATGTCCGCCGCATTCACCAGTCGATCTATTCTGAGGTGCGCGACGGCCTCGTCGGCATCCTGAAGCGCGCCGCTGAGCGCGGTCAACTTCGCCCCGACCTCGACTTCGAGAAGATCGTCACCGTGCTGCTTGCGCTGGGCGACGGCATCGAGCTCCGCCGCGCGATCGATCCGTCGTTCTCGCCGGAATCCGTCATCGAGATCGTGCTCGATCTCGTGCGCTACGCCCTTACCGATTGCGCGCCCGCCACGTCGCGTTCGCAGGAGCAGTCCCAATGAAAGCGAGCCGTATCACCGCCGTCGGCATCGTCGCCGGCGCCACGCTGTGGATCGCCTCCGGTCACCTGATGCCGCGCGACAGCGCCAACAGCGAGGCCGCGATCCGCCCGGCCGAAGCGAAGACGACGCCGGCGTTCCGCGTCGCGGTCACACAGGCGAAGATCGTCGAGCATGCGCCGAAGCTCACACTGTCGGGCCGCACCGAAGCCGACCACAAGGTCAGCATCGCCGCGCGCACCGGCGGCGTGCTGACGCAGCTCAATGTCACGCGCGGCCAGCACGTCAAGAAGGGCGACGTCATCGCCGTCCTGGCTGACGAGGCGCGTGAGGCGCAGGTCGCGCAGGCGCAGGCGCTCTACGATCAGCGCAAGGCCGAGCTCGAGGCGCGCCGCGTCCTGATCGACAAGGGCACACTGCCCAAGCTCGACCTGGTCAATCTGGAATCGCAGTTCAAGGCGGCCGAAGCCACCCTCGCCACCGCCAAAGCCGAACGCGATCGCGGCGTGCTGCGCGCGCCGTGGGACGGCGTCATCACCGATGTGCCTGCGGAAGTCGGCGGAGCCGCCTTCTCGTTCAGCGGCACACCCATCGCGAGCCTCGTCGCGCTCGATCCGATGCTGGCCGTCGTCGAAGTGTCCGAGCGCAAGCTCGCCGGTATCAAGGTCGGCGAGAGCGCCGAGGTCCGGCTCATTACCGGCCAGACCGTGCAGGGCCGCGTTCGTTACGTTTCAAAATCGACGACCAACACGACGCGCACCTATCGCGTCGAGGTCGAGATGCCCAATGCGGACGGCAAGATCCCCGATGGCATCACGTCCGAGGTTGTCCTGTCGCTCAACCCGGTGCCGGCGGCGCAAATATCGCGCTCGGCGCTGACCATCTCGGCGGCCGGCGACATCGGCGTGCGCGTGGTGGGCGAGGGCGACAAGGTCGCCTTCGTGCCGGTGCACATCATCGAGGACATGCAGGACACGATGTGGGTCAGCGGCGTGAAAAACGAGGCCCGCGTCATCGTTCGTGGCCAGGACTTCGTCCGCGACGGCCAGGTCGTCGCCGCGGTCCCCGCCGAGCAGGAAAGCGCCGCGCGCTAGGGCGCGCACTCCCCGCTGGAATTCGCGTAACCGGAACTGGCGTCAATGACCCGCTTCATCACCTTCGCCATCGAGCACGCGCGGCTCACCCTCGCCACGCTCGCCTTCCTGCTCATAGCGGGCCTCGTCGCCTATGTGACGATCCCCAAGGAGGCCGAGCCCGACGTCAAGGTGCCGATCATCTACGTGCAGCTCACGCAGCGCGGCATCAGCCCGGAAGATTCCGAACGCCTGCTGCTGCGGCCGGTCGAGACGCAGTTGAAATCGGTCGGCAACGTCAAGGAAATGCGCGCCACCGCCTTCGAGGGCGGAGGCTACGTGCTGCTCGAGTTCGAAGCGGGCTTCAATTCCGACGCGGCGCTCGCCGACGTGCGCGCCAAGGTCGACCAGGCCAAGCACGATCTGCCGAAGGACGCCGACGAACCGTCGGTGCAGGAGGTCAATCTCTCGCTCTATCCGGTGCTGGTCGTCACGCTCGCCGGTGACGTGCCGGAGCGTACGATGCTGCATCTGGCGCGCGACGCCAAGAACGCGATAGAGCAGGCGCCGGGCGTCCTGAAGGCCGAACTGCGCGGCACGCGCGACGAGGCGGTCGAGATCACCGCGGAGCCCATGCTCATGAAGAGCCACGGCATCTCGCTCGACCAGCTCA
>DASTGR010000429.1:0-6576 GCA_035718885.1 Pseudolabrys sp. | reverse complement strand
TCGAGCGCAACCGGTTCGGTGCCGAGCGGCTCGGCGCCGGCCAGCACCTGCCGCAACGCCTCTGCGACCGGCATCAGCGGCATGTCAGGATTTCTCCGCCCGCCAGTCGCCGGACTTGCCGCCGCGCTTCTCGAGCAGGCGGATGCCTTCGATGCGCATGCTTTTCTCGATCGCCTTGACCATGTCGTAGATGGTCAGGCACGCGACTGAAACGGCGGTGAGCGCCTCCATCTCAACGCCGGTCTGGCCGGTGACCTTCACCGTTGCCTGAACGCGATAGCCCGGCAATGCGTGCTCGGGGTCGATCTCGATCTCGACCTTGGTGATCGGCAGCGGATGACACAGTGGGATCAGGGAATGCGTGCGCTTGGCCGCCATGATGCCGGCAAGCCGCGCGGCACCGAGCACGTCGCCCTTGAGCGCGTTACCGGCGATGACGCGGTCGAGTGTCTCCTTGCGCATGATGACGTGGCCCTCGGCGACCGCGATCCGCTCGCTCTGAGGCTTGCCGGAGACGTCGACCATGCGCGCTTCGCCGCGCTGGCCGATATGGCTGAGGGTGGGCTCCGACGCCGGCGGCGTAGGTGCTTTCCGGCTCCGCGAAGACTTGGTCTTGCGGGCCATGATCGTTACTCCGCCACGGCTGTCTGCCGCGCGAGCAGGGCGCGGGTGGCGGCGGCAACGTCCGCCTGCCGCATCAGGCTCTCGCCGATCAGGAAGGTCGAGACGCCGATTTTGGCGAGGCGGGCAAGGTCGGCGGGGGTGTGCAGGCCGCTTTCTCCCACCACAATGCGGTCCTTCGGCACGCGCGGGGCCAGCCGCTCGGAGACAGCGAGGCTGGTCTCGAAGGTGCGGAGGTCGCGATTGTTGATGCCGATCAGGCGCGATTTCAACCTCAGGGCTCGATCAAGCTCATCTTCCTGATGAACTTCAACAAGAACGTCCATACCGAAGATGTATGCAGCATTTTCGATCTCTGCTGCTGCCGCGTCGTCGATCCCGGCCATGATGATCAGGATGCAGTCGGCGCCCCAGGCGCGCGCCTCCGCGACCTGATAGGGGTCGTAGATGAAGTCCTTGCGCAGCGCCGGAAGCTTCGTCGCCGCGCGGGCCTGGGTCAGGAATTCGGGTTTGCCCTGAAACGAGGGCGCATCGGTCAGCACCGAAAGGCAAGTCGCCCCGCCGTGCTCATAGGCTTTCGCCAGCGCCGGCGGGTCGAAGTCGGCGCGGATCAGGCCTTTCGACGGGCTGGCCTTCTTGATCTCGGCGATAAGCGCATATTCGCCGCCGGCAATCCGGCGCTCGATGGCCTTGAGGAAGCCGCGCGGCGCACCTTGGGCTTTCGCCTCGGCCTCGACTACGGGGAGCGGCTTCGCGCGCTTCGCCGCGGCGATCTCCTCGCGCTTGTAGGCCTCGATCGTCTTGAGGATGTCGGCCACGTCATTCCTCCGGCGTGGCGTTGGATACCGCGATCAGGCGATCGAGCCGGCCTTCGGCCTCGCCCGACTCGATCGACTTGGCGGCGAGCGCGGCGCCTTCCTTGAGGTCCTTGGCCTTGCCGGCGACGACGAACGCGGCTGCGGCGTTGAGCACGGCGACGTCGCGGAACGCGCCGTCCTTGCCCTGGAGAACGGCGAGCAGCGCCTTGGCATTGTGCTCCGCGTCGCCGCCGCGCAGAGCGTCCGGCTTCGACTTCTTGAGGCCGGCGTCTTCCGGCGAAATCTCGAACGTTCGTACCTTGCCGCCCTTGAGTTCGGCAACCGCGGTCGGACCGGCGGTGGTGATCTCGTCGAGTCCGTCGGACCCATGAACGACCCAGATCGATTCCGAGCCGAGATTGTTCAGCACCTGCGCCATCGGCTCGATCCAGTGGCGCGAGAAGGTGCCGATCATCTGCTTCTTGACGCTTGCCGGGTTCGACAGGGGCCCGAGCAAATTGAAGATGGTGCGCGTGCCCAGTTCGACGCGGGTGGGGCCGACGTTTTTCATGGCCGGATGATGCGCCGGCGCGAACATGAAGCCGATACCGGCGTCGCGGATGCAGCGGCCGACTGCCGCGGAATCGAGGTCGATCTTGACGCCGAGGGCCTGGAGCACGTCGGCGGCGCCCGACTTCGACGACAGCGCGCGATTGCCGTGCTTGGCAACCGGCACGCCGGCGCCGGCGACGATAAAGGCCGCGCAGGTCGAAATGTTGTAGGAGCCGGACGCGTCCCCGCCGGTCCCGACGACGTCGATGGCGTCCGCCGGCGCCGTCACGCCAAGCATCTTGGCGCGCATGGTCGTGACCGCGCCGGTGATCTCTTCGACGGTTTCGCCGCGCACGCGCAGCGCCATCAACAGACCGCCCATCTGCGAGGGCGTCGCTTCGCCCGACATCATGCGGTCGAAGGCGGAGGCGGCCTCGTCGCGCGTGAGGCTCGCGCCGGTCGCGACCTTGGCGATGAGCGCCTTGAATTCGTCGGCCATGTTCGCCCCTTCTTACACAGCCACTTTGAGCGACGCCGCAGTGCGCCGCCCGGTGCGCGCGTTCCACTCCGCGGCGAGATCGAGAAAGTTCTTCAGCATCAGATGGCCGTGCTCCGAGGCAATGCTCTCCGGATGGAATTGTACGCCGTGGATCGGCAGCTCCGCATGCATCAGGCCCATGACGAGGCCGTCGCTCGTCTCGGCGTTGACGGCGAACTCACGCGGCATCGCGCCGCGATCGACCACCAGCGAGTGATAGCGCGTCGCTTTGAATGGGCCGTTGATGCCGCGGAACACGCCGGTGTTCGCGTGGCTGATCTCTGAGAGCTTGCCATGCACCGGGACCGGAGCGCGCACGACCTTGCCGCCGAAGGCCTGGCCGATCGCCTGATGGCCAAGGCAGACGCCGAGCAGCGGCACCTCGCCCTTGGCCTTGCCGATGAGGTCGAGACAGATGCCCGCTTCGTTCGGCGTGCAAGGCCCGGGCGAGAGCACGATCGCATCCGGCGCCATGGCGAGCACGGCTTCGGACGAAATCTTGTCGTTGCGATGCACGACGACGTGCGCCCCCAGGCCCCCGAGATAATGGACGAGGTTGAAGGTGAAACTGTCGTAATTGTCGATCAGGACGATCATGTTTTCCTGCCCGGTCAAGGTCTTAAGGCGGGGCAGGTGGGGGGTCAAGCGCGGGGGCTAGTCGCCGCCCGGCAGCGGCGGCAGCGGGATCATTTCATCGAGGCGCTTGCTCATTTCCTCCGCCGACAGGGGCTTCGCCGGCGCGCGCGTGACGTCCGCGGCCTTCTCGCCGAGGTGGACGAGGCGCGGGAAGGCCAGCACGAGGCCGAGCACCAGCCACTGCGCCAGCAGGAATGGCGCCAGCGCGCGGACGAAGGCGGCGAACGGCGCCGGCTTCGACGCCGCGCCGCGCACCATCATCAGCGCATAGCCGAAGGGTGGCAGCAGGAAGCTCGATTGCAGCGTCAGCAGGACCAGCACCGATACCCAGCGCGCGTCGGCGACGCGGATCAGGAGCGGCGGGATCACGACCGGCACGATGACGAAGATGATTTCGAAGGCGTCGAGCACGAAGGCGCAGGCGCCGATCACCCCGAGCACGACCGCGACCGCAGCGACGTCCCCGCCGGGGATCGCGCCGACGAGATCGCTGACGAGGCGGTCGGTGCCGATCAGACGCAGCACCAGCGTGAACGTGGTGGCCGCCAGGAGCAGCGCGAACAGCGCGCCGGTGATCGCCATCGCGTCGTTGAGCAGCGCGCGCATGGTCTTGGCGTCGAGGCGGCCGCTGACGAGACCGGCGACGAGCAGCGCAAAGGCGCCCATCGCCGCCGCCTCGACCGCGAAGAAATAGCCGATGGCGACGCCGCCGAGCAGCAGGATAAGCGCTCCGAGCGAGACCGCGGCGAGGACCCCGTGTTGCAAGGTTAAAGGCCCGGGCGGGTGGCCGCGTTCGCGCCGGCGGCCGGTCAGCCAGGCGACGAGGAGGCACAGCGCCAGGAACAGGCCCGCCGGCAAGAGCGCGGCGTGGAAGATGTCCTGCGTGTTGACGACGCGGTCCGAGCGGCCGCTCTGCGTCACCGCGATCGTGTGCGCGGAGAGGATTGCGTCGGAGAGGAGGATCAGCACCAGCGACGGCGGGATGAGGACGCCGAGCGTGCTCGCCACCGCGATCAGCGCGTCGCGTGTCGATGCCGGCACGCCCTCGCGTGTCAGCCGCGGCGAGATCACCCGCGACAGGCCGAGCACGCTGGCGCCGACCGAGCCGTTCATCGGCCCGAGCAGCGTGCCGAGCACCACGCCGGAGACGAGCGGGCCGGACGGCGAACGCTTCAACAGCGCGTTGCTGGCGCGGTAGAGCGCGTCGGCGACCGGCAGCCGGTCAAGCAGCAGCCCCATCGTCACGTAGAGCGGCAGCGCCTGGAGGAGGTCGTTCTCGAACAGGTTGATCAGGCGGCTCGGCAGCGCGCCCACGAGTTCGACTGGCACTTCGCCGCTGGCGATGCCGGCGACCGCGCCGAAGGTGGCGACGGCGATCAGAACGATAGCGGCGGGAAGTCCGGTGCCGATGATGCCTGCCGCAACCATCAGCAGCATGACGAGCCCGAGCCACGGCATCAGACATCGTCCTCGTTTAAGGGGCGGGCGATGTCGACGATGGCCTGGATCAGGACCAGCGCCGCCATGAGCCAGAGCGCGAGCTTGATCAGGAAATAGCCGGGGTTGGCCGTGTCGGGGAACCGCTCGAACAGCGACAATGAGGACAAGACCGCCGATCGGCTCGACCACAGAATGAACAGAGCCCAGGGCGCGAGGCCGAGGAGTGCGCCGGCCTGGCGGATGCGCCGCCGCGAGGCGAGCGAATAACGCTGCGCGATCGCGTCGGCCGCGAGATGGGTGCCAGCGCGCGTCGCCGCGGTGACGCTGACCGCGACGAACAGCGCGAAGACAACCTGGCCGAGATCGTTCGCCTCGCGCGAAAACCCGTGCACGAGATCGCGCAGAGGCCATTGCAGGAAGAGCAGAAGGACGAGAGGCAGCGCGAGCCACCGCATCGCCGCGATGGTGGCCGACGCCATCCGGTCCAGGAACGCGATCACCTGAGGCACCCGGTCCGCGTCGGCTCGTCGAAGCCGCCTTGCGCCGTCGCGCCGACCGACGGAAACGGCTCGGACATGTCGATGAGGTTGTCGGCGTCGGCCGGCGCGACGCAATAGCTCCAATCACCCGCGCGAACGCGGCCGTCGATGCACGTCAGGGGCAAAATGAAAACGGCTGCTTGTGTCGGCTTCATCGCAATGGGTTGCCGCGCCATCTTTGACGCAGGAATTCTTCAAGCTGTCGCCCGAAACGGATAATAGGGAACGTGGCGCGAGATTCGCGATAAACGCGTCATAAACAGCGCGTGTCGCGGGGCGAAATAGTCACACAGGAGACGCCACCGAATGAGCGATGTCTGCACCCGCGGCCTCGATACGGGCTTTGTCGCGCTTGGCTACGGCAAAGTCGCCATCCTCGGCGTGCTTCAAGGGATCACCGAACTGCTGCCGATTTCGTCAACCGCGCATATGCGCCTGGTGCCGGCCTTCCTCGGCTGGCCCGATCCGGGTTCGGCATTCTCGGCCGCGATGCAGCTCGCAGCGCTGGCCGCGGTCGTGAGTTATTTCTGGTCCGACGTCCGTGGTCTGTTCACCAATTCTCTGTCGGCTCTGACGCAGAGACGCTTCTCCGACTACTCACTCCGCTTCGTTATTTGGGTGTGCCTCGCGACGATCCCGATCGGTCTTGCGGGTCTGGCGCTCTCGCCCGTGCTCAATGCCTGCAATTCACCACTGCGGCGCATCGAGGTGATCGGCTGGGCATGCATTATCATGGCCGCGCTCCTCGCACTCGCCGAGATCGTGGCGCGCCATCGCCGCACGATGGAGCAGGCCACGTTTCGCGACGCCTTGCTGATTGGACTGGCGCAGGTCGGAGCCCTCATCCCCGGCGTGTCGCGCTCCGGCTCGACCCTGACCGGCGCGCTGGCGCTCGGCTTCAAGCGCGAGGAGGCGGCGCGCTTTTCGTTCCTGCTTGGCATCCCGGCGATCACGCTCGCCGGCCTCAAGGAACTCTACGAGCTGCACAAGATCCATTTGAACGCGCACGGCTGGGCCGTGCTCGGCGTCGGCCTCGTCGTCGCGTCGATCTCGGCCTTCTTCGCGATCTGGGGCCTGATGCGCATCCTCGAGCGCTTCTCGAGCTGGCCCTTCGTCGTCTACCGCTTCGTGCTCGGCGTCGTCATCATCGTAGGCGCGACGGCCGGGTGGTTCGCGTCGTGAGCGGAGCCGTCACGCCTTATGGATCGGATCGATCCAGGCGACGTCTTCGGGCTTCTCGACCGGCTCGATGTCGAGATTGACCACGACCGCCTCGTTGTCGGAGCGCACCAGGACGCATTCCAGCACTTCGTCGCGGCTGGCATTGATCTCCTGGTGCGGCACGTAAGGCGGCACGTAGATGAAATCGCCGGGGCCGGCCTCGGCGGTGAATTCGAGGTTCTCGCCCCAGCGCATGCGGGCGCGGCCCTTCACGACAAAGATCACGCTCTCG
>DASTGR010000428.1:0-4917 GCA_035718885.1 Pseudolabrys sp. | reverse complement strand
CGCTAACGCTTCGGCGGGTCGACCTCTCCCCGCAGTGCGGGGAGAGGTGAAGGAAGCTTCGCAGCGTGCGCAAAGCACAGCGCGCGCGATCCCGTCGTCCTGAGGTGCCCGGCCGAAGAGCGGGCCTCGAAGAACCTCTGACTCACAGACCCTTCGAGGCTCGGCGCTGTCGCGCCTCGCTCCTAAGGGTGACGGGAGAGGCTCGAGCGCTCTTATCCCTCCGCTTTCAGGAGAGGGATCAAGGCGTCAGCCCGCGACGGGCACGAGCTCGACCGTGCGCAGGTGGCGCTGCACCGCACTGGAGGCGACCACGGTGCGGCTTTCGGCGAAGGCTTCGTGGTTCTTCTCGATGTCGTCGAGATCGTAGAGGTAGTTCACCATGAAGCCCTGCGCCTGCTTCATGGCGCGCTCGCCGGTATCGCCGAGGTAATCGAGCCGCTCCAGCCGCGCGCCATTGCCGAGATGGAAGCGCGCGACCGCGTCGAGCGGCGCGCCGCGCTTGTTCTTGGCGCGCAGGAAATACCATGCGGCGGCGCGCAGCATCGGCTCGCGCAGCGCCTCGCTCGTCTCCTCGTTCTGCCACCAGCCGGGCTGATCGAGGGCGGCCAGCGTCTCCTTGTCCGCGGCGGACAATGCGATCGAGGTTTCGCTCTCGCGTTCGGCCTTGAGCCAGGCGCCGAAATTCGTCACCGGCGACAGCGTCACGAAGGTGTTGAGCTTGGGCAGGTCGCGGCAGATGTCCTCGACGACCTGCTTTATCAGGAAGCTGCCGAAGGACACGCCGGCGAGCCCGCGCTGGCAGTTCGAGATCGAATAGAACACCGCCGTGCGCGCACGCTCGACCTCGGTGCGCTCGCGGTCCGCCGCCAGGATCGGCGCGATGGCACCGGGAATGTCGCGCGTCAACGCCACCTCGACGAAGATCAGCGGATCGTCGACGAGCGCCGGATGGAAAAAGGCGTAGCAACGCCGGTCGGGCGGATCGATGCGGCGGCGCAGATCGTCCCAGTCGTGGATCGCGTGCACAGCCTCGTAGCGGATGATCTTCTCCAGCACGATCGCCGGCGTCGACCAGTCGATGCGGCGAAGCACGAGAAACCCGCGATTGAACCAGGACGAAAACAGATGGACGAAGTCCTCGTCGACCGCGCCGAGGTCGTCGCGGTGCGCGAGCGCGTCCATCAGTTGCTCGCGCATGCGCACCAGCGCGGCGGTGCCGCCGGGCGCAAGGTTGAGGCGGCGGAACAGTTCCTGCCGGCGCGGCTCGGACGCGGAGTGCACTTCCTGCGCCGTCTCGTCGCAGGGCTTTTCCTTCCAGACGGCGATCGCCCGGTCGAGGCGCTCGCCGTCGGTGCCGAAGCGCTGCGCCAGCGCCTCGAAGAAGGCGACGCGCGGCCCGGTGCGCAGTTCGGCGTAGCGGGACAGGATTTCGCGCGCCAGCGCCACGCCCGACGCCTCGCCGCGGCCCGACAGAAGATCCTCGGCGAGCTCGATCAGGCTTTCGGAGCGCACCGACTCCTGGCCGCGGCGCTCGCGGTTGAGCAGCGCGCGCCCGCGGTCGGAGATGGTCTGGAGGAGTTCTCCGAAGAAGGAGGTGTTCATTCAGGCACTCCGCGGCCGCGTTCCCGGCCGCGGCGGTATCACTTGCCCGGCCCCATCAGGTGGTTCGGCAGCCATGTGGCGATCTCCGGAAAGAAGCACAAGATCACGATCGCCAGCATCATACACAGGACGTAGGGCATAGTCCCCCACATCACCTTCACCAGCGGAACGTCCGGCGCGATGGCGTTGACGATGTAGATGTTCAAACCGACCGGCGGATGGATGAGGCCGATCTCCATATTGATCGTCAGGATGACGCCGAACCACACCGGATCGAACCCGGCTGCGGTGATGATCGGCAACAGGATCGGCGACGTCATCAGAATGATGGCCGCCGGCGGGATGAAGAAGCCGCACACCAGGAGGAAGATGTTGATGAGGAACATCAACACCCACTTGTTGGCGTGCATGTCGGCGATGCCCTGCGCCAAAGTCTGCGTCAGGTAGAGCGACGTCAGCATGTAGCCGAACAGCACCGCGGCGGCGATGATCGTCAGGATCATCACCGACTCGCGCATCGTGTCGCGCAGGATCTGCCAGATCTGCGCCGGCCGGTAGAGGCGGTAAATGACGATCGCCAAGATCAGGCACAGCGCGGCGCCGACGCCGGCCGCTTCCGACGGCGTCGCGATGCCGCCGTAGAGCGCGTACATGACGCCGAAGATGATGAGGAGGAACGGCGCGATCTTGGGGATCGACGTGAACTTCTCCTTCCACGAATAGCGGAAGTCGACAGCGTGCGACCGGAAGCCACGTTTCCAGATGATGAAGATCGTCCACAGCATGAACAGGCCGGTCAGCATCAGGCCTGGCAGCACGCCGGCGATGAACAGGCGCCCGATCGAGGTCTCGGTGGCGATGCCGTAGAGGATGAAGGTGACCGACGGCGGGATCAGGATGCCGAGCGTGCCGCCGGCGCAGATCGAGCCGGTGGCGACGTCGTCCGGATAGCCGCGGCGGCGCATCTCCGGGATGCCCATCTTGCCGATGGCGGCGCAGCAGGCCGGCGAGGAACCGGTCAGCGCCGCGAAGATGGCGCAGGCGCCGAGATTGGAGATCACCAGGCCGCCCGGCAGCCGGTAGAGCCAGCGGTCGAGCGCCTCGTAGAGATCCTTGCCGGCGGGCGAGGAGCCGATCGCCGCACCCATCATCACGAACATCGGAATGGCGACGAGCGTGAAGTCGTCGAGACCGGACCAGAAGGTCTCGGCGACGACGTGGAACGAGTCGATGCCCTGGAAGATGAGCAGGAAGACGATCGACACCGCGCCGAGGCCGAAGGCCACGGGAATGCCCGACACGAGCATGACGAGGGTGGCGACGAGGACGAGCGCGCCTTCTGTTGTCGGGGTCATGGCGCGTCTCCGAGCGCGGCCTGCGCCTGCTCGCGCGCGAAACGCTCGGCGTCGGCGGCGGGCGCAAGGCCGAACGGATGCGCGCGGCCGGTGATCAAAGCGAGGAATTCGGCGATGTATTCAAGCACCAGGAGGCCGAGGCCGACGGGCATGGACAGGTACGGGATCCAGAGCCGCGCGCGCCAGACCGTGTTGGATTTCCAGCCTTCGCTGTAGGCCTCGTACCAGTACATCGTGGTGACGACCCACAGCACGACGCAGAAGCCGATGGCGAGCAGCATGGTGACAACGGCGAGCCAGTAGCGCGCGCGGGGCCCCGCGTGCAGCGGCAGGATCTCGACGTTGACGTGGCCGCGCGTCATCAGGACGTAGGCGCTGCCGATGAAGGTGGCGCCGACGATGGCGTAGGTCACGACGTCGATCTGCCAGATCGTCGTCAGATTGAGGATATAGCGCTCGATCACCATGTCGCAGATCACCAGCACGGCAAAGCCGATGAGGAGCGCGGCGACGATGCCCGACACGCGCGACAGAAACGCCATCGTACGGATGTAAGTATCCATGAGCCCCTCGAACCCGGACCGGCGCGGCCGGCGTCCCCCTGGCGCGGTCCCGCTCCGCGCGAAGCCTCAAATACAGGCCGGCCGGCGGATCATCGAAACCCGCCGGCCGTCCGACATTCGCGACCTTATTTGACCGACAGCGCCTCGTCGATCAGCTTCTGGCCGTTCGGAACGTCCTTGTCGAAACGCTGATAGGACGTCTTCTTGGCGAGCGCGATCCACGCGTCATAGTCGGCGTCCGAGAGCGTCACCACCTTCACCTTGTGGTCCTCGAACTGCTTGATCGTTTTCTGGTTCTCTTCGTCCGCCTTCTTCTCGTACATGGCCTGCGCATCCTTGCCGGCCTTGATGACGGCGTCCTGCTGCTGCTTGTTGAGCCGCGCGAAGGTCTTCTTCGACATCAGCACCGGCTCGTACATGAACCAGAGCGCGTTGTTGCCCGGCGCGGTGAGGCAGTCGGTGACCTCGTAGAGGCGCGTCGAGCCGAACGTGCCGAGGCTCGTATCGGTCGCGCCGACGACGCCGGTCTGGAAGGCGTTGTAGATTTCGTTCGACGGCGGCGAGACGATCGAGGCGCCGGCCGCTTCCCACATCGCCGCGAAGGTCGGACCGGCGGCGCGGAACTTCATGCCCTTGAGGTCGTCCGGCTTGACGATGCACTTGCCTTTCGCGGCCATGCCACCGGCGAACCAGGCGTCGGAGAGCACGATGACGCCGTGCTTCTCGATCTCGGCGCGGACGTCCTTCATGAACTGCGAGTCGTTGATGCGCTTGGCGCGGTCCTGGTTACGGATCAGGCCGGGCATCAAGGTCGCCGAGAAGGCCGGCACCTTGCCGCTGGCGTAGTCGAGCGGGAACAGAGTGATGTCGAGCTGGCCGTTGACCATGGCGTTCCACTGGTCGTTCGGCTTGAACAGCGAGGCGCCCGGATAGACCTGGATGGTCAGGCCGACATTGGCGGCGGCGGCTTCCTTGGCGATCATCTGGACCATGTCGTCGCGAATGTCGCCCTTGCCGCCGGGGAACTGGTGCGACGCGCGCAACGTCATCTGCGCCTGCGCCGAGCCGGCGAGCAGGACCGCAGCGGCGGCCGTGGCGATGAATGTCTTGAGCTTCATGTTTCCTCCTCCAAGGGTTCTTTTTCAAAACGACCGCAGTGCCGAACGTGCCGCCGGCATCGACGATCGCAAAAACGGCTATCGCCGCCCCGCCATAGCTTAGCGGGCGGAGTGCCCGGGCACCATAGGCGGAGCCTATTCGGGCCGGCAAGCCTATGGTCCGGATTGACAATTCCGCCACTGGCCACGGCAGATCGATCGCCCTATAACGCCGCCCGAGCATTTCCGTCTCGTACCGTTTTGCCGGGAGCAGTGTTTCATCATGCCGAAGCCATTGGC
>DASTGR010000427.1:0-5279 GCA_035718885.1 Pseudolabrys sp. | reverse complement strand
TCGCGTTCGACTCGTTTCCGTTCGTCGAGATCAAGGTCGACCGCGCCTTCGTCGCAGGGCTCTCGACCGACCGGCTCAAGGAGACGACCTGCCGCAGCATTGTCGAATTCGCCGACCGAGTCGGCGCGCGCACTGTCGCGGAAGGCGTCGAAACGCGCTCCGATTTCCTCGCGGCGCGAGCGCTCGGTTTCGACCTGATCCAGGGCTTCTTCTTCGCGCGACCGATGGAGACGCCGAAATTCGTGCGCCGGGTGCTCGGCAAGCCGATGACGATGGCGATGGACTAGAGGCCCAACAGCCGCGCCGCATTGTCATAGGCAACGGCCGCGCGCAGGTCCTCGGCGATGGCGACGTCGTCCATGAAGTGGCCTGCCTCCTCCACGCTCTCGAACGGATAGTCGGCCGCGAACATCACCTTGTCGCGGCCGAGCGCCTCGACCGCGCATATCAGCGGCTCGCGCGCATAGACGCCCGACACGGTCACGACGATGTTGTCCTTGATGTACTGCGACGGCTCCTTGCCCAGCTTCACGTTGTAGAGCTTGGCCCGGCTGTCGAAGCGCCAGAGCAGATAGGGCAACGTTTCTCCCATATGGCCGAGGGCGACCCTGGCCTTCGGGAAACGGTCGAACAGGCCGGAGAACACCAGCCGCAGCGCATGCGAGCCGGTCTCGAAGCCCCATTCCCAGGTGGCGCGGCGGAGCGCCGGAACGCCGTTGAGCACCGGCGCGGGCGCCAGCGGATCCGTGGGATGGATATAGACGAGCGCACCGAGTGCTTCGGCCGCCGCCCAGAACGGATCGAGCGAGCGGTCGTCGAGGTAAAGCCCGTTGGTGTGGCCGTTGATCATTGCGCCCTTGAAGCCGAGGTCTCGCACGCAGCGTTCGAGCTCGCGTGCCGCCCCGGCCGCGTCCTGGACGGCAAGGTGCGCGAAGCCGGCATAGCGGTCTGGATGGCGTGCGATCCGTTCGGCGAGGAAGTCGTTGGCTTCACGCGCCTTGCGCGTCGCCGCGACGGGATCGCGCTCGGCCTGCACGCCGGGACCGGACAACGACAGCACCGCCTTGGCGATGCCGGCTTTGTCCATCGTCTCGAGCCGCTCGGCGCCGAAATCGGTGAGCTGCCGGTAGAGCCTGTCGACGTGCGGCGCCGGGACCTCGGTCATGGTCGGCCGCCAGTAATCGACGAGGCCGGGCGACAGGAAATGCTCCTCGAGCGCGATCTTGCGGATCATGCGTTTCCTCAGGCGGCGGCCGGATGCCGCTTGTTCTGGTGATCTAATGTACCGTATATTGGGCTATCGTGTCCCACGATACAAGGCGACAGAGATCGCCGGCGGGACCGGCAGGGAGCGTCCGATGGCATCGCCCATGAGCGGCCAAGCCGGCAATGGCAAGAACCAGGTGCAGGTCATCGCCCGCGCCGCCAGCATCCTGCGCGCGCTCGAAGACGAAAACGCGGGTCTCAGCCTCGGCCAGATTGCCCAGCGCGTGAACCTCGCCCGCTCCACGGTGCAGCGCATCGTCGCCGCGCTGGAGAACGAAAAACTGGTGATCGCCGCGACCCCGAACGGCCGGGTCCGCCTCGGACCGGCCATTCTGCGGCTCGCGGCTTCCGTGCGCAGCGACTTCACCGCCCTCGCGCGGCCTCACCTCGAAAGGCTGTCAGCGGAGCTTCAAGAGACGGTCGACCTCGCGACCGTGAAGAAGGATCACCTGGTCTTCATCGATCAGGTCATCGGTTCGCATCGCCTGCGCACCGTGTCGGCCGTCGGCGAGACCTTCCCGCTCTATTGCACCGCCAACGGCAAAGCCTACCTCGCACAGCTCACCGACGCCGCGGTCGAGGCGCTGATCGGCAAGACCTATGCCGCGCGCACGCCGCGCACGATCACCAGGCTGGACGCCCTGCTCGCCGAATTGAAGACTGTGCGCGCGAACGGCGTCGCCTTCGACCGCGAGGAGCACGCCAGCGGCATCTGCGCCGCCGGCGTCGCGCTCTACGACCCGCTCGGCAATGCCGTCGCCATTTCAGTGCCGGTACCGACCCAGCGGTTCACCGGGCGCGAAAAGAACATCGCCGACAGCCTCATCGCCACCAAGCACGCGCTCGAAGCCAGCATGGCCGCGGCGCGCTGACCAGAACGACCGACTGAACCGCTACACGAACAAGGAGGAAGCCGTGGCCAAGAAAATTCGCGGCGTGACGTTCGAGGAAAACCTCAACAACAGCATGGGACTACAGTTTTTCAATCTGTCCCATCGCTTCGGCTACCAGTCGCCGAACTGGCCCTATTTCGAGGATGTGAAGATCGAGCGCATCCATTACATGGCGAAATCCGGCGTGCTGTCGCAGCGCATCACCACCTCGATGCACAACACGACGCATATCGACGCGCCGGCGCACGTCGTGCAGGGCACACCCTTCATCGACGAAGTGCCGCTGCCCCACTTCTTCGGCTCGGGCATCGTCATCTCGATCCCGAAGAAGAAGTGGGAACCGATCACTTATGACGATCTCGAGAAGGCGGCCGGCAAGATCGTGCGCCCGCGCGACGTCGTCATCGTCAATACCGGCTGGCACAAGCTCTACGAGGACTCGGAGGACTATTTCTGCCGCTCGCCCGGCTTCGTGAAGTCGGCCGGAGAATGGTTCGTCGAGAAGAAGGTCAAGGTCGTCGGCCACGATACGCAGGCCAACGACCATCCGCTCGCCACCGCCATCGGCCCGCAACGCAACGGCCCGCTGCACCCGCACCTCAAGGACGAATACTTCGAGTGGTCGGGTGGTCGCGACTGGAAGGACGACTTCCCGGAATGGGAGCCGGTGCACCGCATCCTGTTCACCAACGGCATTCTCGGCATCGAGAATGTCGGCGGCGACATCGACAAGGTGACGGGCAAGCGCTGCACCTTCGCTTTCTTCCCGTGGAACTGGGACCGCGGCGACGGCTGCATCATCCGTCTCGTGGCGATGATCGATCCCGACGGCAAGTATCGCATCGAACGAGGGGAGAAGCTCTGATGGAAGTCCGCAAGCTCTCTCAGGCGAAAGCCTACGAAGCGCCAAACCACCGCAAATACGAGTCGCTGCGCATCTTCGGCGCCGAGACCGGCGGCTCGCAGGCGCTGGTCTTCGGCATCTCGCACTTCCAGCCGGGCGGCGGCGCCGGGCCCGACGCCTCGCCGCCGGAGAAGATCTATCACATCCTCGAAGGCGAACTGACGGTCATCGCCGGCGGCAAGGAGGTCGTCGCGAAGAAGGGCGATACGGTCTTCATCGCGCCGAACGAGAACCGCGAGATCGTCAATCGCGGCGCGGGCGTGTGCACGCTGCTGGTCGCAGTCGCGGCGGCGCCGAAATAGTTCTCCCTCTCCCCCCTTTTGCGGGGAGAGGGAGCAAGAAAAGTCATCGGGAGAAGCATCCATGGCCGAAGCCTTCCTCAACAATCCCCTGTCCCTCTTCGATATCAAGGGCAAGACCGCGATCGTCACCGGGGCATCGGGCGCGTTCGGCGCGCTCGCGGCCAAGGTGCTGGCCGGCGCCGGCGCCAATGTCGTGCTGGCGGCGAGCAAGGAGGCCGAACTGCGGACGGTCGCGGCGGAGTGCGAGGCGCTGGGCGGCAAGGCGGCAGTGATCGCGCTGCGTCCTTCCTCGGAAGCCAATTGCGACAGAATCGTCGCCACAGCGGTCGACACGTTCGGCGGCGTCGACATCCTGGTCGTCGCCTCAGGGCTCAACAAGGTGTCCAAGATCACTGAGCAAAAACCGGAAGACTTCCTCGAAGTGCAGGACGCCAACGTCACGCAGTCATGGCTGATGGCGCGCGCAGCCGGCAAGCAGATGCTCGCGCAGGGGCGCGGCGGCAAGGTGATCCTGACATCGTCGGCGCGCGGCCTGCTCGGCCATCCGGCCGGCTACACCGCCTATTGTGCGTCGAAGTCCGCGGTCGACGGCATTACCAAGGCGCTCGGCTGCGAATGGGGCGAGACCGGCATCACGGTGAACGCGATCGGGCCCACCGTCTTCCGCTCGCCGCTGACGGCCTGGATGTACGAGGACACAGAGCGGGCCCAGACCGTGCGCAAGGGTTTCCTCGCGCGCGTGCCGAAAGGCCGTCTTGGCGAGCCGGAGGACCTTGCGGGCCCCCTGCTCTTTCTCGCCTCCAAGGCCTCTGATTTCTACACTGGCCACATCCTCTATGCCGACGGCGGCTACACCGCCGGGTAGAGGCGCTATTTCTTCTTCTTGATGTCCGAAGCGCCGGTGACGCCCGGGTTGAACGAGGGCGGGTCGCTCGCCGGAAAGCTGTCGTCGGACGACACGACGACCTTGTCTTCGTGCTCCTTCATGTCCTCCCGGGCTTTCTCGGCCTCTTTCTCGACCGGCCGCTGCTTCGCCGCCGAATGTCCGCCATGGTCGGTCATCTCGCTCCTCCATTGTCCGTCTTGAAGGAACTCCGGACCAGCGCTGACGTTCCCGGCGGCGGGAACCGGCCCGCGCATTGAGCGATGCGGTCAGGCGGCTTCCGACAGCGCCCGCGCGCAGGTCTTCAGATCGGCGACGAACGCTTTGAACATCGCGCGGCGCGCCGGGTCATCGGGCGCGCGCAGGATCGCTGATGGATGGACGGTCGCGAGCATGCGGCCGCCGTCATCGAGCGGCAGAAGCTTGCCACGAATCCTGCTGACGGGTGTGGGTCTGCCGGACACGCTGCGCACCGCCGTCGCGCCGAGCGCGACGACCAGCGACGGCTTGACGAGCTTCCGTTCGAACGCAAGCCACAGATGGCAACGTTCGATCTCGTGAGCGTTGGGCCGCTTGTGCAGGCGGCGCTTGCCGCGTGGCTCGAATTTGAAATGCTTGACGGCATTGGTCACGAAGACCTCGTCGCGATCGATGCCGGCCGCGTCGAGCGCCTTCGCGAGAAGCCCGCCAGCCGGTCCGACGAAGGGATGCCCCTGCCGATCCTCCTGATCGCCCGGCTGCTCGCCGACCATCATCATGCGCGCCCGCGCCGGGCCCTCACCCGGCACGACCTGCGTGGCGTTGCGATGGAGGGGGCAGCGCTTGCACGCAGCTTCCGCCGCGCGCAACGCCTTCAGCGATCGGATGTTCGGAACGGCATCGTCGGACACGGGTCGCACCTCCGCTTTGCAGCAAACGGCGGCGCGACAGCGACGGTGTCTGCGGCGGCCCTGGCCGCAGCACCGAGCGGGCCGCGCTGCGGCGGCCCGCTCGCTACCGGATCAGTTGACCGCGGTCAGGCGTTCCGGCTC
>DASTGR010000426.1:0-12654 GCA_035718885.1 Pseudolabrys sp. | reverse complement strand
TCCCCACAAGGTGGAGGGGAGCGCTCAGAATTCGCGGCGCCCACGTGCGCCAACGCAATGGCCTCGTAACGTCATGACCCGTTTCATCACCTTCGCCGTCGAGCACGCGCGGCTGACGCTCGCCACGCTCGCCTTCCTCCTGATCGCCGGCCTCGTCGCCTATGTGACGATCCCCAAGGAGGCCGAGCCCGACGTCAAGGTGCCGATCATCTACGTGCAGTTGACGCAGCGCGGCATCAGCCCGGAGGATAGCGAGCGCCTGCTGCTGCGGCCGGTCGAGACGCAGTTGAAGTCGGTCGGCAACGTCAAGGAAATGCGCGCCACCGCCTTCGAGGGCGGCGGCTACGTGCTGCTTGAGTTCGAAGCGGGCTTCAATTCCGACGCGGCGCTCGCCGACGTGCGCGCCAAGGTCGACCAGGCCAAGCACGATCTGCCGAAGGATGCCGACGAACCGTCGGTGCAGGAGGTCAATCTCTCGCTCTATCCGGTGCTGGTCGTGACGCTCGCCGGTGACGTGCCGGAGCGTACGATGCTGCATCTGGCGCGCGACGCCAAGAACGCGATCGAGCAGGCGCCGGGCGTCCTGAAGGCCGAACTGCGCGGCACGCGCGACGAGGCGGTCGAGATCACCGCGGAGCCCATGCTCATGAAGAGCTACGGCATCTCGCTCGACCAGCTCATGGCCGTGACGCAAGCCTCGAACAGCATCATCGCCGCCGGCGCGCTCGAAGGGCAGACCGGCCGCTTCGCCGTCAAGGTGCCGGGGCTGATCGAGCGGCCGCAGGATATGCTCTCGATCCCCGTCGCGTCGTCGGCGGGCGCCACGGTGACGCTCGGCGACGTCGCCACCGTCAAGCCGACCTTCAAGGACGCGACCTCGATCACCCGCGTCAACGGCAAGCCGGCCATGACCATCGAGGTGTCGAAGCGCACCGGCGCCAACCTGATCGAGACGGTCGACGCGGTGAAGCAGGTCGTCGAGCGCCTCAAGGGCAATTGGCCGGAGGGCGTGCATGTCGGCTACACGCAGGACAAGTCGAAGCTGATCCGGCAGATGTTGTCGGATCTTCAGAACTCGGTCGCGACCGGCGTGCTGCTCGTCGCCGTCATCATCCTGTTCGCGCTCGGCTTCCGCTCGTCGCTGTTCATCGGCATTGCCATTCCCGCGTCATTCCTGGCCGGGGTGCTCGGCCTGCAACTGGCCGGCCTCACCATCAACATCGTCGTGCTGTTCTCGCTCATTCTGGCGGTCGGCATGCTTGTCGACGACGCCATCATCGTGTCGGAATACGCCGAACGGCGTATGGCCGAAGGCATGGCGCCCAAGCTCGCCTATGCGACGGCGGCCTCGCGCATGTCGGGCCCGGTGATCGCAGCGACGTTGACGCGCGTTGCCGCGTTCTCGCCGCTTCTGTTCTGGCCCGGCGTGGTCGGCCAGTTCATGAAATACATGCCGATCACCCTGATCGCGACCTTGTCGGCCTCGCTCGCCGTGGCGCTGTTCTTCACGCCGACGCTCGGCGCGCTGCTCGGCCGCGCGGCCACCGTTGTGCACGACGACCGCGCCAGCGAGCGTGGACCTTACATGCGCACGGTGAAGGCGGCGATCGCGCACCCAGGCAAGACCATGCTCGCGACCGTGCTGCTGCTGGTCGCTGTGATCGGCGCCTATTCGAAACTCGGCCACGGCGTCGAATTCTTCCCTGCGGTCGAGCCCGATTACGGCCAGGTCATTGTGCACGGGCGCGGCAATATCGCGCTCGATGAGAAGGACGCGGCGCTGCGCCAGGTCGAGAAGGTCGTGCTGGCGACGAAGGGCCTGAAGACCGTCTACACCCGGGTCGGCGAGCAGCCGCAGGGTTCGAACGAGATCACCGAGGACACGATCGGCGTCATCCAGTTCGAGTTCGCCGACTGGCAGACGCGGCCGGCGGCGCATGTGATCATGGACGAGATCCGTGAGAAGACGCGCCACATCCCGGGCATCCTGGTCGAGGTGACGGCGCCGCGCGCGGGCCCGCCCACCGGCAAGCCCATTCAAGTGCAACTCTCGGCGCTCGATCCGGCGAAGCTTCCGGCGGCGGCAAAGAAGGTCGCCGCCATCCTGTCGCAGATGCCGGCCATCCGCGATCTCGACGACGGCTTGCCGCTGCCCGGCATCGACTGGAAGCTCGAGGTCGACAAGGCCGAGGCCGCCAAATACGGCGCCAACGTCAACTCCGTGGGCACGGCCGTTCAGCTCGTCACCAACGGCGTCAAGGTGACCGAGTATCGCCCGTCCGACACCGACAAGGCGGTCGATATTATCGTCCGCTTCCCGAAGGACCGGCGCAGCCTCAGCCAGATCGACGAGCTCCGCGTCCAAACCCCGTCCGGTTCGGTGCCGATCGGCAACTTCGTCAAGCGCGTGCCGGCGCAGCGGGTCGGCTACATCAACCGCGTCAACGCCCAGCGCGTGATGACGGTGTCGTCGAACATCGCCGAAGGCGTGCAGAGCGCCGTCGTGCAGCAGGACATCACCGAGAAGCTGGCGCACGCCGATCTCGGTGAGGGCGTCACCTTCAAGCTCAAGGGCGAGGACGAGGAGCGCGCCAAGGCTGGCGCCTTCCTCGGCAAGGCGTTCGGCACGGCCCTGTTCCTGATATTCGCGATCCTGCTGGCGCAGTTCAACAAGTTCACCTCGGTCGGGTTGGTGCTCTCCGCGGTGCTGTTGTCGACCATCGGCGTGCTGCTCGGCCTCATGATCATGGGCCAGCCCTTCGGCGTCGTCATGACCGGCATCGGCATCATCGCCAATGCCGGCGTCATCGTGAACAACAACATCGTGCTGATCGACACCTACGACCGCTTGAGGCGCGAAGGCGTGGCGGCCCGCGACGCGATCATCGAGACCTGCCGCGAGCGCGCGCGGCCGGTGGTGCTCACGGCGGTGACTGCGATCCTCGGCGTGCTGCCGATCGCCTTCGGCATCAATCTCGACTTCATCAGCCGCGAGATCACGCACGGCGCGCCGGCGACGCAGTGGTGGATCAGCCTGTCGACGGCGATCGTGTTCGGTCTTGGCTTCGCCACCGTGCTGACGCTCATCGTCACGCCAGCGGCGCTTATGGGCATCGCCAATCTCGCCGCGCGGCGGGAGGCGTGGCGGACGCGGCGCCGCAACAAGCGGCTGCCGAAGGCGGCCGTGCCGGCGGAGTAGGCGACAACCAGAAAAGCAAAACGGCCGGGGTTTTCCCCGGCCGTTTCGATTCAGGCGGGCTTACTGCCCGTTATCGGTGAGCACCTGCTGGCAGGCCTTGCTGAGACGCTTGCGGTGCTCCTTTAGGCAGTCGAGCGTCTTGAAGGTGTCGGGGATGGCGTCGCTACAGAACTTGGCGGCGTCCTTGTAGCAGGCGTTTTGCTCTTCTTCGGTTCCGCCCATGTCGTTCTTGGCCTTCTTGCCGGGCTTTTGCGGCTCGACGACCTTGGGCTGGATGCCGGGTGAACCCTGGGCGAAGGCGGCCGAGGTGCCGGACGCGAGGTAAACGAGAAGAAGTGCGGCAGTCGCGGCGCGGAGCTTCATGAGCGATTTCCGTCGGCGCGAGAGCGACAAGGATAGAGGCCGAAGTCGCGC
The DNA here is from genome assembly GCA_035718885.1 of Pseudolabrys sp. Lineage (GTDB taxonomy): Bacteria > Pseudomonadota > Alphaproteobacteria > Rhizobiales > Xanthobacteraceae > Pseudolabrys. The sequence continues at coordinate 9,041 of DASTGR010000426.1, read as the reverse complement.
AGCTTCGGCCTCCGAGATCGGCGATTCAGTCTGCGCGATCAACGATAATCGCGATCATAGTGCCGGCGATAGTGCCGGTAATGGCGGTGACCGTGGAAAATATGGTGCGAAATATGGGGTCCAGCCGTGTAGCCGATGGCGCCGCCAGCCACTAGGCCGACCGGTCCCGCCACCAGCATGCCTGCCGTCGCCCCGAGCGCCGCGTCGCCCATCCGGGTTTCGTGCGCCGAAGCCATGGCCGTCGTGGCCATCAGGCCCGCCGCGGCAGCCGCCGCAACCAGAATGCCGCTCTTCATCGTTGCCTCCATGAATGTCGAATGGCGTGTGCGGAGGGGAAAGCCCGGGCGCGACCTACGGTTCCCTCACGGGCCTGCGACGGTTCCGTAAGCGAACGAACGGAGAATAACGGGCTTTAAGGCTGCAAAGCGGCAGGAGCCGCCTCAGGCATTCACAGCTCGATCTTGTTGAAGATCGTGATGTCGAGGTCGAGCTTCTCGTTGCCGAGCGTCACGCCGACCGTCAGCGTCTCGCCCTCACGCACCGCCCCGGAGGCGACCGCCTTGCGGACCGCCCGTTCGATCTCGCGCTGCGCGTTGACGCTCACGCTTTTCAGGAAGTGGTTGACGGCTGTGCTGATCGTTGCGTCGTCCATGGCAGGCAAGGTTAAAGCCGCAGTGCAGACGCGATTCAAGCCCGAACCCGCAAGTTTGGTTTGCCCCGTTAGTTAATTTACGCCGGGCCGGTTCCGCCCGAGACGGCGTTATCGATATCGGCGCTTTTTGCTTTGCGCTTTTGAATGAAAGTGGAATGATCGGCGCCGTGATCAGCTGTCGGGGGGCAGCGGCGCGCTCCGCCGGCCGTTTGCCAAAAGTTCGCAAGAACAATCAGTGTCCGCGAGGAGGCCAGCGTGAACTACTTTTCCCAGCCCAAGGGCGTGGTGAAGCCCGCCGAGAAGTCCGACGTAAGGTTCGAGGCGCCTGCTGCCGTGCCACGGGAGAACGATGTCGTCTCGGTCTTCGGCCCGGGCATGATGATTACCGGCAACGTCACTTGCGCCGGCGCGCTTCAGATCCACGGCCGCGTCACCGGCGAGATCCACACGGCGCAGCTCACGGTCTGCGAAGGCGCGAAGGTCGAAGGCAAGATCGTCGCGCAGGACACCGTCATCAAGGGCGAGTTCAAGGGCACGATCCACGGCAACACCGTGAAGCTGCACGCCACCGCCGTCGTCGATGGCGAGATCTACAACCGTTCGCTCTCGATCGAGCAGAACGCGCAGTTCGAGGGCGTCGCCCGCCGCCTCGATCGTCCGGTCGACGCGCCGTCGGCCGAACGCGTGAAGGGTGAGGCGACGGTGCAGCCGCTGATGCTGACCGAGACGGTCGGCTAAGGCTCCGGCCCGTCAATCCTCGACGAATGTGCGCGAGCGGGCGCCGCTCGCGCCCAATGCCGCGAAATAGCCGAGCGCGCTGAGCGCGGCGATACAGAAGCTCACCGGCCAGTCCGTGTGAAAGGCGAGCGCGATCCCCGCCCAGGCCTCGGCCAGCGCCAGCGCCGCCGATAGCGCAAGCCCGCTCCACAAGCCCGTTGCCAGCCGCTGCGCCGCCGCCGGCGGCCCGACCATCAGCGTGAAAACGAGCAGCACGCCGACGATCTGCGCGCATTGCGAGACCGCCAGCGCGACGATGGCGAGAAACGCAGTCGACACGAAGCGCAGCGGCACGCCGCGCGCCTCGGCAAGCTCCGGCTGGAGGCTCATGAACACCAAAGGCCGCATGATCGCGGCGAGCCCCGCGAGCGTGATCGCGGCCAGCGCAGCGAGCGTCGCGATGGTGCCGCGGTCGACCGCGAGCACGTTGCCGAACAGCAGCGCGGTCGCCTGCGTGGCGAAGCTCGTATGGTAGTGCAGGAACAGGAGGCCGAAGCCCAGCGCCAGCGCCAGCACCACGCCGATGGCGACGTCGCGGTTGGCGATCCGGTCGCTCAACAGTCCCATCACGACGCCGCCGGCGACGGTGAAGCCGACCAGTCCCCACAGCGCGCCGATGCCGATGAGCCCGGCGCCGGTCGCGCCCGCGAAGCCGATGTGTGACAGCGCGTGGCCGGCGAAGGTTTGCCCGCGCATCACCAGGAAGAAGCCGACGACGCCCGACACCGCCGCAACGATGCCGGCGGCGGCGAAGGCGTTGATCATGAAGTCGTACTGGAACATGCGGCCTCCCTTTACCCTCCCCTGGAGGGGGAGGGTCGATCGGCCGAAGGCCGATCGGGGTGGGGGGACGCCGCAAGAAGGATCACCCCCTCCCGATCTCGCTTCGCGAGATCGACCTCCCCCCTCCAGGGGGAGGTGAAGAGTGGGTGCGGCGAAGGCATCGCACTAATGTTCATGGTGATGGCCGTGGTCGTGCCCATGCCCGTGATCGTGCATGTGCTCGACGCGTTCGACGTCCTGCCCCTGCGACATCACGAAGATTCGGCCCGCTGCGCGCACGACCTCGATCTCAGTGCCGTAGAGCCGCGACAGCACCGGCGCGGTCACGACCTCGTCGATCGCGCCGAGCGCCGCCTGGCCATGGCCGAGATAGAGGACACGGTCGACGGCGTGGATCAACTGGTTCAATTCGTGCGCCGAGAACAGCACGGTGACGCCGCGCTCGCGACAGATGCGTCGCACGACATCGATCGCCACCTCCTGGTGGCGCGCGTCCAGCATGATCAGCGGCTCGTCGAGCAGCAGCAGTTTCGGATGGCCGATCAGCGCCTGCGCCAAAAGGAGCCGCTGCCGCTCGCCACCCGACATGTCGCTCAAAGGCCGGCTGGCCAGTTCGCGCGCGCCGACCGCGTCGAGCGCCTCAGTGATCGAGCGCCGCGCGGCGGCGTCGTGCGACGGCAGTCCCCAGCGATGGCCGTCGAGCGACGAACCGATGAAGTCGAGGCCGCGCATGCGCAGGTCAGGGATGACGGTGCGCGTTTGCGGCAGGTAGCCGATCGCGGCGTCGCCGCGGCGCGGCTCCGCGCCGAACACGTGGATCGAGCCGGCATAGGGCGGGCAGAGGCCGAGCACCGCGCGCATCAGGGTCGTTTTGCCGGAGCCGTTCGGACCGAGCACGCCGACGAACTCGCCAGGCTGCACGGCGAAACTGACGTCGCGCAGCACCGTGCGGCCGCCGATGCGCAATGTTGCGTCCTGCAATTCGACGGCGGGAGAGGTCATTGGCCGGCCAGCGCCTTGTCGAGCGCGTCGAGCTCCGACAGCAGCCAGTTCTGCACATGCAAGTCGGCCGGAAGCGTCTCGGTCACCGGCACGACTGGAATATTCGATGCTGCGGCAAGGCCGCGCAGGCGCGTGCTCATCAGCTCGCTCACTTGCGCATTGTAAATGAGCGCCTTGACGCGCTTTTCCTTGAGATCGCGCTCGATCTCGGCGAGGTCGTGCGCGGTCGGCTCGGTGCCATTCATCATGGCGAGCTGGAAGCGCTCATTGCGCATTGTGAGCCCGATCGCCTGCGCCATCGGGCCGAACACCGGCTCGGTCGCCGTCACCGGTACGTTCTTGTACTTGGCCCGAAGTTCTGCGACGCGCGTGTCGATGCGCCTGAACGAGGCGGTGAGGATGGCGAGGTTGGCGGCGTAGTCGGTGGCGTGCGCCGGATCCGCGGCGGTCAGCACCGACGCGATCGCTTCGGCGACGCGCGGCAGCGTCGCCGGATCGTACCAGAGGTGCGGATTGTCGCCCGGCTTGCGACCCATCACCGCGGCGGCGCTGACGACCGTGCGCTGCGGGTTCGGCGCGCTCCTGATCAGCTTCTCCATCCACGGGTCGTAATCGGCGCCATTGAGAATGACGATGCGCGCGTCGGCGATGGCGCGCACCGCCGAGGGCGCCGCCTCGAACAGGTGCGGGTCCTGCGACGGGTTGCTGATCAGGCTCGTTACCGCGACATGCGCGCCGCCGATCTGCGCGGCGACGTCGCCATAGATGCTCTCGGCAGCGACCACCGCGACCGTGTCGGCCGCCTCAGCCGGAACCGCCGGCACCAGACACAACAGAGCCGCCCCCAGTGCCACGCCGACCGGCGTCCGCAGTGCGCGCTTCAATGCATGGATCATGCGGTTTATGTAACATTATAACATAACGCGAACAAGCCGGGCCGGAACACCCGCGGTAACCCATTGTGCATCCTGTATCTTTTTCCCCACACCGTTCGGGGATCGCCCGCCGCAGCACAGTTTCGCCACCGATCAGCCCTCATGCGGGGCGAGAGGGGAAGCGTCCGTCATCGTCAGCGATGACGTCCTCCCGCACATGAAATGGACGACTGCCATGAAGCTCAAACTCATTCTCGCCGCCGCGTGCCTCGCGGCGCTGCCGTTCTCCGCGCAGGCGCAAGGCGTTCCCGCCGGCGCCGCTTACGGCTTCCATGAAGGCAACCGGATGGCCGGCCCGGTCGGCGCCGTCGTCGGCACCGTTGTCGGTGGCGTCACCGGCGGCATCAACGCCATCGTCGGCGTCGACCCCCGCGCCGAAGAGGTTCGGCCGGAGCCGGTCGTGTACCGCCATCACACGCGGCACGTCCGGCATCACATTCGCCATCATCGCCGCCACCATTGAGGCGGTGAGGTCTGAGATCGACGCCCGGCCTCAACCGCCGGGCGTTTCTTTTTTCAGCCGGAGAGCACGTAGGCGGCGAGGATGACGATGGCGCTGACGGCAAGCATCGCGTGAAGGCCCACCAGTCCGGCCGCCTTCTTTCGTCCCACGCGAAAACGCAGCAGGATCGCCAGTCCCACCGCGATCGCCAACGCGAACAATACCGCGGCGGCGAGTCCGAACCGGCCGGTCCCCTGATCGGCGCCGCGCGTCGGGCCTTGCAGCGCCAGCGCGAGCAGTGCGAAGCCGCCGAGCGCGACGGCAGCATGTGTCAACGCCAGCACCCATGGCACGCGATCGGGCATCCGGCCGTCGAAGTGCAGCACGGCGAGCCATGAGCCGAGTAGCACAGCGATAACGAGGACGGTCAGAGCGGCGCCGAGCACAGTCATTCCTGGTCGCCATACCGATCGCGCACGGCCTCGGCGACGAACATCTTGCGGCCCTGCCGGCCCGTCGTCGTCCCATGCGCGGCGCACCAGGCCGGGAACGTCGCCGGATCGATACGCACGCGCATCACCGGGTGCCCGTAGGCCTTGAGCCCCTTCTCCATTTCCTCGGCGATCCGAAGCCATTCCTTCCAGCTATGCGGCTGGCTGGCGCCGTCCTCGAAGGTTTTCAGTGCGGCCGGATAGTCGGCCTCGTCGATCCAGTAGGCGCCGACGGCGCGCAGCGGCTTTTCGGGTTCTGTCATGGGCCGATCCTACCATCTCGCCGACGGCGCGCGGGTCTGCTAATGAGTGCCCGCCGCCTTCAACCACGAGAAAGGCTTTAGTCCGATGTCGAAACAGGCGATGCGCGAGGAAGCCGATCGTCTGATCCGCGAGGCGATGGAAAAAGGCTCGCTCAAGGTCACGCATGGCGAGACCCGGATCGAGGCCGTCTGCGGAAAATGCGGTGCCCCGAACCGCGTCAAGGCGCCGATGGGGCAATCCCGGGTCGAGTTCACCTGCAAGGAATGCGGGCATAAGCAGCGGACGCTCTGAGCGGACACGCCCTGTTGCGTCTTGAGGCCGCCTTTTGCGCCAAGGCCCCGGAACACCTATATCCCCGCTGAAACCGGAGTTCCCGTTCCCTATGGCCACCCCCCAGGCAAACGAAAAAATCCCCGTCACCGTGCTCACCGGCTATCTCGGCGCCGGCAAGACGACCTTGCTCAATCGCATCCTGTCGGAACCGCACGGCAAGAAGTTCGCCGTCATCGTCAACGAGTTCGGCGAGATCGGTATCGACAACGAGCTCGTCGTGAACGCCGACGAGGAAGTGTTCGAGATGAACAATGGCTGCATCTGCTGCACCGTGCGCGGCGACCTCGTGCGCATCATTGATGGGCTGATGCGGCGCAAGGGCAAGTTCGACGCGATCATCGTCGAGACCACCGGTCTCGCCGACCCGGCCCCGGTGGCGCAGACCTTCTTCATGGACGAGAACGTCGGCGCGCGGACGAAGCTCGACGCCGTCGTGACGGTCGCCGACGCCAAGTGGCTGAAGGATCGCCTCAAGGACGCGCCGGAAGCCAAGAACCAGATCGCCTTCGCCGACGTTATCGTCTTGAACAAGACGGACCTCGTCTCGGCAGACGAACTGCGCGACGTCGAAGGGCACATCCGCGCCATCAATCCTTACGCGACGCTGCACCGTGCGCAGCGCTCCAACGTGAAGATCGACGACGTGCTCGGCCGCAATGCCTTCGATCTCGACCGCATCCTCGACATCGAGCCGAAATTTCTCGAGGCGGACGACCACGGGCACGATCACGATCACGGGCATCACCATGACCACGACCACGATCATCATCATGATCACGGGGCTCATCATGGCCACGGTCATCATCACCATGGCGAAGGTTCTGGGCTCAAGCACTATCACGACGAAGACATGCAAAGCGTGTCGCTCCGGAGTGAGAAGCCCCTGAACCCGGACAAGTTCTTTCCGTGGGTGCAGGAGCTCACGCAGAAGGAAGGTCCGAACATCCTGCGCTGCAAGGGCATCCTGGCCTTCAAGGACGATCCCGAGCGTTTCGTCTTCCAGGGCGTGCACATGATCCTCGACGGCGATCATCAACGGCCGTGGAAGGAGGGCGAGGAGCGGGTCAGCCGCATCGTCTTCATCGGCCGCGAACTGCCGGAAGAGAAGATCCGCGAAGGCTTCGCAAGCTGCGTAGCGTGAGGTTCGGGCGTCGCGAATGACATTGTCCGACACCGCCATCCCCTCGCTCGCCGACCGCGTGCGCACCGTCGCGATCGACTCGCAGGTTGTCGCCGTGCACTTCCTCGATCGTTCGCCGGTGTTCGTGCTCGGTGAGGAGACGCTGTTGTTCGCCGAGGGCGAGCGCAAGGTCGGCGTGCACGGCGGTGGCATCCTCGCCAGCGCCTGCGACGGCAAACGCATCGTTACCGGCGGCGATGATGGCCGCCTGATGGCGACCGACGCGCAGGGCGCGGTCACCGAACTTGCCACCGACGAGAAGAAGCGTTGGATCGACCAGGTCGCGCTCGGGCCTGACCGCGCGGTCGCTTGGTCCGCCGGCAAGGTCGCGCATGTCATCACCGGCAAGGGCGAGCAACGCAGCTTCGAAGCGCAATCGACCGTCGCGGGGCTCGCTTTCGCGCCGAAGGGCTTCCGCCTTGCCGTCGCGCATTACAACGGCGTATCGTTCTGGTTTCCCAACGCCGCTGCCAAGCCCGAAGTCTTCGAATGGAAGGGTTCGCATCTCGGCGTCACCATCAGTCCCGACGGACGCTTCATGGTGACCATGATGCAGGAGTCGACTCTGCACGGCTGGCGCATCGCCGACCAGAAGCACATGCGCATGTCCGGCTATTCGACGCGCGTGCGCTCGCTGTCGTGGACGGCGGACGGCGCCTTCCTCGCGACGTCCGGCTCGGAGCAATTGATCCTCTGGCCGTTCGACGGCAAGGACGGTCCGATGGGCCGTCAGCCGCGTGTCCTTGCCCCATCCGAAGCGCGTGTGACGGTGGTCGCCGCCCACCCCAAGCAGCCCGTCGTCGCCGCCGGCTATGGCGACGGCACGGTGTGGCTGGTGCGCATCGACGACGGCGCGCTGATTGCCGCGCGGCAGGCCGACGGCACGCCCATCACCGCGCTCGGTTGGGAGCCGTCCGGCCAGATGCTCGCCTTCGGCACGGAGAAGGACGCCGGCATCCTGGCGCTCTGACGGCCCCGCGGCCGCCGCAATGTATGGCATGATGGAACCCGTTCGGCCGATTCCACCGGGTTGAGGGACATGTCCACCACGCCACGCCTGCGCCGGCTCGCCTTCGCACTTCTGTCCAGCTGCACATTGTCGACGGCCTTCGTCGCGGCTCCGCTCGTGCTCGGCACGACGACGGTAGCGCAGGCGCAGGTGTCCGCCGAATTCGAATCCGCTCTCGAGCCCTACGGCGAATGGCTGCGCCATCCGCGCTGGGGCATGGTGTGGATGCCCTATGACCGGCCGCCCGGCTGGCGTCCCTACACCGAGGGACACTGGGTCTATACGGACGACTGGGGCTGGTACTGGATCTCGGAAGGCGAGGAACAGGACTGGGGCTGGGTGGCATATCACTACGGCCGCTGGGTGCTCGACCGCCGCATGGGCTGGCTCTGGGTGCCGGGCGACGAATGGGCGCCCGCCTGGGTCGACTGGCGCCGCGGCGGCGAATATGTCGGCTGGGCGCCGTCGCCGCCGGACGACGTCATCTACGAATACGACGACAATCCGGCGTGGTGGATCTTCGTGCAGCCGCGCTACATGTCGTCGCCGCGCGTGCGCACCTTTGTCCTGCCGCCGCGGCGCGTCACCACCATCATCCGCCAGACCGTGATCGTGAATCGCACGGTGATCGTGCAGCAGCCGGGGCAGGGGCGGCGGCGTTTCGCCGTCAATCCCGGCGTCGCGCCGAACGTCGTGGCGGCGATCTCGCGTCAGCCGGTGCGCACATTCCAGGTCGCGCCGCGCGTCCTCCCCGTGACGCAGGGCGTGCAGGGCGCCGTGACGGTGCAGCCGCAGGCGCTCGGTCCGCGCGGGCGAAACGCGCCGGGTGGCGCGCGGCGTTCGCCGCCCAATCCGCAGGTGCGCGTGTCGGTGCAGCCGACCAATCAGACCATCGCGCCCGCCGCGTCCGTGACGGCGCCGCAGGCGCTGCCGAAGAATGAGCGCGGCCGACTCGGCGATCGTCCGCCGCGCGCCGCGCAAGGCGCGCAGCAAGCGCCGCCGCCAGCGCCCGGCGCCGCCGCTCCTGCGTCGCCGCAACCTTTGGCGCCTGCCGCCAGGCCTGCGACACCGCCGCCGGCCGCGCAGCCCACGACACCGCCGCCGCAGCCCGGTCAGCCGCCGCGGCCGCAGCGTTCGCCACAGACGCAGTCGCCGCCGCCCTCGACGCCGCCC
>DASTGR010000425.1:0-3883 GCA_035718885.1 Pseudolabrys sp. | reverse complement strand
TCAGGATAAGGCCCGTCGACAGCGCGCCCTGGCGCCCGAGTTCGAGGGTGCCGGCGAGCGCCGACGGCAACTGCGCCACGATGCCCGACAGAATGATCAGCGAGATGCCGTTGCCGATGCCGCGCGAGGTGATCTGCTCACCCAGCCACATGAGGAACATGGTCCCGCCGGTGAGCGTGATCGTCGTCGACATCAGGAAGAAGATGCCAGGATGCGACACGACATTGCCGGTGCCCTGGAGGCCGATGGCGATGCCGTAGGACTGGACCGCAGCCAGCGCCACCGTGAGATAGCGCGTGTACTGGTTCATGATCTTGCGGCCCTGCTCGCCTTCCTTCTTCAGGGCCTCAAGCGTCGGCGACACCGTCGTCATCAGCTGGATGATGATCGAGGCGGAGATGTAGGGCATGATGTTCAGGGCGAAGATCGCCATCCGGTGGATACCGCCACCGGAGAACATGTTGAACATGCCGAGGATGCCACCCGACTGGGTGTTGAAGATCTGCTCCCAGGCGGTCGGATCGATTCCGGGAAGGGGGATGTAGGTGCCGAGCCGATAGACGAGCAGCGCGCCGACCGTGAACCAGATGCGCTTCTTGAGCTCTTCGGCCTTGGCGAGGGCCGAGAAGTTGAGATTGGCCGCCAGTTGTTCTGCCGCCGAAACCATCGATCGCTCCTGCCGCCGCGCCCCCGCCTCGCCGCCGGCTCAAGTCCCGGTCCGGTCGACACAGGCCTTCAGATAGGCACTGCGCCTCGCATTCTGTAGTCGGAAGGTGCGACCGAGGCGCCGTGGCGGTCGGTCGCGCCTTCTTATTCCGCCTCGGCGGCCTTCTTCTTCGGCTTCTTGGCCTTCGGCGCTTCTTCCGCTTCTGGCGCAGGCGCCAGGATCTTCAGCGAGCCACCAGCCTTCTCGATCGCCTCGCGCGCCGACTTCGAAGCGCCCCAGACCGAGAAATCGGCCTTCGCCTTGAACTCGCCATTGCCGAGCAGCTTCACGCCGCCCTTCTCGCGGCGCATCAGCCCGGCCTTGATCAGGGCAGCAGCGTCCACCGGCGCCTTGGCGTCGATGAGGCCGGCGTCGATCGCGGTCTGCACCTTGCCGAGGTTGACCTCGTTGAGCTTGACCGCGAACGAGGTGTTGCGGAAGCCGCGCTTGGGCAGGCGGCGATGCAGCGGCATCTGGCCGCCCTCGAAGCCCTTGATGCGCACGCCGGTACGCGCGGTCTGGCCCTTGCCGCCGCGGCCGCCGGTCTTGCCCATCCCCGAGCCGATGCCCCGGCCGATGCGCATACGGTTCTTGCGCGAGCCGGCATTGTCGGCGATCTGGTTGAGTTTCATCTCACGTCCTCGTTCTCTTCAATCCGTCAGCGCGCGGTCGGTCCGCGCGCGAGAACGGTTACTTCTTCTCGCCCACCACGCGGACGAGATGCTGCACCTTGCGGATCATGCCGTGCGTCGCCGGGTGGTCCGGCAGTTCGCGCACGCGCCCGATCTTGTTCAGACCGAGGCCGACCAGCGTCTGCCGCTGATCGAAGTGCTTGCGCAGCGGGCTCGCGATCTGCTCGACCTTGATGGTCTTTGCCTTGGCCATGAATTACTCCGCGGTCGCTTCCGCCTCGCCGCCTTCGCGACGACGCGATTGCAGCGTGGACACCTTGATGTTGCGGCGCGCCGCGACCGAACGCGGCGAGTCCTGGTGCTTGAGCGCATCGAAAGTCGCGCGCACCACGTTGTACGGGTTGGAGGAGCCGAGCGACTTCGCCACGACGTCCTGCATGCCGAGGGTCTCGAACACGGCGCGCATCGGGCCGCCGGCGATGATGCCGGTTCCCGGAGGGGCCGCGCGCAGGAACACCTTGCCGGCGCCGTGACGACCGGCGACGTCGTGATGCAGCGTGCGGCCTTCGCGCAGCGGCACGCGGGTCAGGCCGCGCTTGGCGGCTTCGGTCGCCTTGCGGATCGCCTCGGGCACCTCGCGCGCCTTGCCGTGGCCGAAGCCGACGCGGCCCTTCTGGTCGCCGACCACCACCAGCGCGGCAAAGCCGAACCGGCGGCCGCCCTTGACCACCTTGGCCACGCGGTTGATGTGGACCAGCTTGTCGATGAACTCGCTCGGCTCGCGCTCTTCGCGCTGGCCGCGTTCCCGTTCTCGTCGCGCTTCACGTGCCATGTTGATCTTCCGTTAAAAGTTAAGCCCGCCCTCACGGGCGGCTTCGGCCAGCGCCTTGATGCGGCCGTGATAGATGTAGCCGCCGCGGTCGAACACGACGTCTTTGATGCCCTTCGCGGTGGCGCGCTCGGCGATCAATTTACCGACCTCTTTGGCCGCCGCGATGTTCGCACCGGTCTTGCCCTTCTCGCGCATCGTCTTCTCCAGCGACGACGCCGCGGCGAGCGTCTCGCCCTTTAGGTCGTCGATGAGCTGCGCGTGGATGTGCTTCGACGAGCGGAACACCGACAGGCGCGCGCGCCCGCTCTTGATGCCGGCAAGCTTGATCTTGCGTCGCACCGACACCGTCCGCCGCGCGGTCCGGTCACTGAGTTTGGTCATGGCGCAAGCCCTCTTACTTCTTCTTACCTTCCTTGCGGAAGATGTATTCGCCGGCGTACTTCACGCCCTTGCCCTTGTAGGGCTCCGGACCACGGAAGCTGCGGATTTCGGCGGCCACTTGGCCGACCTGCTGCTTGTCGACGCCGGTGATGACGATTTCGGTCGGCTTGGGCGTCGCGATGGCGATGCCCTGCGGGATCGGGTAGTTGATGTCGTGCGAGTAGCCGAGCTGTAGGTTGAGCTGCTTGCCCTGCACCGCAGCGCGATAGCCGACGCCGTTGATCTCGAGCTTCTCTTCGAAGCCCTTGGTCACGCCGTTGATCAGGTTGTTCACCAGCGTACGCGCGGTGCCCCACTGCGAGCGCGCGCGCTTGGTTTCGGAGCGCGGCTGGACGTTGATCGCAGCCTTGTCCATCGACACCGACACGTCGTCGTGCAGCACGAGCTGAAGTGCGCCTTTCGGCCCCTTCACCTTGACGGTCTGGCCTTCCACGTTGGCGGTGACGCCTGACGGGACGGAGACGGGTTTTTTGCCGATACGCGACATTAGAACACCGTGCAGATGATTTCGCCGCCGACATTGGCGTCGCGGGCATCGTGGTCCGCCATGACGCCCTTCGGCGTCGACAGGATGGCGATGCCGAGGCCGTTATTGACGCGCGGCAGCGCCTTGACCGAAGCGTAGACGCGACGGCCGGGCTTGGACACGCGCTCGATCTCGCGGATCACCGGCGTGCCGTCGAAATACTTGAGCTCGATCTCGAGCTCGGTGCGTCCAGAAGCGTGCGCCACGTTGGCGTAGCCGCGGATGAAGCCTTCGGTCTTGAGCACCTCGGCAACGCGCTCGCGCTGCTTCGAGCCGGGCATCGAGACCTTGGACTTGTTGCGCATCTGCGCGTTGCGGATGCGGGCGATCATATCGCCGATCGGATCGTTCACGGACATCTCGGCGCTCCCCTTACCAGCTCGACTTTACCAGGCCCGGGATCAGGCCTTTGTTGCCGAGCTCGCGCAGCGCGATACGGCTGAGCTTGTGCTTGCGGTAATAGGCGCGCGGACGCCCAGACAGCTCGCAGCGATTGCGGATGCGGGTGCGGGAGGAATTCCGCGGCAGTTCGGCAAGCTTGAGGGTCGCGGCGAAACGATCCTCCACCGGCAGGTCCTTGTCCTGCACGATGGCCTTGAGCTTGCTCCGGCGGCTGGCGAACTGCTTCGCCATCTTGCGCCTCCGGTTGTTCTTCTCGATCGAACTCTTCTTCGCCATTCGATTAGCTCCTAACGGTTCCGCGTTTGAGGTCGCGCGTATCGCGCCTCACTGCCGGAACGGGAAAT
>DASTGR010000424.1:0-2064 GCA_035718885.1 Pseudolabrys sp. | reverse complement strand
TGAGTTCGATATTGAGCCGCGCAACGCGCTTGGCCGGCTGGGTGGCGAGCAGGAAGGCGGTGATGAAGGAGATGAGCTCGCCCGGCGTTGCGCCGAGCACGATGGTGCGATAGCCGCCGTAAAGGATGCCGAGCGACACGGCGACGCCGGCGAGCGATTGCATGATCGGGCCGGAGCGCGCCGCGACCCGGGCCATCTTGTTCGATTCGCGTTCGACCTCGCGCACATTGGCATCGAAGCGCGCGAGCATCTGTTCTTCCAGCGTGAAGGCCTTGACGACGGAGATCCCTTGCAGCGTCTCCTGCATCGTCTCGAGCACGCGCGTGCCGCCTGTGAACTGCGCCTTGGCGATGGCGCGGATACGCCGGATCATCTTGCGCAGGAGCAGCATCGCCGGCGGAAACACGACAAAGGTGATGAACGACATCATCGGGTCGCGCACGAACATCACGACGACGAGGCCGACGACGGTGAGAAAATCACGCCCGAACGCCGTGACGATCTGGTTGAGCACTTGATTGGCGGCCGCAGCGCCGGTCTGAAGCCGCGCCGCGAACTCCGAGGAATGCCGCTCGGCGAAAAAACCGATGCGCTCGGTCAGAAGCTTGTCGAAAAGCCGGCGCTGATTTTCGGCGACGATGCCGTTGCCGATGCGGGCGAGAATGGTCTGATGGCCGTAGTCGGCAATGCCTTTGACGACGAAGGTCAGCGCCGTCGCGATGCCGAGGATCACGATGGTGCGGAATTCCTTGTCGAGATAGGCGGTGTTGACGAAATCGCTGATCAGATAGGCGGGCAGGGCGGTGCAGCCCGCGGCGACAGCCATCAGCGTGAAGGCGAGCAGGTACTGCGGCCAGCGCGCGAGCCCCTGCTCGAGCATCAGCCGCTTGATCATGGCCAGGGTGCCGTACCGCGCGTCGGCGGAATCCGGCATGATGTGGTGGCTCATTTGCCCTCGGTCGGCCCGTGCGGTCGGCGCACATTGCGCGCACGAGCCACCGCTTCCTTGCCCCCCGGCGCGGAGATTTTCAAGCAAAATCAGGGCTAAACGGCGGCTTTGCACCGCCGTGAGGGCGTCAGGCAGCGACGGTCTGGAGCTTTCCCGGCAGCTTGCGTTCCCAGGCAAGTGCATGCGCGACGATCGTGTCGAGGTCCTGGAACTGCGGCTGCCAGTCGAGGCTCGCATGAATACGCTCGACATTGGCGACCAGCGCCGCCGGATCGCCGTCTCGGCGCGGTGCGATGTCGACCTTGAAGTCGACGCCGCTGACGCGTTTGACCGAGGAAATGACCTCGAACACCGAAGCGCCGCGGCCGTAGCCGCAGTTGAAGGTCGAGCTCGCGCCGCCCGAGCGCAGATGGGCGAGCGCGGCCGAATGTGCCGACACGAGGTCGCTGACGTGGATGTAGTCGCGCTGGCAGGTGCCGTCCGGCGTCGGATAATCGGTGCCGTAGACGTCGAGCTTCGCGCGCTTGCCAAGCGCCGCTTCGCACGCGACCTTGATGAGATGCGTCGCCTGCGGCGTCGACTGACCGGTCCGACCTTTCGGATCGGCGCCGGCGACGTTGAAGTAGCGCAGCACGACGAAGCGCAGGCCGTGCGCGCGCGCCGCATCGTGCAGCATGATCTCCGACATGAGTTTTGAGGTACCGTAGGGTGCGATCGGCGCGGTCGGCTCGTCTTCGCGCACGGGCACGTGCTCGGCATTGCCGTAGACCGCGGCGGTCGAGGAGAAGATGAACTGCTTGACGCCGCACTCGATTGCCACGTCGATCAGATTGCAAGTGTTGAGAGTGTTGTTGCGATAGTAGCCGAGCGGATCGCGCACCGAATCGGGCACCACGATCGAGGCGGCGAAATGGATGACGGCGTCGACATTGTGCTGCCGCAGCGTGCGCGCGACCAGTTCGCGGTCGCCGGTCGAGCCGACGACGAAGGGGACGGATCCGGGCACAAGGAAGCGGAAGCCAGTCGTCAGGTTGTCGAGCACGACGACCTCTTCGCCGCGCCCGAGCAATTCGTGCACCATGTGGCTGCCGATATAGCCGGCGCCGCCCGTCACC
>DASTGR010000423.1:0-14971 GCA_035718885.1 Pseudolabrys sp. | reverse complement strand
ACGAGCGCAGCGACGAAGCGATCCAGACCCGACTAGCAAGCTGGATTGCTTCGCTTTGCTCGCAATGACGTGGCGGCACTCACCGGTTCCGCAGCGCCTCGGCCTCGGCGTAGAAGCGCTTTTCCCAGGCCTTCTGGTTGTCCATCCCTTCGCGGATGAAGGGCGTGAACACGGCGAGGTTCAAGAGCAGCCAGTTCAGGAGATTGGCCGGAAAGCGCAGGGGTTTCCGGAAATCGACGAACAGCACGACGCGGGTGTGCGGCGTCCGGTTCCAGGCCTCGTGCTCGAACGCGTCGTCGAAGATCACCGCCTCGCCGTCGCGCCAGCGATAGACCTCGTTCTCGACGCGAATACCGAGGTCCTCGCGCGGCTCCGGCACGA
Source organism: Pseudolabrys sp. (assembly GCA_035718885.1). Lineage (GTDB taxonomy): Bacteria > Pseudomonadota > Alphaproteobacteria > Rhizobiales > Xanthobacteraceae > Pseudolabrys. Next base: position 14,590 of record DASTGR010000423.1, on the reverse strand, counting down.
TCAGGCCGAGGTGCAGCCGCAGCACGCCGTTGTACGGCCCCCGATGCGGCGGCAGGTGCTTGCCCGGCTCGAGGATCGAGAACATGACCGTGATGAGGCCGGGGATCGCCTGACAGGCCGCCCAGGTTTGCGGACAGAGCGCGATATTCGCGTCGGACTTGAAGCCGTAACCGGCCAGCAGAAACGTCTTCCAGCCGCTGTCCTGGCTGATCGTGACGACGTCGGACGAGATTTCGTGGAAGCCGGGCAGGTCGTCCTTGCGGGTGAGGACGCGTTCGAGTTCGGCGCGGATCGCCGGGAACGCCGCTTCGACCTGCGCCGCCCAGGGGAATACCGCCTTGTCGTAGATCGGCGGATTGCCGACCTTGCTCAAGGCGACGTTGAGCCGTTCTGCAAACGCGACGACGCGCATGAAGGCGCGGGTGACGAGGCTCGGGCGGCCCATCGGCTTGATGCCGTCGGTGCCGAAGCGCTGCGCCGGCGCGGTATCCGCTCCAAGGTCTTGCTCTGCGGCGCTGTTCACGAGACGCGACCCTCAACGACGAACGCCGCCCCGCGACGCCTTGCGCGACTCTACCAATCGCGGCGGGGGCCGCAAAGTTGCACTCCCGCCCGGTCCGCAGGGGGCATGGCGCGGCAAGCGCGACGACGCTAGTCTGACGTCCGAATCCTGACGGACGCCATTCTCATGCGCGCCATGCTCGTGCTGCTCATTCTCGCAATGTCCGCGCCCGGCCCCGCGCGCGCCGCCGACCTGACGGCGACGCGTCACGTCGCGCTCACCATGCCGGCCAAGACCTTGCCGTTCGCGCGCAGTACGCGCTCGCAGTCGGTCTGGGCCTCGGGCGCGTGCTGGAACGAGTGCGGCGCCTATTGCACTGCCGGCCTCGTCGGCTGTCTCAAGCGCGACGCGCAGGGGCAGTGCCTGCAAGCGACCGACCGCTGCGATCGCTATTGCCAGAACCAATGCCGGACGCAGGGCGGGCCGCTTCTGCCCGATCTCCTGGATTTCTGAGCCTGACCATGCGGCGCAAACTCTCTCTCGCCTTGACGATGGTGCTGGCGGCCGGGGCCGCGGCGCAGGCCTCGCCGATCGGACTGTGGCGCGCCAAGGACGGCGCGCAGATCCGGGTCTCGGCCTGCGGCAAGCAGATGCTTTGCGGGTTCATCGCCGCGACCAGCCAGCGGATCGATCCGGCGACGGGTAAGCCACCGGTCGACAAGAACAACCCCGATCCGAAGAAGCGCACGCGTCCGATCGCCGGCATCGAGATCCTGATCGGCATGGTGCCGCGCGGCCCCGGCGAGTGGGCGGGCCGCCTCTACAACGACGACGACGGCAAGACCTATGACGGCAAGCTCAAGGAGCTTGGGCCGAAGGAAATCCGCATCGAGGGCTGCGCCGGCGCGCTGTGCGGCGGACAGGAACTCAGCCGCGTGAAGTGACGCGGCGCGCCTTGGTGCGCCTGCGAACGGATCGACATCACATCCCGCTGAACATGACGCGCGAATCGGCGGCAGCCCGGAACTATGGCCGCTGTTCCCCCGTTTTCGCCGCACCTGAGGAAACATCAAATTGGAGATAACGATGCAAACCATCGCCAAGCTCGCGCTTGCCGCGACCGTCGGCGCGCTCGCTCTGTCGGCTGCGGCTCCGGCGTCCGCCCACTATTATCGTCATCATCACCGCCACCACGTCTGGGTTCACCACGGCTATGGCGCCTATGCCTACGCGCCGCGCCATCGCGGCCGCATCTACAGCGGCACGACCGAGAACGAGCGCCGCTGCCAGCTGTCGCCCGGCTCGCAGGCCTACGAGCCCTGCCTCAACAAGCCCTGATCGCGGCCGTTCGATCGCTGCGGAGGAATGCCCTGCCGGCCGTCATGCGGCCGGCAGCGGCCTTGCGGGCGACATTTGTATTCAAATTGAACGTAAACGCCGCTCAAGTTTCCTCTAAAGGTTTAGGCCGCTGCTGAACGCGGGTTTAGGACGCTCCCCATAGTGTTGCCGTACGGGCGCTATCGGGAGTGAAGGATGACCAAGCTTTTCATCGACATTGTCGGCGCGGAACAGCGCCAGCTCGATTTTTCCGGCCGCATGTATGCGAATCCGGAGGAGGCGGGCGAAGCCGCGCAGCTGATGTGCATGGATCTCGGCGTGACCGAGAACAGCCCATGGGTGGGCGCCGAGGTTCAGGTCAAGGACGTCGACGGGCGTTGCCTCTACGCCTATTCGGTCGGCCAGTTGCAGTGACGCCGTGTTCGCCGAACGCCGCACATCGCCGCGGAACCGGTTCAACCGCGCCGGCCTCGTCCAGAACGACGACATCGGCACGCGCTCGTGCACGATCGTGGACTTGTCCGAAGGCGGCGCGCGGATCGTGTCGGACACGGATCTACCGATCCGGTTCGTGCTGACGATGAAGACCGACGCCGGCGAACGGCGCAAATCCTGCCGGACCGTGTGGCGGCTGCACCAGGAATTCGGCGTGCAGTTTTTGGATTGAGGGTTTTTGGCGGAAGGGGTGGGATTCGAACCCACGGTACCCTTGCAGGTACGCCGGTTTTCAAGACCGGTGCCTTAAACCACTCGGCCACCCTTCCGTCGCGCCGTCCTCCATTGCTGCAATGCAGGCCGGCTTGCAAGGCCCCGGCGGCTCAGATATCCCGCATTTCACGCTGCCTGCGGGCGGCGGCCAAAGCGCCAGCGGAACCAATCGTTTACCATGGCGTGGCGGCAGCGGTTCACGGGCCCCCCGGTTTAGGTTAATGTCCGGGCTCTCATCGACGGGGATCAAGGCCATCAGCATGGGTTTGACGGGCGACGGCGCCATGGGCCGCCTTGCACGCATTGCGGCAGTTGCCGCGGGCGCGCTCGCGCTCGCCAACTGCTCGGGCGGCCTGTCCGGCCGGATCGACCCGAAATACGGCGTCTCGGCCAGCGCCCGCGTCGTCGAGCCGGGCCAGCCGGTGCCGAAGGGTGGGGGCGTCTACCGCGTCGGCAAGCCCTACGTCGTCGGCGGGCGCGTCTACGTGCCGGAGGCCGATCCGAACTATTCCGAGGTCGGATACGCCTCCTGGTATGGCGACGACTTCCACGGCCGCTACACGGCCAATGGCGAGATCTTCGACAAGGACGCCATCTCCGCGGCGCATCCGACGCTGCCGATGCCGTCCTATGTGCGCGTGACCAATCTGGCCAACGCCAAATCGATCATTGTCCGCGTCAACGATCGCGGTCCCTATGCGAAGGGCCGCCTCATCGACCTGTCGACCAGGACGGCGCAGCTCCTGGGCTTCTACGGCCACGGCATCGCCAAGGTGCGCGTCGACTATGTCGGCATGGCGCCGATCGCCGGTTCCGACGACCGCAAGTTGATGGCCACGCTGCGCGAGGGCCGGCCGGCCGAGCCGCCGGTTCAGGTCGCCTCGGCGAAGCCCTTCGTGCCGACCTATTTCGACAGCCGTTCGATGAGCAAGGTCGCGCCGCTGCCGCCGGACCGTCCCTATCGCCTCGGCGAAGGCGACATTGCGACCGAGGATGCGCCGCATCTGGTCAAGACCAACGACCTGTCGGCCGCGCCGAGGCTTGAAATGGCGGCGGCGAACGCGCCCGTGCGATCCGAACCTCCGCGGCCGTCGCCCGTTTCGGCCTACGCCGCGCCCCGCTATGATGGCGGCGGCGCCGGCTTCATGAGCGGCCGCGGCCTCTACTGAGCGCCGCATCCGCCGCGACATACGGCCGCCATCAACGCCTGACAAAGCGCGCGTAACCGGCCATGGCATTGCGAGTCCCGTTCAAAAAGCTCCTTGCGGCAGCGATCGTCGCGGCGTTCGCGGCATCGCCGGCGGCCGCGCAGAAAAAGGACGGTCCGAAGAAGGACGAGCCACAAATCAACGCGCCGCACGCGATCCTGATCGACGCGGAGAACGGCGGCGTGCTCTACGAGCGCGATCCCGACAAGCTCATCTTCCCCGCGAGTCTCGCCAAGCTGATGACCGCGGAATACATGTTCCACGAGATCAAGGAAGGGCGCGTCAAGCTGACCGACGAATACGTCGTCAGCGAGAATGCCTGGCGCAAGGGCGGGGCGCCGTCGCACGGCTCGACCATGTTCGCGGCGCTGCACAGCCGCGTGCCGGTCGACGACCTGCTGCACGGCATGATCATCCAGTCGGCGAACGACGCCTGCATCGTGCTGGCCGAGGCGCTGGCCGGCAACGAGGCCGCGTTCGGCCAGAAGCTCACCGAGCGCGCGCGCCAGATCGGCCTCGCCAAATCGACCTTCGCCAATTCGAACGGTCTGCCCGATCCGGGCACGCAGGTGACAACGCGCGAACTCGGCATCCTCGCGCGTCACATCATCCTGACCTATCCGGACTTCTACAAGCTGTTCGGACAGACCGACTTCACCTGGAACAAGATCCGTCAGCCGAACCGCAACCCGCTGCTTGCCATGAGCATCGGCGCCGATGGTCTCAAGACCGGCTTCACCAAGGAAGCCGGCTATGGCCTCGTCGGCTCGGCCGTCCAGAACGGCCTGCGCCTCATCGTCGTCGTCAACGGCGACAAGTCGGCCAAGGAGCGCGCCGACGACGCCAAGAAGCTCCTCGAATGGGGTTTCCGCAGCTTCGAGCAGCGCATTTTGTTCGCCGAAGGCCAGCAGCTCGGCACGGCCAAGGTCTATGGCGGCGCGCAGGGCAAGGTGCCGCTGGAGGCGAACGGCCTCGTCAAGGTGATGATGCCGAAGTCCGGCGGCGAGCGACTCATCGCCCGCATCGTCTATACGGGGCCGGTTCCGGCGCCGGTGAAAAAGGGGCAGACGATCGGCGCGGTGAAGGTCTGGCGCGGCGACAACCTGATCCTGACCCAGCCGCTGCACGCCGCCGAGGACGTGCGCGCCGGCTCCATGCCGCAGCGCGCCTTCGATGCTGTGACCGAGATGGTGATCGCCCTGTTCCGCGCGGGCGCCGAGCGGCTATAAGGGCTGGCCGGCGCGGCGCCGGAGGCCTCACGAGTCGGTTGGATGCGCGGACGTTTCATCACCTTCGAGGGCGGGGAGGGCAGCGGCAAGTCCACCCACGCCAAGGCGCTCGCCGAGCGCCTCAAGGCCGCCGGCATCGACGTGGTGCTCACGCGCGAACCGGGCGGCTCGCCGGGCGCCGAGGTCATCCGCCACATTTTGCTGTCGGGCATCGCCAAGAAGCTCGGCACCGAGACCGAGGCCTTCCTGTTCGCCGCGGCGCGTGACGACCATGTGCGCAACACCATTCTGCCCGCGCTTCAGGCCGGCCGCTGGGTCATCTGCGACCGCTTCATCGATTCCACGCGCGTCTATCAGGGCGCGCTCGGCCGGGTCGACGCCAAGCTCATTCGCGGCCTCGAGCGCATCACGGTCGGCAACGACGCCAAGCCGGACATGACATTCCTGCTCGACGTGCCGGCGACGGTCGGCCTTGCGCGCGCGCAGAGCCGGCGCGGGGCCGGCGCGCCGGACCGCTTCGAGGCGGAATCGGTCGAGTTCCACGAGAAGCTGCGGGCGGCCTATCGCGCGCTGGCCGAAGCCGAGCCACGGCGCATCGTCGTGATCGACGGCCGCGCGCCGCGCGAGGTCGTCGCCGAGCGCATCTGGACGATCGTCGAGGAACGGCTGCATCCCGCGGCTTCGGTGCCCATCGCGGCGGCCGCCCCATGAGCGCGGACGACAGCGACATCAAGGCGCCGCGCGAGACGGTTTCGTTGTTCGGGCACAAGCTGGCGGAGCAGGCGCTGCTCGACGCCTACAAAAGCGGCCGCATCGCGCATGCCTGGCTGATCGGCGGGCCGCCCGGCATCGGCAAGGCGACGCTCGCCTTCCGCTTCGCGCGTTTCGTGCTGGCGCATCCCGATCCGCGATCGGCCGAGGTGCAGAGCGCCACGACGCTTGCTGTCGATTCCGAAAACGCCGTCGCGCGCCGCATCGCGGCACAGGCGCAAGGCGATCTGCGCGTGCTCGAACGCGTCATCAACGAGCAGACGGGCAAGCTCTACACCAACATCCGCGTCGAGGACGTGCGCCGCGTCGTCACGTTCTTCTCCGGCACGGCGGGCGAGGGCGGCTGGCGCATGGTCATTGTCGATCCGGTCGACGATCTCGCGCGCGAAGGCGCCAATGCATTGCTGAAGATGCTGGAGGAGCCGCCGGCCCGCACGCTGCTCCTGCTGCTGAGCCATTCGCCGGGGCGCGAATTGGCGACCATCCGCTCGCGCTGCCGGCGCCTGCTGCTCCGTCCGCTGGAGCAGGAGGATGTCGTGCGTGCGCTTGTGGAAGCGACGGGCCGCGACGCGGAGGACGAGGAACTCGCGCAGGCAGCCGCCGCATCCGACGGCAGCGTGTCGCGTGCACTGGCGCTGATCGATGGGCCGGCGCTGGCGCTGCGCCAGAAGGTCACCGATGCGATCGGGCAACTGCCGAATCCCGATCCGCGCGCGCTGCATGCGCTGGCCGACGCGCTCGGCGGCGCCGATCCGGCGACGCTCGCCGCCTTCATGGATCTCGTGAACGGCTGGCTATCGCAGCGCCTCGGCCGCGGCGAGCACGAACCCCGTGCGCTCGCCCGCCTCGCCGAGACCTGGGACAAGGTCAACCGGCATGCGCGCGAGGTCGACGCCTACAACCTCGAGCGCAAGCCCTTCGTGTTCTCGGTCTTCGCCGAGCTGTCCGAGGTCGGGCGGCGCTAAAGAGCGCTCACGCCCGCCTCCGACAAACAGCGTCTACTGCGCCGCCGCTCCCGTCGTTGAGCCGGGATTCTTCGCCAGATAGTCGAGCGCGGCCTTGAGCTGCGCGTCCTTGTCGGTGGCGATCAGTTCGTTCTTGATCGGCGAGGAGAAATTGTTCTCGCGTCCTTCCTTGGGGAAGTTCGCATCGGTGCTGTCGCCCGGCTGCTGGTCCTTCTTCGCCTTGTCGTCCGGCTTGCCGTTGAGCGAGCCGGGGTTGGCGAAGGCGCCCTGCAACTGGCTTTCGCGCAGCACGAGGCCGCCTTCGACCTGCTGCTCCTTCGGCACCTCGACCACGACGTTCGGCGAGATACCCTGGCCCTGAATCGAGCGTCCGCTCGGCGTGTAGTAGAGGGCGGTGGTCAGACGCAGCGCGCCGTGCCCGTTGAGCGGGATGACGGTCTGCACCGAGCCCTTGCCGAAGCTCTGCGTGCCCATGATGGTGCCGCGCTTGCGGTCCTGCAACGCGCCGGCGACGATCTCGGACGCGGAGGCCGACGCGCCGTTGATCAGGACGACGACCGGCACGTTCGACAGGAGCTCCGAGCCGTTCGACTTGTAGACGTGCTGGTCTTCCGGATTGCGGCCGCGAATGCTCACGACCGTGCCGCTGCCGAGGAAGTCGCCGCCGATCGCGACTGCCGCTGTGAGCAGGCCGCCGGGATCGTTGCGCAGGTCGAGCACGAAGCCTTTCAGCCCGCCATTCGCCTGGCCCTTGAGTCCCTCGACTGCTTTCTTGAAGTCGGCCGCGGTGTCCTCGCCGAACTCGGTGATGCGCGCGTAGCCGACATTGTTGGCGAGCATCTTGGACTTCACCGACGCGACCTGGATGATGCTGCGCGTGATGGTGACGTCGAACGGGCTCTTGTTGCCGCGCAGCACGGAGATGGTCACCTTGGTGCCGGGATCGCCGCGCAGGATGCGCACGATCTTGGTCAGGCCCATGCCCTGCGTGCTCTGGCCGTTGACGGCGACGATGAGGTCGCCCGGCTGCATGCCGGCCTTGTCGGCGGGCGTGCCGTCGATCGGCGCGATGACTTTCGGCACGCCGTTCTGGGACGAAATCTGGATTCCGAGGCCGCCGAACTTGCCGGCAATGTCGGCCTGCGTCTCGCGGAATTCCTGCTCGTTCATGTAGTCGGAGTGCGGATCGAGCCGGTTGAGCATGCCCTTGAGTGCGTCGTCGGTCAGCGTCTTGGAATCGACCGGGTGGACATAGTCGCGCTGCACCAGCTGGATGATCCCCCCGATCAGGGCGAGATCGGTGGTCGACAGCTTGCCCTGGCTGGCCGCCTGAGCGGGCTGGGCGTTGCGCGCCACCGCGCTGTAGTCGGCGAAGGGCAGCGCCGCGATGACGGCGAGCACCGCACCGACGATGATGAGACGCGTCTTTTGCATGTAAGGAACCCCAGATGAGTGCGCGGTCATAACCGGAAAAGGCCGGCCGATGTTCCCCCGGTGCAGGTATTATGCGCTGGACCGCGCCAGTTCAAGGCAGCACGGCATAAATGAAGGGGCGGCTTGCGCCGGCGCCGGAATCAGGCGGCCTGCGCCGGCAGCGCCGCGCTGGCGCGCCTCTCGAAGTCCAGGGCGCGCCGCCGAAGTTCCTCGGCGGCAATCGGATCGGCGGTATCGTCGGCCGTGCGGCGGCAAAGCTCGGCCTGGCTCTGGAGATGTTGCTGTGCAGTCACGGGAGGTCCTCGCGCGCCTGAGGTGCGGCGCGCTCTTCAACGCGGCGCGCGCGGGTCCTGTTCCCGATTTCACATAATCCTAATTCGGACTTGCGTGCCATCGTCGGGAGGCGTAACGGCCTCGACATGCACGAGACTTCGCCGCTTTGCCCAAATTGCGTGCACCCGATGCGGCTGACGCGCCGGATTGCGCCGGACGAGACGCATCGCGGCCAGGACGTGTTCGAGTGCGCCACGTGCCGGGTCGCCATGACCCAGGGCGAAGCCTCCGGCCCGCAAGCGGCGGGCCGCTAGGCAACTACGGTTTCATATACCGTTCGAAGAAAGCGAGCGTGTCGGCGACCGCCTGCCGCTGCACGGTGTCGGGTGCATACTCGCCGCCCGGCTCGCGCTCCGGATAGACGAAACCGTGCAGGTGGTGGTCGTAGCTCTTCCACTGCGCGTCCTTGCCCGCCTCGTGCAAGAGATCGTAGCTGACCCGGAAGATGCCTTGCAGTTCGTCGCTGTCGCGGCCCTGCACGAAGATCGGCGTGTCGATGGGCGCGACGCGGGCCTTGGCGACGTCTTCGGTGATGCGCGGCCGCACTTTTTCCGGCGTGCGCATCAGCATCTTCTCGACGTTGAGAAGGCCCGTCTTAGGATCGATCTTTGCCGTCTCGTCGGGCCTGAGACGCACGAACTCGTGGCTTGCCGGCTCGCTCGCGACCATGGCGCGGAAGCCGTGATATTCGGACGCGATTTTCAGCGCCATCTCGCCGCCGTGGCTCATGCCCACGTAGCCGACGCGGGTCGCATCGACGAAGGGCAGGGTCTTGACGTATTCGGCGACGGCGATCGCGTCCTCATATTCGAGCGGGCCGCGGTTGAGCAGTTGCCGGCCCTGGCGGCCCGACGAGATGAGCTTGCCGATCCTGTCATAGGCGTAGTCGACCTCGGCGCGGTAACGCATCCACACAGCGACATAGCCGGCCTCGACGAAACGCTCGAGCGTCCAGCTCTTGGTGCGGACGTGCTCGCGCAGCATGCCCATGCCGCCGCCGCCATTACCGGTCGCGAACAGGACGATGGGGAAGGGTCCGGCGCCTGCCGGCTTGCGCAGCGCAATCGGGATATAGACGCCGTCCGCCGCCTCGACATACGTCAGGTGCACGGGGATCGACGAGCCTTCGACCGGCTCGGTGACGACGACGTGTTCGGGATCGAGTTTCCCGGACGGCCACGCTTCGGCGCTCATGATTGAACCTTCGCGAATGCGAAAAACGGCGAGAGCGGCAGGCTAGCATCGCAGCCTGCCGCCGTCATGCCGCCGCGCGCAGCGTTTCCCCGCTTAGATGTTCGCCTCCGCGAAAGCGTTGACCCACATCGCGCAGAGACCGGAGCGCACGATATCGGCGCGGCCGAACTCGACCACCGGGACCGGCAGGCCCTGCTTCGCGATCATGTCGATGACGACGCGCAGGCCGCTGTCGCGGTCGAGGTCGCACTGGCTGATGTCGCCGTTGATGACCGTGGTGCAGTCCTCGCCGACGCGCGTGAGGAAGGTCTTGATCTCGACGGGCGAGGCGTTCTGCGCCTCGTCGAGCAGCACGAAGGCGTTCTTCCACGAGCGGCCGCGCATGACCTCGAAGGGCACCATCTCGATCGCGCCGTTCTTGAGCGCGATCTCATAGGCGGCCTTGCCGATGCGCTCCTTGATGGCCTCGGCGACGGGCGCGGCCCAGGGCGCGAACTTGTCTTCGAGCGAACCGGGGAAAAAGCCGAGCGAACGGCCGCACGGCACGTTCGGGCGCGTCAGGATGATCTTGTCGATCTGGCGGTTGCGGTAGAGGTCGGCGGCGTGGGTGGCCGCGATCCAGGTCTTGCCGGTGCCGGCGGGCCCGAGAACGATGACCTGGGGAGCCTTGCGAAGAGCGTCGAGATAGTCGGCTTGCGTGGGATTGAGCGCCTTGATCGGCGGCAGGGCGCGCTCGCTTTCGAATTTGGAGGAGTTCTGGAACTCTATGATCTCCGCAGATCCCAGCAGGCGCTCATGACGGCGTCTTTTCTTCGCGAGGTTCTTACCCAAGGGAGTGGTCCTTCTGGTGGGCTTAAGGATAAGTGCATACGCCAACGCACCGCGCGGGGGCGCGGGTACCAGAGCCGAGAAGTGGTCGAGGGAAGCGGGCGGTCAGGCCGTGCGGCCGGGCTTCGGGGTGTTGCCAAGTGCCCCGCAAGCCTATCGATCCGTAAGGTACGAACCGCCATGGAGGGAAGGCTAAGCGATTCGCGTGACGGATTTCTAAAAATTATTGCGCTGCACCCCCGGCTTGTGGGCAGACGCCCCATCGCCGGAGCGGCAATTGGCAGTCGCCCGGGCCGGCTGGCTGTGATTGAATTTGCCCCGCAGGCCGCGACATAGAACGGCCGCCACAGCCGGGGGAGAAACAACCATGACCATCACGCTCAGCCGCCGCCAGATGATGGCGGGCACCGCCGCAGCAGCGGCCTTTCCGATGCCGGCGATCGCGCAAGGTGCACCGATGAAGATCGGTCTCCTGACGGTCAAGACCGGGCCGCTCGCCGCCGGCGGCCAGCACGCCGAGGAGGGCATCACGACCTACCTCAAGGAGAAGAACTTCACGCTCGGCGGACGCAAGGTCGATCTCATCGTCGCCGACACGGGCGGGTCGCCGGCCGGCGCCAAGACCAAGGCGCAGGAACTGGTCGAGCGCGCCAAGGTCAATGTCGTGCTCGGGCCGTTCGCGGCCTTCGAACTGCTGGCGACGCTCGACTATCTCGCCCAGGCGAAGATGCCGACGCTCGCCTTCGCCGGCGCCGAGGACGTGACGCAGCGCAAGGGCAACGCCTATCTCACGCGCACTTCGTACACGTCGGCGCAGTGCCTCTATCCGCTCGCGGATTATCTGCACACCGAGATGAAGATGAAGACGGCCGCGACGATCGCCGACGACTTCGCCTTCGGCTACGAGCAGATCGGCGGTTTCCAGCGCGTGCTGGAACAGGAGGGCGGCCGCGTCGTCAAGAAATTGTGGTCACCGCTCAACACGGCCGATTACGCGCCTTACGTCGCGCAGCTGCCGGACTGCGACGCGGTCTGCGTCGGCAATGCCGGATCGAACCCCATCAAGTTCATCAAGCAGGCGAAGGCGATGGGCACCAAGCAGCAGCTCGTCGGCGGCTCGACCACGGCCGACGACACGATCATCGCCGCATATGGCGACGAGGCGCAGGGGCTGATCAACACCAATCCCTATTCCCTCGACATCGACACCGACGCCAACAAGCGTTTCATTGCCGGCATGCGCAAGAACTACGGCAACGACGTACGCATCGGCCATTACGCCGCGTGCTTCTATATCGACGGCATGGTGATCGAAGCGGCGCTCGCCAAGACGGGCGGCAAGTCGGACGATCCGGACGCCTTCGTCAAGGCGATCCGTTCGGTCACGCTTGCCGAGACGCCGCGCGGGCCGGTCGCGTTCGACGACCACGGCAATGTCGTGATGGACGTCTATGTCCGCCGTGTCGAGAAGGACGGCGGCAAGATGGTCAACAAGACGATCAAGACCTATCACAAGGTCAGCCAGTTCTGGACCATGGACCCGAAGGCGTTCCTCAAGGAGCCGGTTTTCTCGCGCGACTATCCGCCGATGAAGAGCTGACGGATGCCGTCACGGGTCGTCCTGATCACCGGCGCGGCCGGCGGTCTCGGAAGCGTCATGACGGCGGCGCTGCTCAAGGACGGGCACGCCGTCGCCGCGGTCGACCGCAGCGCGGAGGCGCTCGCACGCCTCACGGCCTCGCTCGGCCGCGAGCGGCTCTTGCCGATCGAGGCGGAGCTGTCGCAACCGGACGCATGCGCCCGGGCGGTCGCGGCGGCGGTTTCGCATTTCGGGAGGCTCGAGGGCGTCGTCAATAATGCCGGCATTGGCATGAGCGCCATAAGGCCCGACGCCGAGAGCCGCCATCCCGGCATCGCCGAGATGGATGCCGAGACCTGGGACCGGTTCTTCGCCGTCAATGTGCGCGCGCCGCTCCTCATCACACAGGCGGCACTGCCGCACTTAAAGCCCGCGGGGTGGGGCCGCATCGTCAACAACACGACCAGCTACCGGACGATGCTGCGCGTTCTGCCTTACGGGGCGACCAAGTCGGCGCTGGAATCGATGTCGGCTGTGTGGGCGCTCGAGCTCGAGGGCACGGGGGTCGGCGTCAACGTTCTGGTGCCGGGCGGGCCGACCGACACGCCGTTCATCGACGATGCGTCCGGCTGGCCACGCGAGCAGATGCTGCGCCCTGCGATCATGGGGCCGCCGATCTCCTGGTTGATGTCGGACGCGTCGAACGGCGTCACAGGCAAACGCTTCACGGCGCAGCACTGGGATGCATCGCTGCCGCCCGATCAGGCCGCGGTGAAAGCCGGCCGCGACATTGGCTGGCCCGAGCTCGCCGTGGGGCCTGCATGGTTTACGAGTAACCCGGCCTGACGACGCGTTTTGCGCGTAGCGGACGCCCTATTCCCATGCTACCGTTGGAAATAACGATCGACAACAAACCGATACAAAATCGGGACAAATTGCGACGACCGTACACACGGGGAGGGATTGTCCATGTCAGACCACGACCACGGCCGCGACGACGATCATCGTCACGACGATGACGACGACGGCTTCCATCACCGCAAGGATCTGCCGCCGGTCTATCTCGACACGTCGCTGGACGTGACGGCGACGGACGGCCACGGCCACACGCTCAACGGCGCCGGCAATCCGGCGACCGGCTGGGAAGTGCAGAACGTCGGCTCATTCCAGCTCGGCGCCGACGTTCATTATCGCCAGGGCGACATCGTACAGCCGGTGGCTGTCACCGATGACGGAGCGCTCGTCTACAACATGCCGGCTGGCCAGCAGGTCGTCGATCACACGCACGGCGTGTTCGGGGCCAGCGCAAACCACGCGGCCGCAAGCTTCGACTTCAGCTTCGACACCGGGGTTGGCAGCGGCGCCCACCAGACGATCCAGGATTTTCTCGCCTCCGGCGGCGAGTTCGTCTTCAAGATCGATCTCGATCCGACCGCGCACAACAATCCGCTGACGCTGCATGCGGTCTATGATCCCGTGCACAATACCGGCGGCTCGCACGTCGTCTGGGAGGACTCGCACAACACCATCGTCATCGCCGACGATGGCGGCAACCAGTATGTGACGCAGAACTCGCAGAACCTCGCGTTCTATCAGTCGCTGATCGACGTCGATCCGCACACGCACGGCATCCAGACCGGCCCGGTCGGACCGGCCGGACTGTTCGACATCGAAGAGCAGATCGTCGCGCCGCATCACGACGTCATTGCCGACATCCACTCGGTGCTCGACGTCGGCGGCGTGCCGCTGCCCGACGAGCATCATGACGAGCCGGCGACCGCGCTCAACGCGACGCTCGATGTGACCGCGACCGACGGCCATGGCCATACGCTCAACGGTTCGGGCAATCCGGCCGCCGGTTGGGAGACGCAGACGTCCGGCGCGTTCCAGCTCGGCACCGACGTCCACTACCGTCAGGGCGACACCGTGCAGCCCGCGGCTGTGACCGACGACGGGGTGCTCGTCTACAACATGCCGGCCGGACCGCAGGTCGCCGATCCAGCGCACAACGTGTCCTCGGCGAGCGCAACCCACGCGGCCGCGAACTTCGACTTCAGCTTCGACACCGGGGTCGGCGCCGGCACGCACCAGACGATCCAGGACTTCCTCGCCTCCGGCGGGCAGTTCATCTTCAAGATCGATCTCGACCCGAGCCAGCACAACGACCCGCTGACGCTTCACGCGGTCTACGATCCGGTGCACAACACCGGCGGATCGCACGTCGTCTGGGAGGATGCGCACAGCAACATCGTCATCGGCGACGACGGCGGCAACCAGTATGTGACGCAGAACTCGCAGAACTACGCGTTCTACCAGTCGGTGATCGACACCGATCCGCACACGCCCGGCATCCAGACCGGTCCGATCGGGCCGGCAGGCACGTTCGACATCGAGGCACAGATCATCGCGCCACACCACGACGTGGTGGCCGATATCCACTCGACGATGAACCTCGCCTAGGGACGGGCAGCGCAGGTATCGTCGGCCCGCACCGGACGAAC
>DASTGR010000422.1:0-3910 GCA_035718885.1 Pseudolabrys sp. | reverse complement strand
TGCCCTTACCGCCGGAAATCGTCCGGCTCGGCCGGCGATTTCCGGGTCATCAGCTTGCCCACTACCGTGCTGCGAAGTGATTTTTCCAGCGGTTCGCGGCGTTAGCCTTGCGAACCGCTCTGGCTCATTTACTTGATCTCCACCTTACCGCCGGCATCTTCCAGCTTCTTCTTGGCGGCTTCGGCGTCGGCCTTCGGGATGCCTTCCTTGACCGGCTTCGGCGCGCCGTCGACCAGGTCCTTCGCTTCCTTGAGGCCGAGGCCGGTGATCTCGCGCACTGCCTTGATGACGTTCACCTTGTTCTCGCCGAACGAGGTGAGAATCACGTTGAACTCGGTCTGCTCTTCCGCGGCCGCCGCCGGTGCCGCCCCGCCGGCGGCGGGCGCCGCGACCGAGACGGCTGCGGCGGCGGAGACGCCGAACTTGTCTTCCATGGCCTTGATGAGCTCGGAAAGCTCGAGCACGGTCATCGAGGCGATCTTGTCGAGGATTTCAGTCTGCACTGCGGTCATTCGATGCTCCTGACGTAACGAGTTGAGATGGGTATGCGGAGTTCAAAAATCAAGCCGGTTCCGCGGAGACTTCGATGCCGCGCTCCGCGCTGGGTCTCTAGCCGGAAGAAGGCGCGGGCTCGGCCCGCTTGTCCCTGACGGCGGCGAGCGTCCGGGCGAACCTCGCCGGGACCTCGTTCATCGTCCGGACGAACTTGGCGATGGGCGCCTGCATCGTGCCCATCAGCCTGGCGAGCAGCTCCTCGCGAGACGGCAGCGAGGCAAGCGCCGCGATCTCCTTGGCCGACATGACCTGCCCGGGCATCGCGCCCCCGGCGATCACGAACTTCTCGTTGCCCTTCGCGAAGTCGTTCAGGACCTTCGCGACAGCGACCGGGTCGGGACCGATCCCGTACGCCAGCGGCCCGACCATGCGGTCGGAAAGCGGCGCGAACGGCGTATCGGCGACGGCCCGGCGAACGAGGGTGTTCTTGACCACCCGGAAGTACACGCCCGAGGCGCGCGCCTTGGCGCGAAGCCGCGTCATGTCGGCAACCGGCAAGCCCCGGTTCTCCGCCATCACGATCGCCTGCGCGCCGGCTACCTGCTTCGCGACCTCCGCGACTACCGACTGCTTTTCCGAAAGGTTGAGACTCATAGTCACCCTTGTCTTAAAACCGGTGACCTCACGTCCAGGACCATCCTGTCCGAGGGGCACCATCTGCGCCGGACCAGGGATCGGGTATCAACGGAAACCGGGATCAAGGATCCCGCCGCGATGCCGCACCCTCGTTTAAGCCGAATGCTCCGGCGGTCTTTGACGGTCCGTGCAACGCGTTGTCGCCTTGCGCGTTCCCTCAAAACCTGCATTTCGCCACCGACGCCACGGCGTCGGCGGCCTTTTTTCAACGCGGCCGCCCAGCGCGGCAGCGTGTTCGATTCGTTACGCGTTTGCTGCCGACTGCGCAAAGCCCGACGTATCGACGCGCACCCCGGCACCCATCGTGCTCGACACGCTCACCTTGCGCAGGTAGACGCCCTTGACGCCCGCCGGCTTCGCCTTGTTGAGGGCGTCGATCAAGGCCGTCAGGTTCGTCTTCAAATCCTCGGGCGAAAACGACGCCCGACCGATCGTGCACTGGACGATCCCCGCCTTGTCCGTGCGGTATTGCACCTGGCCGGCCTTCGCGTTCTTTACCGCCGTGGCGACGTCGGCGGAAACGGTGCCCACTTTCGGATTCGGCATGAGGCCGCGCGGCCCGAGGATCTGCCCGAGCTGGCCGACGACCCGCATCGCGTCGGGCGAGGCGATCACGACGTCGAAGTCCATGAAGCCTTCCTTGATTCGAGCAGCGAGGTCGTCGAACCCGACGATGTCGGCGCCGGCGTCCTGCGCGGCCTTCACCTTGTCGCCCTGAGCGAACACGGCGACGCGCACCTTCTTCCCGGTCCCGGCCGGAAGCACCACGGAACCGCGGACCGTCTGGTCGGACTTCTTCGCGTCGACGCCGAGATTGACCGCGACATCGACCGACTCGTCGAACTTGGCGGTCGCCGTCTCCTTGACGAGTTTCAATGCGTCATCGGGCGAATAGGACTTCGCGTGATCGATCTTGCCGCGCACCTTCTGCATCCGCTTCGACAGATGCGGCGATTTCTGCTCGGCCATGATCACTGCACTCCTTCCACCGTTATGCCCATGCTGCGGGCGCTGCCGGCGATCGTGCGCACGGCCGCGTCGAGATCGGCGGCCGTGAGGTCCGGCTGCTTGGTCTTCGCGATCTCCTCGGCCTGCGCGCGGGTGAGCTTGCCGACCTTGTCGGCGTTCGGCTTGCTGCTGCCCTTGTCGACCTTCGCCGCCTTCTTGATCAGCACGGTCGCCGGCGGCGTCTTCATCACGAACGTGAAGCTCTTGTCCGCGTAAGCGGTGATGATGACCGGAATCGGCAGGCCGGCTTCCATGCCCTGCGTCTGCGCATTGAACGCCTTGCAGAATTCCATGATGTTGAGGCCGCGCTGGCCGAGCGCGGGGCCGATCGGGGGGCTCGGGTTCGCCTTTCCCGCGGGCACCTGCAGCTTGATGTAACCGACTACCTTCTTCGCCACGGTCTATCTCCTGATGTGGGTGCAAGCGGACGCGCGTTGCGGTCCTCCCCAAGGGGTCAAGCCTTCTCCACCTGCGAAAAATCGAGCTCCACGGGTGTCGATCGACCGAAGATCGTCACCGACACGCGGAGCTTGCTCTTCTCGTAGTTCACGTCCTCGACGTTGCCGTGGAAGTCGGTGAACGGGCCTTCCTTCACGCGCACAGCCTCGCCGAGCTCGAACAGCACCTTCGGCCGCGGCTTCTCGACGCCCTCCTGCACCTGGCGCAGGATCGCGTCGACTTCCTTCTGCGAGATCGGCGTCGGCCGGTTCGCCGTGCCGCCGACGAAGCCTGTCACCTTCGGCGTGCTCTTGACGAGGTGCCAGGTGTCGTCGGTCATCTCCATCTCGACCAGCACGTAGCCCGGGAAGAACTTGCGTTCCGAAATCGCCTTCTGGCCGCTCTTCATCTCGACGACCTCCTCGACCGGGACGAGGATCTGGCCGAACTGGTCCTGCAGGTCGGAGCGCTTGATCCGCTCGAGGAGCGTCCGCTGCACGCTCTTCTCGAAGCCCGAGTACGCGTGCACGACGTACCACTTCTTGTCGGCCATCACTCCACCCGCCCCGTCAGCATCTTGATCGCCCAGGCGAGCGTCGAATCGACGGCAAAGAGAAACAGCGCCATCACGACGACGAAAGCGAACACGATGGCGGTCGTCTGGATCGTTTCCTTGCGCGTGGGCCACGACACGCGGCCCGCTTCTCCCCACGCCTCCTGCGCGAACGCGAAGAACTCCTTGCCCGGCTGCGACAGCCAAGCGATCGCCGCGCCGGCCAGCAGGCCGCCGAGAACCATCAGCACGCGCAGCACCTGCGCGGTGTCGCCGAAGTAGTAGTACGCCCAAAGGCCGAGGACGACAAAGCCGACGGCGACCGCGATTTTCAGTTTGTCCATTTCACTGCCCGGAGGGCAGGCCAGGAGGGAATCGAACCCCCAACCTGCGGTTTTGGAGACCGCCGCTCTGCCAATTGAGCTACTGGCCTAGATCCTAGCGGCGAAAAGTGAAACCCTACTTTTCGCCGATTTGTCTTCCATCGAACCGCGGGCGGAGCCCGACGATTCGATGCGGAACTGCTACCAAAGAACGAGCGCGATGTGCGGCGCCTGCCCGTCCTTACTCGATCACTTTGGCGACGACGCCGGCACCGACGGTGCGGCCACCCTCGCGAATCGCGAAGCGCAGCCCCTCCTCCATCGCGATCGGCGCAATCAACGTCACCGTCATCGCAATGTTGTCCCCAGGCATCACCATCTCCGTCCCCGACGGCAG
>DASTGR010000421.1:0-3056 GCA_035718885.1 Pseudolabrys sp. | reverse complement strand
GATGGACCTCCTCTACAAAGTCTTCATCGACCCCTTCGTGCAGATGGGCACGGCGCCGGACCTGTTGGTGCAGACGCTGTGGGACGGGCTCGTCGCCGGCGTCCTCTACTCGCTGATCGCGCTCGGCTTCGTGCTGATCTTCAAGGCGTCCGGCGTGTTCAATTTCGCGCAGGGCATCATGGTCGTGTTCGCGGCGCTGACGCTGGTCGGCCTGCACGAGCACGGCATTCCGGCCTATGCCGCGCTCGCCATCACCATCGCGGTCATGTTCGGGCTCGCCGTCGGGGTCGAACGTTTGATGCTGCGGCCGCTCGTCAACCAGCCCGACATCATCCTGTTCATGGCGACGTTCGGGCTCACCTATTTCCTCATCGGCTTCGGCGAACTCGTGTTCGGCGGCGACCCCAAGGTGATGATCGCCAGCCAGCTCGGCCTGCCGAAGGGCGCGATCGACATCAAGTTCGCCGGCGGCTTCGTGTCGCTCCAGAAGATCGACATCGCCGCGACGATCATCGCCTCGCTGATGGTGGCCTCTCTCGCATTGTTCTTCCAGAAGACCCGCATCGGCCGCGCCCTGCGCGCCGTCGCCGACAGCCACAAGGCGGCGCTCTCGGTGGGCATCTCGCTCGAGCAGATTTGGGTGATCGTCTGGTTCGCCGCCGGCCTCGTCGCGCTCGCGACCGGCATCATGTGGGGCGCGCGCTCGGAGGTTTCCTTCGCGCTCGAGATCATCGCGCTCAAGGCGCTGCCGGTGCTGATCCTCGGCGGCTTCACCTCGGTGCCGGGCGCCATCGTCGGCGGCGTCATCATCGGCGTCGGCGAGAAGATCGGCGAATTCTATTGGGGCCCGCTGCTCGGCTCGGGCATCGAGACCTGGCTCGCTTACGTGATCGCGCTCGTCTTCCTGCTGTTCCGGCCGCAGGGCCTGTTCGGCGAAAAGATCATCGAACGGATCTGAGATGCTCTACCGCGAGGCCGGCCAGTTCAAGACCGACTACACCGCCGACATGGCGGTGTTCCCCATTCTCCAGGACCGCATCGGCGTCGTCGTCATCCTGGCGATCGCGGGCGTGATCATTCCGGCGTTCGGCAACGAGTTCCTGTTGCAGGCCGTGATGATCCCCTTCCTGGTGTTCTCGCTCGCCGCGATCGGGCTGAACCTGCTGACCGGCTACACCGGGCTCCTGTCGCTCGGCACCGGCGCCTTCATGGGCGTCGGCGCCTATGCCTGCTACAAGCTGACGACCTATTTCCCCGGCGTGAACATCCTGATCTGGATTCTCGCCTCCGGCTTTTTCTCGGCCGGCGTCGGCGTCGTGTTCGGCCTGCCGTCGCTGCGCATCAAGGGCTTCTATCTCGCGGTCGCGACGCTGGCGGCGCAGTTCTTCCTGTCCTGGCTCTTCATCCGCCAGCCCTGGTTCTACAATTACAATGTCTCCGGCGCGATCGAGGTGCCGACGCGCAGCCTGTTCGGCATCCCGCTCACCGGCGCGACCGCGAGCCCGCTGACGCGGTACTACGTCATGCTCGGCTTCGTCGTCGCGCTGACATGGCTCGCCTCCAATCTCGTGCACGGCCGCATTGGCCGCATGTGGATGGCGGTGCGCGACATGGACCTCGCGGCCGAATTGATCGGCATCCGCCTCCTGCGCACCAAGCTCCTCGCCTTCGCGGTGTCGTCCTTCTACAGCGGCGTCGCCGGCGCGCTGATGGTCTTCATCTGGTACGGCAGCGCCGAGCCCGCGGTGTTCGACGTCAACCTGTCGTTCTTCATCCTCTTCATGGTCATCATCGGCGGCCTCGGCAGCCTGACCGGCTCGTTCTACGGCGCGGCGCTGATATACATATTGCCGATCGTGCTGCGCTATATCCCGCCGAAGCTCGGCATCCCGATCCAGTCGGCGATGGTCGAGCACATCCAATACATGGTGGTCGGCGCGCTGATCGTCTTTTTCCTGATCGTCGAGCCGGCGGGTCTCGCCCGGCTCTGGCAGATCGGCAAGCAGAAACTGAGGGTGTGGCCTTTCCCATATTGAAGGCGCAAACTCTCGGCCAAGCCCGGGCAAACCGGGAGGGCCGGCGGCAAAGCCGCACGGTCATCAAGCAACAGGCGGCGCAAATGCCGCCCATGGAGGGAAACGTGATGCGAAGCTATCCTATGCTGCTCGGGGCCGCCGCCATGGTCGCCGCCGGGTTGTCGCTGACGCCCGCACCTGCGAGCGCCGCCGACGGAATTTACATTCCGCTGCTCTCATACCGCACCGGCCCGTTCGCCGGCTCCGGCACGCCGATCGTCAACGGCATGGCCGACTATCTCAACATGCTCAATGAGCGTGACGGCGGCATTGGCGGCGTCAAGCTGGTCGTGGAGGAGTGCGAGACCGGTTACGACACCAAGAAGGGCCTCGAATGCTATGAGCAGGTGAAATCGAAGAATCCGGTGGTGCTCAATCCCTATTCGACCGGCATCACCCTGCCGCTGATCCCGAAGGCGGCGCTCGACAAGATCCCGATCCTGTCCATGGCCTACGGCCTCTCGGCGTCGGCCGACGGCAACACCTTCCCGTGGATATTCAATCCGCCGGCGACCTATTGGGACGGCGCTTCGATGTTCGTCGCCTATGCCGGCAAGCAGGAAGGCGGGCTGGACAAGCTCAAGGGCAAGAAGCTCGGCCTCGTCTATCTCGACGCGCCTTACGGCAAGGAGCCGATCCCGGTGCTCGAGGCGCTGGCCAAGGATTACGGTTTCGAGCTCAAGCTCTATCCCGTGCCGGCGGCCGAGATGCAGAACCAGTCGTCGCAGTGGCTCAACATCCGCCGCGACCGTCCGGACTGGCTCTACCTCCAGGGCTTCGGTGCGATGAACCCGACGGCGGTGAAGGAAGCCGCCAAGATCAACTTCAAGATGGATCACCTGATCGGCAACTGGTGGGCCGGCGGCGACGACGATGCGCGTCCGGCCGGCGACGGCGGCAAGGGCTATCTGTCGCTGGACTTCAACCAGGTCGGCACCGACTTCCCGGTCATCCAGGACATCATCAAGTACACGGTCGACA
>DASTGR010000420.1:0-3133 GCA_035718885.1 Pseudolabrys sp. | reverse complement strand
CTATTTCACCGACAGGCCGAGGGTCTTCACCATGCGGCCCCATTTGTCGATCTCGCCGGTGAACATGGCCTGCGCCTGCGGCTGCGGCAGGGTGAGCGTATCGAAGCCGATGCCGGTCAGGCGCTGCTGCACCGTGTCGCTCTTGATGACGTCGACGATCGCGGCATTCAGCGTGGCGACGATCTTCGTGTCGGTCTTGGCCGGCGCGAACACGCCGACCCAGGAAGCTGTGGTGAAGCCGGGGAAGCCCTGCTCGGCATAGGTTGGCACGTCCGGCACGACGGCGGCGCGCGCGTCGGCGGCGATGCCGAGACCCTTGAGCTTGCCGGCCTTGATCTGGGCCGCCGCGGCGCCGCCCAGCGTCGTGGCGAGCAGGTCGATCTGCTTGCCGAGCGTCGCGTTGATGGCCGGCGCGCCGCCCTGGAACGGCACGTGCGTCGCATTCACATGCGCGAGCTCCTTCAGAAAATACTCGGCCTCGACATGCGAGCCCGAGCCGACGCCGGCCGAGCCGAAGGTGATCGGGCGGTCCTTGGCGATCCTGATCAGGTCGGCGAGATTGTTGGCCGGGTTGCTCGCGCTGGTCACCAGCGCCTCGGGGCTCGAGGCGGCGATGGCCACGGCGGCAAAGTCCTCCGGTTTGAAAGGGTTCGTCTGATGCAGGGTCGCGTTGATCGCCAGCGCCGTCGTGGTGACGAGAAGCGTGTAGCCGTCGGCTTGAGCGCGCGCGACGAGCCCGGCGGCGATATTGCCGCCGGCGCCGCCGCGGTTCTCGACCACAACGGTCTGATGCAGCTTCTCGGAGAGCCCCTGACCGATCATGCGCGCGACCGTGTCCGCGACGCCGCCCGGCGCGAAAGCGACGATCAGCGTGATCTTCGACGACGGATAGACGTCGGCGCGCGCGCCGGTGGCGGCGAGCGCCACGAACATGGCGACGGCCAACGTCCGCCGAAGGCGGATTACATAATTCATGATCTTCCTCCCCACCCGCTTTCTATGCGTGTTCTTGCGGGCGGGAGAGTATCGGCGCGCGGCGGGCGCCCGGCAAGCGCGCCCGTCAGTGCTTGCCCATACGGTGCAGCTTCAGGGCGGCATAGACCGTGTCATTGACCGGCGTCGGCACGCCGGCTTCCTTGCCCATGCGCGACACGGTGCCGGCAAGCCAGTCGAGTTCGAGCCGGTTGCCGCGATCGAGATCATTGGCCATCGACGCCTTCATCGAGGCCGGCACGTGCCCGTCGGCGAAGACGAGGCGCTCGTCGGCGTAGGTGTCCGACAGCTTCACGCCCTTTGCCTGCCCGACCTTCAGCGTCTCGCGCATGATGTTGTGAAACAGGTTGCGCGTGTCGGGATCCTTCAGGATCGGGCCCATCGTCTCGCGCGTCACCGCGGTTGCGCCGGAGGTGCCGGTAAGAAAGACGAACTTGTGCCAGCGGTCACGCTGGATGTCGTCGGACAGCGTAATGTCGATCTTCGCCGCCTTGGCCGCCGCGACGAAGGCCTTGAGCGGCGCGTCGTCGCGGTTGTCGTGCGCGCCGCAGATGATCGACTGGAATTTCGAATCCTGCCGGATCACGCCGGGCCGGTCGATGACCGTGACGACATAGGTGACCGCCGGTATTGCGCGCTCCGCACCGACGATCGGCGCGATGCGCTCGTAGCTGTCGACGCCGTTCTGCATGGTGATGACGCGCGTGTTCGGCCCGAGCAGCGGACGGCAGGCCTCGGCGGCCTTTTCCGTGTCCCAAAGCTTGACCGCGAACAGGACGATGTCGACCGGTCCAACCTTGGCCGGATCGTCGGTCACATTGGCTCTGGCGATGTGAACGTCGCCGTTGACGCTCTCGACCTTGAGGCCGTTCTTCTCGATCGCCTCCTTGTGGGCGCCGCGCGCGATGAAGAACACGTCGTGCCCCGCCGCCGCCAGCTTCGCGCCGTAGTAGCCGCCGACTCCGCCCGCCGCCATCGCCGCAATGCGCATGATCGAAACTCCAATGAACCGGCGCGACGTATAGCCCTGCCGGTTCCCCCCACCAATGGAGAAAAGTTGATCGACGGTATCAAAAAAATTGCCCGGCGCGAGGCCGGGCAAGTTGTCGGAGGATCAAAAGGTGAGTGCGAAACTCAGTTCGGGCGGACACCGTTCCAGGCGCGCGCCGCAGCCGTCTGCTCGGCCGGCGCATAGCTGGCGACCTGCGAGGTGACGGGCCGCGAGGCTTCGCGCGTGGGCGCGGCGGTCTTCGGCAGCACGATGACCTTGGCGCCGACCTTCACGCGGCTGAACAGGTCCTCGACGTCCGGATTGGTCAGGCGGATGCAGCCGCTCGACATGAACTTGCCGATGGACGACGGATCGTTGGTGCCGTGAATACGGTAGTCGGTGCCGCCGATATACATGGCGCGCGCGCCGAGCGGATTACCGGGGCCGCCCGCGACCATGCGCGGCAGATAGGGCTGGCGCTTGATCATCTCGGCCGGCGGATACCAATCCGGCCACTCGGCCTTGCGCACGACCGGATGCACGCCCGACCAGGTGAAGCCTTCGCGGCCGACGCCGATGCCGTAGCGCATCGCCTGGCCGTCGCCGAGGACGAGATAAAGGAAGGTGTGCGGCGTATCGACGATGATGGTGCCGGGCGCCTCACGCGTCGGATAGGCGACGACCTGGCGCTGGAGGCGCGGGTCCATGGCCTGGTCCATCGCCGCGTCATCATCCGCGGCGGCCGGCGCGACGGCCTGCGGGGCGGGCGCGGCCTCGACCTGCGCCGGCGGCGCGAGGAAGGCGAACAGGGACTGGGCGGAAGCGGGCGAGGTGAAAGCGGCAGCCGCGATCAGCGCCGCGAGCGAAGCGGTGGTGAAGAGCTTGTTTGGCATGGACCCCTCGACGAACCGTGACGATTGTTCGTCGAGGCAATAGCCAAAAGGGTTCAATGTTCCTGATCACGAAATCCTCAAATGCGCGAAACCGGCTGGAACCATTGGGTTTTATGCGCGTTCGGCGAAGCTTTGGGCCGCGGGAAAGAGGTAATTAAGGCGTATCCCCACCGTCATTGCCGGGCTTGACCCGGCAATCCATGAGGCCGCTCAGCGAGTGATGTCGTTTTAGAGATCCCGCCATTGCGGGTTGCCG
>DASTGR010000419.1:0-2028 GCA_035718885.1 Pseudolabrys sp. | reverse complement strand
GGCTCGAACAGCCGCCTCTACCGCGCGCTGGTCGTGGACCAGAAGATCGCGGTCGCCGCCGGCGCCTGGTACGAGAGCTCGGCGCTCGACGATTCCCGGTTCGGCGTCTTCGGCTCGCCGAAGGACGGCGTGACCCTGCCGCAGCTCGAGACCGCGATCGACGGCGTCATCGCCGAGGTCGCGACCAAGGGCATCACCGCGGAAGAGCTCGACCGCACCAGGACGCGGCTCATCGCCGACGCCGTCTACGCCCATGACAGCCAGGCGAGCATGGCCCGCTGGTACGGCAGCGCGCTGACGACCGGCGCCACCGTCGACGACGTGACGCACTGGCCCGACCGTATCCGCAAGGTCACCGCCGAGCAGGTGCAGGACGCCGCGCGGCAATGGCTCGACAAGAGACGCTCGGTCACCGGTTATCTGATCAAGGATACGAGCCCGCAGGCGGAGCGCCGTTCATGACACGTCATCTGAGACTGCTCGCGCTCGCGGCGCTGCTCTGCCTTGTCGCGCCGCTCGCCCACGCCGTCACGATCGAGAAGATCGTGAGCCCGTCGGGCATTCCGGCCTGGATGGTGCGCGAGACCTCGACGCCGCTCGTCGCGCTGAACTACGCCTTTCATGGCGGCTCCAGCCAGGACGAGGCCGCCAAGGCCGGCACGGCCAATCTCGTTGCCGACACGCTCGACGAGGGCGCCGGGAATCTCGATTCCGAGACCTTCCACCGCCGTCTCGAGAACCATGCGATCGAAATGGGCTTCCAGGTCGGCCGCGATTATTTCCACGGCACGCTGCGCACCCTCAACGAGCACCGCGACGAAGCCTTCGACCTTCTCGGCCTCGCTTTGACCAAGCCGCGTTTCGACGCCGACGCCATCGAGCGCGTGCGCGGGCAGGTCATGGCCGTGCTGCGCCGGGAAAACACCAACCCGAATTCGCTCGCCAGCCGCAGCTGGTGGCACACGGCCTTTCCGCAGCATCCCTACGGCCGCGAGGCGCGCGGCTCGCTCGATACGGTGCCGCTCATCGGTGCCGCCGACCTGCGCAATTTCGTGCACCATACCTTCGCGCGCAACGAGCTGACGATCTCGATCGTCGGCGACGTCGACGAAAAGACGGCGGGGGCGCTGATCGACCGCGCCTTCGCCGGCCTGCCGGCGAAGAACGACCTCAAGCCGATTCCGGCGGCGACGCCGCAGGGCATGGGCCGGCGCATCGTCATCGATGTCGACGTGCCGCAGGCCGTCGTCACCTTCGGCGGCAACGGCATCGAACGCAACGATCCCGACTTCATGGCCGCCTACGTCGTCAACCACATCCTCGGCGGCGGCAGCTTCTCCTCGCGGCTCTATCGCGAGGTGCGCGAGAAGCGCGGGCTGGCCTACGGCGTCTCCGACAGCCTGGTCTGGTTCAAGCGGGCGGCGGTGGTGCTCGGCGGCACGGCGACGCGCGCCGATCGCACCGCCGACGCGCTCGCCATCATCGAGAAAGAGACCAAGCGCATGGCCGACAACGGCCCGACACCGGACGAACTGGCGGCGGCCAAGTCCTACCTCAAGGGCGCCTATGCGCTGTCGCTCGATTCCTCGAGCAAGGTCGCCGCGCAGATCACCCAGATCCAGCTCGACAATCTCGGTATCGATTACATCGACAAGCGTCAGAAGCTGATCGACGCGGTCACCATCGACGAGGCCAAGCGCGTCGCCAAGCGGCTCTATGGCGGTGGCATGCTGGTGACGGTCGCCGGCAAGCCGAAGGGCCTGGCCTCGAGCGGAACTGCGAACTGAAGCGTGCGTTGATGCGCCGTTGTCTATCGGGTGTCATGGCCGGGCTTGTCACCAGAAGTCGGGTATACCCGACTTCTGGAAACCAATATTTTGCGCAACCCGGGCAAGCCCGAGTTGCGCGTGCCATCTCGCTTAGGTAGGCACCACACTGCCATCCTGATCGGGATGGCCGGGACAAGCCCGGCCATGACAAGCCGAGACCTCTTCATGCCTGTCGCCCAGAATATCGACAACGCACTCG
>DASTGR010000418.1:0-2397 GCA_035718885.1 Pseudolabrys sp. | reverse complement strand
GGCCGACCATTCCGCCGCTGTCGCGGATCGCGTCGAGCTGGCGGTCGGTGAGATTGCGCGACGCGGGGCACAGCGCGTGCGCGTTCGAGTGCGTCGCGATGAGCGGCGCCGTCGACAGCCGCGCGACGTCCCAGAACCCCTTGTCGTTGATGTGCGACAGGTCGATCAGGATCTTCATGTCGTTGCAGGTGCGGATCAGCCGTTCGCCGGCCTCCGTCAGCCCGTCGCCAATGTCCGGATCGGCAGGAAAGCGGAAGGGAACGCCGTGGCCGAAGATATTGTCGCGGCTCCAGACCGGGCCTAGCGAACGCAGGCCCGCGGCGTAAAGAACATGAAGGAAATTCAGGTCGGGGTCGATCGCCTCGGCGCCTTCGAGATGCAGAACCACGGCCAATCGATTCGTCGCGATGGCCGATTTCGCCTCCGCCGCAGTCAGGCACAAGGCGACCTCGCCGGGCGCGGCGCGCAGGATTTTCGTGAGAATGGCCAGCTCGCCGACGACGGAGTTTCGCGCCGCGTCCATCGACAAAGGGCTGGGAGACCGCTGCGGGGCTTTCTCATCGGCCTGGCGCGGAGCGTTTGCCGTCGACTTCTCAGGCGGCGAGAACAGCGCGAAAAATCCGCCGACGAAGGACCCGGCCCTCGCCTTTCTCAGGTCGAGGTGCCCGGCATCCTCACCGTTCAAGAAATCGGATACGACATCGGCGGACGAGGACTTGTAGAGACGCAGCAGCACATCATTGTGCCCGTCGAATACTGGAATTGGCTTCGTCATCATTCACCTGACCATGCGACCGGTCCGCCGCGGATCGCGCTCACCACATCTCGCTGACCGGCACGCCGCGGAACACCTCGTCGAGGCGCGCGCGCGTGGCCCGCGTCGTGTCGTCCGGCAGCGCGTCGATCGGGAAGAAGCCGTGCTCGACGATCTCGCGATTGGGCTGCGGCGGGCTCTCCTGAAGAAACTCGCGCACGATGTAGAGCGCGACATGGTCGCGCCGCGACACCCGCGCGTTGAAATAGAGTGCGAAGAGCTGCGGCTGGCCGGTGAGCGTGATGTTGCCCTCCTCGGCGAGTTCGCGGGTCAGCGCGGTCAGCATGGTCTCGCCGGTTTCGACGCCGCCGCCCGGCATGTGCCAGCCGTCCACATAGGAATGGCGCACGAGGAAGACGCGGCCCTGCCCGTCGACCACCAGGCCGCGCGCGCCCAAGGTCGCGCCGCGTGCGAAGCGCCAGTACAGGTGCATCATCGGCCGGATCGCCGGCTCGAGCCGGCGGCGGAGAGGGCTTAGAGTCATTCGTGGGTCTCTCGTCTGCCTTTCCCTTGAAGGCCTTGGCGGGCGGAAGCAAGGGACGGCGACGGACCCGTTGCGGTTTGGAACGGTTCTAATATAGGTACGTAACGGTTCAAGCCGTCGATTGCGAAGGGCATCCCGCGTGAAGAATTTTTCCGACCTGACCGAGCAGGAGGTGTTGGCGCTGGCCATCACCAATGAGGAAGAGGACAGCCGCATTTACCGCGGCTTCGCCGAGGGCCTGCGCGACCAGTTCCCCGCCTCGGCCAAAGTTTTCGACGAGATGGCGGACGAAGAGGTCACGCACCGCACCCGCCTGTTCGACCTGTACCGGCAAAGGTTCGGCGAGTACCTGCCGCTGATCCGCCGTCAGGACGTGAAGGGCTTCATCCAGCACAAGTCGACGCTCTGGCTCATGCGGCCGCTCGGCCTCGACGAGGTGCGCAAATTCGCCGAAGACATGGAGTTCCAGGCCGAGCGATTCTACCGCAAGGCGGCGCAGAATGCGCGCGACGCCTCGGTGCGGCAATTGCTGCTGGACCTCGCCGAAGCCGAGGCCGGACACGAGTCGTTGGCGCACAAGCTCTCCGAGAGCATCCTCACGCCCGGTGCGCGCGAGAAGGAAGACGAGACCGCGAAGCGCATGTTCGTGCTGCAATACGTGCAGCCCGGCCTCGCCGGCCTCATGGACGGCTCGGTGTCGACATTGGCGCCGCTGTTCGCCGCGGCCTTCGCCACGCATCAGACGTGGGAGACGTTCCTGGTCGGTATGGCCGCGTCTGTCGGCGCCGGCATCTCGATGGGTTTTGCCGAGGCGCTGTCGGACGACGGCTCGCTCACCGGGCGCGGCACGCCGTGGCTGCGCGGCGCGGTCTGCGGCCTGATGACCACGATTGGCGGGCTCGGCCACACGCTGCCCTACCTGATCCCGGACTTCTGGTACGCCACCGTGGTGTCGGGAATCGTGGTGTTGATCGAACTCTGGGCGATCTCGTGGATCCGTACGAAGTTCATGGACACGCCATTCCTTCAGGCGGCGTTCCAGGTCGTGGTCGGCGGCGTGCTGGTGTTTCTCGCCGGCATTCTGATCGGCAGTTCGTGA